>JAIBCI010000031.1 GCA_019694255.1 Saprospiraceae bacterium
AAAAATAACATACTATGATTTTATTATTAAATTTATAAAAGAAATTGACATTATTACAAATAATAATGCAGAATTATTAATGTTATTAATATCATCATGTATTACTGGAAAGAAAATAAACAAATTTATAGTGCTAGATGGAGAAAATATGGAAGAAAAAAATTTTATAAATAAGATTTTATCATCGTGCTTAGGAAATTATTGTAAATTAATAAAAATGGATAACAAGCATAAAATCAGCCTATTACGAAAGACCATGCGCGATCGAAAAATAGACGCTTTCCTTCAGGGAACTTCGGACCCGCATCAAAGTGAGTATCCACCGGCACATTGGTCTGGACGTGTGTGGCTGACCGGATTTACCGGTTCTGCCGGAACTGCGATCGTTACCCAGCGCCACGCCGGATTATGGACGGACTCCAGGTATTACCTTCAGGCTGAGCAAGAATTGAAGGGCACAGCCTTCGTCTTACATAAATTAGTGGTTCAGACGCAGGCAGAGTATGTAGACTGGTTATGCAAAACCCTGCCAACCGGTTCCGTGGTTGGCTGCGATTTTTGGTGTTACTCCATGGCGCAGATCGGATACTTTAAAAAGACCCTCGAAGCCGCAGGGTTAAAACTTGCCAACTGTGGCGACTTACTCGATGGCATCTGGCAGGAAAGAGCCCCCCTTCCCATCACTCCTGTTTATGAGCATGAGGTAAAATATGCCGGTAAAACCCGGGCAGAAAAACTCAATGAGGTCAGGAAGTCTATGAAAAAACTATCTGCAGACTGGTTTCTTGTCTCCGCGTTAGACGAGGTCGCATGGGTTCTCAATCTTCGTGGCAGTGACGTGCCATGCAACCCTGTATTTGTAGCTTATCTTGCCATTGGACCCAAAGAATCCATACTTTTTACTAAAACCAGTAAAATTCCTGAATCCATTCGAAAAGCACTAGCAAAAAATAATATTGTTATCCGCGCGTATGAGCGAATCTCGGGATTTGCAGAAACCCTTCGTAAAAAGAAAGTCTGGATTGATCCGTCAACCCTCAATGCCCAACTTTCCATTTTGCTTTCTGAATCTTCGCTTCTATCAGCGCCCAGTTGTATCATGCAGCAAAAGGCGGTAAAAAACACCACTGAAATGAAGCACCTCCGCAGGGCCATGGAAAAAGATGCAATTGCCATTATGAATACCTTGATGTGGTTGGAAGATCAACATGCCAATGGTCAATTTCCTACTGAATTTGAATTATCTGAAAAGCTGATACAATGCAGATCCCGTAGCCGAACTTATATCAACGAAAGCTTTAATGCCATTGTCGGATATAACGCAAACGGGGCAATCATTCATTATCGCCCAGAGAAGCACAGTTCTTCCAAAATCCGGCCATCAGGCATATTACTTCTCGATAGTGGCGGACAGTATCTTGACGGTACTACAGATATTACGCGGACGATACGTCTCGGCAGAATCAAACCACAAATCAAAAAGCAATACACAGCAGTTTTGATGGGACATATCGCTCTTGCACGTTGTATCTTTCCACAGGGAACCAAAGGAATTCAATTTGATATTCTGGCGAGGCAATTTTTGTGGAATTTAGGATTGAATTACAGCCATGGCACAGGTCATGGTGTTGGTTTTTTTATGAATGTACACGAACCGCCACAAGGATTTGTAACAGCTTTTAATCAACGTGGGAGTACAGAATATACTGTAGGAATGCTGACTTCCAATGAACCAGGATATTATGAAGAAGGATCCCATGGTATTCGCATCGAAAACCTTGTCCTGTCTGTGCCACATTGTGAGGGACCTGATGGTCAATTTCTTGCATTTGAAACCATGACATTATTCCCGATTGACACAAGCCTGATCGAGTACAATATGATGGACCGAACATCTGTTGAATGGCTCAACAACTATCACAGGGAAGTGTATTCAAGGCTTCAGAAATATTGCAATACCCATCAGAAAAAATGGCTTAAAGAACGATGCAAGTCTATTTAAATTTAGACCGCTTTTAGGCTTGTTTTCTGCTATAAGCTAATATTTTATCTATTGTCACAAGACGCGGATAAAAAGACGCTCCGGGCAGAAGACTTTTAGCCACACGGATCTCGTTGATTTCCTCACGGATCTCAGAATCTTCCTTTGCAAGTTCAGTAAGTTGCAGATTTTCAGCTTCGCAACTTTCCTGGTAAACAAAACGTACTAATGAATGGAGTGTAAAACTGTCGACCATAGGCGGGTTATAATTTTCTTGGTATTTAATTAACTGCCTTTGGACATCTATTATTGCATCCTGACCACAGTATATTACCTCAAATTCCGAAAAAATGTACCCTGGTCAATCAATGCTTTCTTTCCCAGGTTTGGGTCCGGCCCAATAAACTGAAACCCAAATAGCCTCTGACATTGAGCCTTTCAGGAGACTCGAGTCCAATGATACAAGAATACACTTTTCCATTTTTCGGATCAACAATCTGGCCACCTGACCATTCTTTGCCATCTGGCTTCATATTCCATAATATGTCCATCTGAATTAGTGACTTTCCGGCTTTATCTCCCGGGCAATTGTTACAAACCTTGGTTGTTGCAGCCGGAAGCAATTCGATTATTTTGCCAAATAACATCCCGTCCTTCATATAAATCTCCAAAACTGATTTTTGACGGCCATCTTTATCATCCCTATTGATCCAAAGACCCAGCACATCATTATTCTGAGCTGACAAAAAATGCGACGAAGACACAATGAGCAATGCACAGATGATCCAATACTTATTCATTTTCAATTAATTATCTTTAAATAATTTCTTTTGAAGGATCCCAGAAAATCTCATTGAAATTCAAAACCCTGTTATTTCTGACTTCTACCCCTTCCTTTTCCAGCAAGCCCTTCATCCCAGGTGAACCGACGAAATTATTTGCGCCACTCAATATCCCCTGGCTATTGACCACACGGTGTGCAGGCACTTTATGCTTTGTGCCTTTAAGCTGGTTGAGTGCCCAGCCTACCATTCTGGCTGAACCAAGGCTTAAAAATGCCGAAATCGCCCCATAACTGCTGACCCTCCCTTTGGGAATAGATCTTACAATATCATAAACTTCATCGTAGTAGTGAGCCATTGCAAGGCGAATTTAAGGAGTGACTGGAAAATAATCTATGCAGCCTCCATGCCGGTCCAGATGAGCCCTTGTCTTACTATTACATGAATAAAATTCAAATTACTTGTTGTCAGGGATTTACGGTACTTATTGATATGTTGGTCAACCGTTTTGGTCGGTCAGGAGCTCTCGGAGTTCAGATAAAATCATACCCGTTGCGCCCCATACCCATCGATCACCTAGCAGGAGTCCCGGGACACTCAGCTCCTTGGCATAACTGGTATTAATAATTCTTGCCTGAAAAATATCAGGAGCAAGGAGTTGGTCTATTCCACAAAGGAAAACTTCGTGAATTTCTTCAGGCTGAGTCTTAAAAATACTATCCGCACTGGTCCATCCAACATACGGATGTACCATGTTTTTGCTGACAGGTATGTACAACGGGCTGAGCGATCCAACAATCGTAATTTCCTGTGCAGGTATCCCTATTTCCTCTTGTGTCTCTCGCAATGCCGTAAAGGCAAGATTAGGGTCAGTGAGCTCACGCCTTCCGCCCGGCAGGGCTATTTGTCCTTTGTGAGGATCCTTTTCCGAGCCCAGGTTGCGCTGAATCAATGGAAAAACAGTCTTGCCGTTCTTCTGCATTAGAAGCAACAATACACTGGCTACTTTGTGGTCAGGCGCCGGCAATTCTTTCAATCGGGAAGGAAACGGAGCCAACTTTGCATGGGCTTGAAATCCAGGTAAGGGGTCAAGCAAACGAAGCCCCAGATGTACCGTATCGATCTGCACGAATAATTGATTATTTATTACTCCTGGTGAGATATGCTTCCAGAGCCATTGTCATCGAAGGCGTCTCCGGCGTCGGAGCCTGAATATCAAGTATCAGGTTCGCTTCGAGTACGGCTTTACATGTTGCCGGACCAAAGGCAGCTATTCTGGTTTTGTCCTGTACGAAATCCGGAAAATTATCAAAGAGTGACTTTACGTCCAACTGGCTAAAAAAAACGAGAATGTCATACTTAATGTCTGCCAGATCCGAAAGGTCTGCACTGACTGTCCGGTACATCGGAGACTCCACAAATTTAACTTTGGTGGTCTTTAGAAAATCCGATGCGTCATTGTTGCCAGTATCTGAACACGGCAGTAGAAACTGTCCCTGGTCCTTGTGTTTATTGAAGTAATTGGCGATGTCATTGAGTTTCTTCGTACCAAAGAACACCTTGCGTTTGCGGTAAAGAATGAATTTTTGAAGATAGTTGGCAATATTTTCAGTGGCACAGAAATACTTTGTATTCTCGGAAATTCTGGCTCTCATTTCTTCGGCCAGTCTGAAGAAATTATCAATCGCATTGCGGCTTGTAAATACGACAAAAGGGAATTCCTCCATACGGATTCGCTGGCGCCTGAATTCCTTTTCTGTAAATCCGTCAACCTGAATAAATGATCGCCAATCAACTCTTATTCCGTACTTGGTCTCTATATCAAAATATGGTGATCTCTCCGGTTTGGGTTGAGAAACCAGGATAGAAGATACCTTCAGATACCTGGAGTCGGCATTATTTGCGGATTTTGTCGTTTTTGTAGGCACACCTTAAACTTAAACCCAGCCTTGTCTATGTATATACACTACTAGAAAGACGAGGGGCGCAAATTCGAAGGCGCAAAGGTACAATAAAAAATGAAATATGGATCTCGACCAAAGATTTGAGCTGGCCAGTATTTCTTTTAATTGTCGAAAAAGATAGGCAAGCATCAGAAATACTGCGCCGAGAATGATGAGCTTGCGGGCCCATTCTTCCCTTGAAAAAGCGATCACAAAATCCAAGGGAATTAGTATAATTGCCATTAAGGAGCCAAAACAAATAATATTAAAGAGATAATGGTCGACTTCTTTGCCTATTTTGAAGACGGATGCCAGCAGCCTCAGGCTCAGATGACGAACGAGGTAAACTAGCATGACGGCTGCAGCGAGTACGATCAACAGCATGCTGTAATTGCTTTGTTTGAATACAATCAAAGACAAGTAAACAAATATGCTAAGTCCAGCGAAATAAAGCCCGTAGAGAAGTGGAAATATGAGCCTGCTTTCTTCTCTGCTGTCTCTGTAAAGAATATTGAATAGATTAAGATTAAAGCTCGTCCTGTACAATTTGGCAACCAATCCGCGATTGAGATTGACCGCTATAGCAAGCATAAAAGTCAAAAACAGAAGAAACCAAAAAAGCATTGACCTCACTTGTTGCGGGTCGCTCCTGATATTCAGTAATCGATCTATTTCCTGCTTCCAGTGATCTCTGACTAATACTGTACTATTGGATGCATCAGCCCTGGCTTTTATCAGCTCAAATGGATTCAGTGCTTGCGCTGTTCCAGTTGCTGAAGAATCTGCTTTAGCGGCTTTGCGACTGCTGATTTCAAAAGGATTATTCTGTCCCTGTAATACTAAGGTATAGAGGGCCATCACAATACATCCGATGAAAAGCTTTTGCCAATTAAGGGCAGACAAACTTGAAGCCAATACCATGTATATTATCGATCTTTATGTTCGGGTCATTGCCCAGGTATTTGCGCAATCGGGAAATAAACACATCAAGACTACGTCCCATAAAGTAATCGTCCTCTCCCCAGAGCGTCTCAAGTATTGCAGACCTTTTGATTACTTTATTTTTATTCTTAATCAGGTAATCCAGCAATTCGGATTCCCGCTGTGTCAAGATTCTAACTTCATGATCCAGGGTGAGCTGATACTCCAATGGAAAATACTTGTAAATTCCAACTGAAATTTCAACATCCTGCGAAGGTGCTTCGAATACCCTGCTTCTCCTTAGGAAAATTTCAATTTTAAGAATGAGTTCTTCAATACTGAAAGGCTTGGTGAGATAATCATCACCTCCCAGTTTGAGGCCGTGGATTCGGTCCTCCTTCATGGACTTGGCAGTTAAAAAAAGGATTGGTATCTGCTGATCCTTTTTCCGAATTGCTTCGGCCAATGCAAATCCATCCATTTCAGGCAGCATCACATCAAAAATACACAAATCGTATTTTTCATTTTTAAATGCTTCAAGGGCCTGTGCGCCATTGATACAATGGTGCACTTCGTAACCTTGTAATTCAAGATGATCTTTAGTAATAAAGCTTAGGGTTTCGTCGTCTTCGGCATACAACAACTTTGCTTTTTTCATCAGGTGATATTTTTGCAGTAAATGGTTACTTTAGTTCCTTCCTGGTAGACACTTTCGAGGTTCAGGCCGAAATCATGCGCATCACAAATACGCTTGACGTAATACAAACCAATTCCAAAGCCTTTGACATTATGCAGATTGCCGGTAGGAACACGATAGAATTTCTGGAACAGCTTCTGCTGATCTTCTTCCCGGATCCCAACACCTTTATCCTCAACCATTATTTCAATGCTTTTCCCCGAATTTTTGGTAAAAATAACAACTTCCGGCACTTCTTTGCTGTATTTAACCGCATTATCTATAAGGTTCGATATCACATTCAGCATATGAAAGCGGTCAGCTTTGATCATCGGATTTTCGGCTTCGAGCTTAAGGGTCAAACTACCACCTCTGTCTCCCAGCCTAAATGAATACTGGCTGCTGATTTGTTTAATCAGTTCATGTACATCGACATCCTCAATTTTCAGTTCAAAGGACGAAGATTCCATTTTAGCAATTTGAAGAACCTTTTCTACAAGGTTGTTTAGCCTCTGATTTTGATCCTGTATTATTCTGGTATACTGACTTAGTCTTTTATCTTCTTCAATCAATGGATGGTGCTGGAGTACATCTGCGGAAAGGCGAATGGAACTGATCGGGGTTTTGAATTCATGGGTCATATTATTGACAAAATCCCTCATTAATTCAGAGTATCTTTTTTGGCGTAGAATGACGAAGATGGCGGTTGTAAAAATACCACATGCTATAAGTAGGAGGACTGAGGTCACTACAATTGTTCTCATCTCATAGATCAGGTATGTTGTTTTTTCGGGAAATTTTATAACGAAGTAACACGGATCTTCAGAGGGTTTGATTTTCTTTTTACCCTTTAGATTTTTTTTTACCGGTTGATTAACCGCTCCCGGACTAAAGATTAATTCATTGGTTGCTTCATCATAGATCCCGTATTCAAATTCAACACTCAGTTCCTGCTTTTCAAATTCGGCCACCAACGTTTGGTATAATTTCTCCTGTTTAATCGGAGAATTGACATTGACGCGATACTGATTGCCCGCTTCACGAATTATAACTCCCCTGTCCGGCAGTGTGCTTTTATTTGCCCCTGCGATCGCGGATGCCGTGTTGCGCAAAGCGGTACTGACTGACCTGTGAAATTCGATTTCCTCCTTGTCAAGATTTCGAATTATATAATATCCCTGCATCAGAAAGATGCCCAGTATCATCAGACTCGCAAGAATGACAATCAGCCTGATTTTGGTGGAAGACAATGATAGATGGTATTACTTTAGGAAAATCATTTAACAGCACATCGATTGAGAACTACATCCATTAATTTACCAGCGCAGACGCCTTTAATCACTGTTGCAGTTCCTTTTTGGAATCTTGAAAGATCGGTATTAGTACCTTTATCCAACTCGCAACTAACCGATCCCATTCCTCCCTCTGTATTCAATGAAATGATCACATTGCCAGTCTCCCCAGTCGAGATGGTATCCACAGTGCCGGTGACTTCTATCACCTTATTCAGATATTTGGCCGTTGCTGCGTCTTCATTGGCATCGAACTCGTCATATAGATCTTTGGCGCTCAAACTAAAGTCACTTTTCAGACTTTCGACCTTATCCATGGGTTTATTGTACATATAATACCCGATGTACAATCCGATGCCGCACAGAACCAAGATGAGGGCTAAAATAATTCTTTTATTCATCATTAAATTTAACAATACAAATTTAAGATTATTCTTATAGGTTGTCCTGATTTCTTACCTTTTCAATTAAGGTTAACATCGGATTCAGCAGGTTACTGTTGGCCGCAAGTATATTTCTTGCAAAAAGCGGTTCCCCGCCTCCATCCATATCCGTAACCTGGCCACCCGCTTCGCGAACAAGGAGAATTCCTGCCGCCACATCCCATGGATTGATGGCTGCTTCGTAGTAACAGTCAAATCGACCACATGCCGTATATGCCAAATCGATCGCAGCACTGCCCATCCTTCTCACGCCTCTTGATTCGTCAAGAATATATTGAAGAATACCAGCCAGCTCATTCATATTTTTTACCTTATAGGGGAATCCTGTCGCTACAACAGCATCCTTGAGCTGTAAAGTCCTACTAACGCCAATGGGTTTACCGTTGAGAAATGCCCCACCTCCACTCCAGGCATAAAACATTTCATCCTGCATGATATGATAAACCGCCCCTGAAATAAGTCTTTGATTATTCAACAGTGCCACGCTAACTCCAAAGACCGGAATTCCTTTGAGGAAATTGGTTGTTCCATCCAATGGATCTATGATCCAGGTAAAATCGGAATCAGGCATTTCTCCTGCTGTATTTTCTTCTGTAATAAAACCGCTGTCCGGGATTAGTTTCCTCAAATCTTCCACGAGTTTTTTCTCCGCCTCAATATCAACATAAGAGACCAGGCTATGCAATTCTTTTTCTATGATATGTTGTTCACCGACCAAATCCAATTCACCTGCGATAAACAGGCCTGCATTTCTAACCGCATTGCAAAGTTTGTTGGTTAACAAAGCGAGCTCAGTCGAATCCACATCAATAAGTTTTGAAGTATTATTTCAAGCGTTCGATCTGAATTTACCTAGAGCTCTGAGCCGGCTTCACCCCGAATTATCATTCTGAACCCGTTGCCATGTATATTACTGATCTCGATATCGGGATCATCCGCAAGATATTTCCTGATTTTGGTTATAAAAACATCCATACTTCGCGCCGTAAAATAGTTGTCCTCACCCCAAATCTTCGTTAAAGCCTCAGAACGAAGTAATACTTTGTTACGGTGCTCACAAAACAATTTGAGGAGCATTGCTTCCTTAGGACTCAACTTGACTTTATTGCTTATCTGATCCTGTTGTCTGAGATACAGGACCCGAAGGGGGTAGTTGAATATAAATTTACCAACTGAATATTCTTCCTGTTCATTTTGTTGCTCTTCTGCTGATTTATGTGATCTCTTGAGAATGGCCTGAACCCGATAAAGCAACTCTTCCGAATTAAAGGGTTTGGTCACATAATCATCTGCTCCGATTTTGAATCCTTCCACAACATCCTCTTTCAGTGTCTTGGCTGTGAGAAAAATGATCGGAATGTCGTTGTTTTTAGATCGTATATCTTTTGCAAGGGTAAAACCGTCTTTTCTTGGCATCATGACATCCAGAATACAAAGGTCATACGGGCTTCTTCTGAATTTTTCAAATCCATCAATGCCATCTACTGCCAGATCGACTTCATAATTATGCATTTCCAAATATGAACGCAATACATCTCCAAAGTTTCTGTCGTCTTCTACCAGAAGGATCTTAATGCTTTGATTTTCACTCATTTTGTTGAAATTTCAGTGTAATAACGCCTTTACGGCTAAATTAATGGGTTTATTTATTAAAAAATTGTCTAGTATGGCAAAAATATTATAAATGTACTTCCTTTGTTGGGTTCGGAATCCAGCGAGATATTGCCTCTGTGCGCCAGCACCATGGCTTTGACATAACTGAGTCCAAGTCCAAAACCTTTCACATTATGCAAATTGCCTGTAGGAACGCGGTAAAATTTTTCAAAGATCATTTTCTGATTTTCCTTGCTCATGCCAATTCCTTTATCACTGACTCTGATTTCAATTCCTTTATTCGTATCTTTTGTGGATACCAATATCTGTGGTGCTTCAGGAGAATACTTATTGGCATTATCCAGTAGGTTATAAATGATATTGGTCAGATGCGTCTGATCTGCTTTGATTACGGGTTTGTTGGCGTTGAGCTCCTGAATGATAATTCCTTCACGCTGGCTGACCTGTAGATCAATATTGGCCACAGCCTGATGAATAATTTCATGAACGTTGACTGCTTTCAGGTTTAGCTGGAAGTCCTGTTTGTCGAGAAGTGCCATTTGCAACACTTTCTCTACCTGGCTCAGCATCCGTTTGTTTTCTTCCTTAATAATACCAACAAAACGGGAGATCCTGGAAGGATCGCTGATGATCTTTGAACTGAGGATGGAATCAGATGCCAGGTTTATGGTAGCTATCGGTGTCTTAAATTCATGTGTCATATTATTGACAAAATCATTCTTAATTTCTGATAGTTTCTTCTGTCGGAAAACAACACTGATCACGTAATAAAAGCAACCAAGAATAAGTCCGGTCAGCAGAAGCGTCAGTACTATAATGGGCATAACTGAGCGCCACAACCATTTATTTTTAAATGGAAAGACAACCTTCAGATAACCCGGCGTGCTGTGTGCCGTTGTAAACAGATCAACGGTATAGGTTGCGTCCCGCGGGCTTTCTTTCAACTCCATTTCGGATTTTGAAGACTTACCGTCTCCGACATTGACCAGATAATTACCGTTTAGGATGACGAAGTTGTGCAGGTTGTTGTCAAAAACACCAAAATCATATTTCAGATCTACATGCAATTCTTTAAACTCATGCTCAAGAAGCATGTTCAGCTTGGAAGGATCTATTCGCTGGTCCAAGGTGAGCGGATGCAGTCTGATCTGTCGATAATAAAGCTCGGCTACTTTCTTCTTAATCTCCCATGAAGAAAGTGCCGATTTAGTCGCCTTTCTCAGCATAGAGTCATCAGAGAATACCATATTGCTATGTGCCAAGAGCTGTCCAAAGTGATCATCGATACTATTATCCGTTTCATTGAGTTCTCGTTGCAGGATCTGATTCAGTTGTTCCATTTCCCAGTTTTCCTTTTCCTTCTGCAACATATCCGAAATACGTTTGAGTGCAGCAATAACGCTGTCATCAAATTGCTTTTCGTTGAGTTTGACAGACCAGTTGATCCAGTAAAACTGCAATGTTAGAATTCCCACGAGCGCAATACCCATGAGTCCTACAGTCAACCAGATCGCCTTTTTATTCATATGCGCAAAGATGACGTATAATAAGTTAAGATTGCACTAAGCCAGTCCTTGTGTATGAGTTTTAACCCAATTTTTACATTTCGCGCCCAATTAAGATTCATAACCTAACCTGCCTAAAACTGGACAATATTAACCGCAGGCTGATAAACTGATTTTCTAGTCTGCACGATACCACTTTTGGATGATCCATTCTGCTTTTTTGTGCTGGGGAGTGTAATCTTTTTCAGGAAATCCCTCGTGTCCCATTCCTTCCGGGTACCATTTCCAGACAAATCCTCCTGCCCAGAATTTTTCAGGCCAACATGATCTGAAAAGTGCATCAAAACAATCGGCCTGAGTTTGTTCATTGACATTGCAATCATCCAGAATCTTCTCCAGTTCCCAGGATTTTCCTGCTGCCCCTTCGCAGGACATATATCCGAATTCTGTAAAAAGAATCTGCCTTTTCTGGGCGGAAGAGTAGTTTCTTAATTGGTCTGTTATTCCAGACCAGGCACTGTCAAGTCTTTGCGGTAAAGGAAGCCCTATATCTATTAATGGGAAATATGCACTGATACCAATAAAGTCCAGCTTATCCCAAAAAGTGATCTGGCGATAATGATCCCAGTTGTCCGAATAAGTGAGTAAGCCCTTATAATTGTGACGGATCTTGTCGATCAGTTTGATCCAAAATTGAGGCCTGGTATCCGTTGACCGATTGAATTCGGTACCTACACAGAACATTTCAACATGCTCTTCTTCAGCAATTTTAATCATATCAGAGATATAGGTTGCATAGGCCATTTCCCATAACTCCCAAAGGCTATCATTCTTAAAATCAAGTGCCCCTGTCCATGTACCATGAACATAAATTTGCGGTTTAAGCATAATTTTTAATCCTGCCTGATGCGCCATTTGAATGCTGGCCAGAATACCTTCACGCCTTTCACCCCACCATTGCCAACCTTCCAGATTATATTTTACCTGTGGTTTATTTGCAGGCGTATAGGCATAAGGCACAATGGCCACCCATTGGCATGGAAGCTTCTGAAGATCAACAAACGGATCCCCTTTAAAAGGTTGAGGCGGAGCCACAACTGTTATTCCCTTAATTCTGTGAAACCCTAGTCCCATCCCGCTCCTTACCACAATCGCCAATCCGGATATAGACACTGCTAGAAGAATGATGAGCCTCTTTAACATATACTATTCTCAAATATTGCTTCCGGAAGGTTAAGTGATCGATTGATTGGATTTGTGATACAATCTTAAACCTTAAGCGAAATATATATAAATAATCAATAGATCATAATATTAAAAAAATATATATATGAAATATAAAGTAAGTCATATATTTGTGCATATTTAAAAATTCTTATATGTCTCATAGTTATTTGAGACGCCAAATATTCAGTCTTACTACGGCTTTATTTCTGGCTGACGGCTTATTTATCTGTTCCAGTCAGGCACAGGACATACGTTTCCCCGGACTATGGACTGGCGTGTTTTTTCAAAATCATATTGGATCCTGGGACTGGAATACAAGCCTATCGAATCTGGCTAATCTTGATGACAGCAATTTTGAAGGTATTGATTATCCGGTTTCAGCAATAAGGTTTCAATTTGTTAATCTGATCAGTTATCATCGCAATCAACATTGGTATTTCAGTACTGGCCTTCATTACCAGCGCAATTATCCCTTTGACGATAGGTATAACAATGAATTTAGGCCCTTTGAACAGATAGAATTTCGTCATAAGATTAGTACAATGGCGGTTACCCATATGCTGAGGTTAAACCAGCGTTTTATTGAAGTAAAAGCTGATCAAGAATATTCCCTTAACCATTCTTTTCAATACAAGACATCTCTTAATATCCCGCTCCGCATCATCTCTGAGCATAAGAAATTATATCTCAGTGCTTATTCTGAAGAGTATTTTGGTATTTCAGGTCCCTTTATATATGATTCATTCTGTGAATTCTGGCTTTATGCCGCCGTTGGATATCAATGGAGGTATTCATCACGGTTAGAAATAGGAATTGGCCATGAATATCTTGTTCGCAACAGTCTTTTGGATACCCGGATCAGTTGGTATCCTGCAATCAATTATATCGCACAATTCAACTGGCACCGAGCCTAAGTGCCTGCGTCTCAGGGCAGCTTTCAAATAATTCTTAACTTTGTCGTCTTATATGATCTCTCAGGTGATGATTAAAATTAGTTTTCCGGATGGCAGGGTGAAGGAATATCCGGTTGGAGTGACTGCTCATGAAATTGCACTTTCCATTAGTGAAGGACTTGCCAGAAACATTTTATCGGCGAAAGTCAATGATCAGGTTATCGAAATCAACAGACCGATTCGCAGCGATTCCAGGATTCAGCTATTAACATGGAATGACAAGGAAGGAAAGTCAACCTTTTGGCATTCATCGGCACACTTGATGGCTGAGGCCCTTGAAGCCATTTACCCAGATACACGTTTTGGCATCGGGCCACCGATAGAAAATGGTTTCTATTATGATGTAGATCTTGGTGGCAAAACATTAAGTTCCAATGACCTCCAGGCGATTGAAAATAAGATGAATGAACTGGCCCGGCAAAATAACCCTTATATCAGGCAGGAGATCAGTAAGGCAGATGCTATAGCGTACTTTACTGAACGCAATGATCCTTATAAACTTGAGTTACTTCAGGATCTTGAAGACGGCCAAATCAGTTTTTATTCTCAGGGAAAGTTCACTGATCTGTGCAGGGGACCCCATTTGCCCAATACAGGTCTGATCAAAGCGATCAAATTAACAAGCCTCGCCGGGGCTTACTGGCGCGGAGACGAGAAAAGACAACAGCTCACCAGGATTTATGGGATTACTTTTCCCAAACAAAAAGAACTGGATGAGTATCTTCTGATGCTTGAGGAAGCACGTAAGCGTGATCACCGCAAACTTGGACAAGAGCTGGAGTTATTTATGTTTTCTGAAAGGGTAGGCGCAGGATTGCCAATCTGGCTTCCCAAAGGAACTGCATTGCGTCAGAGACTGGAAGATTTTTTAAAACAAGAACAGATTAACAGAGGTTACACTCCTGTTATCACGCCACATATTGGACACAAAAACCTTTACATGACCAGTGGCCATTGGGAAAAGTATGGAGCCGATTCCTTTCAGGCTATTCATACACCCCGAGAAGGTGAAGAGTTTCTGCTTAAACCGATGAACTGCCCGCACCATTGCGAGATTTACGGGCACAAACCGCGTTCTTACAAGGAGCTGCCTCTCCGAATTGCTGAATTCGGAACAGTATACCGCTATGAACAAAGCGGAGAGTTACACGGTCTGACCAGGGTAAGATGTTTTACCCAGGATGATGCGCATATCTTTTGCACACCAGATCAGGTGAAAGCCGAATTTCTCAATGTCCTTGACCTGACCATGCATGTCATCCGTAAACTTGGATTCGAACATTTTACGGCTCAGATTTCATTGCGTGATCCTGAAAACAAAGAAAAGTACATTGGTTCTGAAGAAAACTGGATTAAAGCAGAAAGTGCCATTATTGAGGCGACCAAAGAAGCTGGTTTAGAGACCATAACTGAATTAGGTGAGGCAGCATTCTACGGGCCCAAACTTGATTTTATGGTTAAAGATGCGCTGGGAAGAAGCTGGCAGTTAGGAACGATTCAGGTCGATTATAACCTTCCAGAAAGATTTCAGCTGGAATATATTGGCTCAGACAATTCAAAACATCGCCCGGTTATGATTCACAGGGCACCATTTGGTTCTATGGAAAGGTTTATTGGTGTCTTGACTGAACACTGTGCTGGTAAGTTTCCGTTATGGCTTACCCCTGAACAATACATGATTTTGCCGGTAAGCGATAAATATATTGAATATGCCAGAATCGTTAATCAGGGATTAAGAAGTCAGGGGCTTCGCGGTGATATTGATGACCGGACAGAGTCTATTGGCAAGAAAATCCGAGACAATGAACTTCGCAAAATTCCATTTATGCTAATCGTCGGTGAAAAGGAGCAGGAACAAGGTCAAATTTCTGTACGAAAGCAGGGAAGTGGAGACCAGGGCTCAGTCTCCATAAATGATTTTATGTCGATGATTCGGCAAGAACTTTAAGGAATATTAGCCGCGCCTGAAAGTAAGGACTGCGTTTGACTAATTTAATTGTCCAGGGATTAGCCGAATTCTGTATTGTAAAATCTCAGCGATGATTTTCAGAGCAGACCGTGAGGATTGGCATTTTTGGTTTATAATTTTAACAAAATGCGTCAAAATATTCTGAAAATGCAATCTTCTGGGGACTCTAGCAATGTAATAATGACCAGGCTAATATTGTATTTCATGAATCCAGCCAAATGGTGACATCGTCTACAGCTCGTCTTTCTGACAGTAAAGGATACCCTTCTTTAAGCCATCCCATGTAAAATAATCCAAGGCATTCCCAGTCCTCAGGCAATCCAAGAGCTTTCGGTAAGGTTTTTATGGCGGCAGGTGTACTCCAGTATGCTCCCAGGCCAAGGGCTGAGGCTGACAGCCACATATTCTGCACTGCACAGGCCACAGCTGCAGTCTCCTCCCATGCGGGAATAACAGAATCACTGCTTCGTGAAATGCATATGACCAGTACGCAAGCTGACTGAAGTGGCCTTTCGCCTGATTTCTTATGCTTTGCTTCGGCATAGAGCTCTTGCGAGGTATTTTGCACATAATATTGCATTAACGCGGCCGATAATTTCTGTAAGGCGGTGTCTGTCAGAACAGCAAAACGCCATGGTTCCGTACGTTTATGGGTTGGCGCCCAAGTAGCATTTTTTAAGATTTTGATTATCAGATTCTTATCAATTTTTTCTGGCCTGTAAAAAGGTGGATAAACAGCTCTTCTACGTTCGATCAGTTCTGAAAGAAAAATAAATTCTTTGCTCATAATTTTGAGTATATTAATTTATTTTTTAGCTTTGCCTAAATTTTACTTGCAATGTTGACAGTTTCAGAGGAAAACTATCTGAAGGCAATATACAAAATACTGGAAAGGTCGGGTGAAACAAATGCTTCCACCAAAGCCATTGCTTCAGAACTTGGGACCTCACCAGCTTCGGTCACAGATATGCTGCGCAAACTGAGCGATAAAGAGCTATTGAATTATGAGAAATACTATGGTGTAAGTCTGAGCCGCGAAGGCCAACGACTGGCGCTTGAACTCATCCGCAAACATCGCCTCTGGGAAGTCTTTCTTTGTACCCAACTTCGATTCGCATGGGATGAGGTCCATGAGATCGCAGAGCAGCTAGAACATGTGCAATCAGATGAATTGATCCAGCGTTTGGATGAATTCCTTGGGTATCCCAAGTTTGATCCTCACGGCGATCCTATACCTAATAAAAACGGCAGTTTTACATTCCGACAGCAATCCGTACTTTCTCAGATTCGGAATAAAGATTCAGAAGTGCTAATTCTTGGTGTCAGAACGCATCAAAAACCCTTCCTGCAATACCTGGACACCATGTCCATTCATCCCGGGAGAAAATTAAAAATCAGACAATATAATTCCTTTGAAAAAATACATACGCTGGAGACCGAACAACACGAAATAATACATCTTGGACATGAGATCAGTAGTGAAATCTGGGTTCGCCTTGCATAGGTATATTTTGATCGTGTTTTTCTTTTCGTTGTTGAATCAACAAGGAATTTGTCAACCGAGAAAGAGGGTACTGGCTACTGCATCGATGTGGCAGGACATGTGCAAGGTAATATCCGGTGGTCTTGTAGATTGCGATGTGATAGTCCCTATCGGATCGGATCCTCATTTATATGAACCAACACCTGCCGATCTGATCAAGGTCGGCCAGTCTGATTTGATTCTAATCAATGGTCTGACATTCGAAGGCTGGCTTTCAAAACTGATTTACAATTCTGGAACCAACGCAAAACAAGTAATCATCAGCGAAGGTGTTGCAGTCATTCAGAGCGAAATATATCATAACGCTACAGATCCCCACGCATGGATGAATGCTGCCAATGGGGCCGTCTATGCAAAAAATATAGCTAATGCACTATGTATACTTGACCCGTTGCATACTGAAGAGTACCAATTTAACGCAGCAATATATATCAAGCAATTAAAAGATCTGGACTTGTCAATTACGCAATTGATCCAGTCCATTCCAGAGAAACATCGGATCCTCATTACTTCGCATGATGGTTTTCGTTACTTCGGAAACCACTATGGGATTCAACTTGAACCTTTACAGGGCACATCAACCGAAGCAGATGTACAATCCACGACCCTTCTTCATGTAAATACGGTAATCAGGGAACATCAGGTTCCGGCCATTTTTGTAGAAAGCACTATTAATCCAAAGCTTATTCAACAAATTCAAAAGGAGAATAAGATCATTATTGGTGGCAAACTGTATGCGGACAGTCTGGGTGACAGTACCTCCCAGGCAGGTACCTATGCCGGCATGTTGCAGTATGATGCAGAGGTTATTTCACGCGCATTGAATATTGCAGATCATAAAGGGCAATCTTCAACTTCGATTTTTGGTAACAAAATTTATTTTTTTATTATCGCTTTCTACATGGTGTCCCTTGCTGCAATTTATCTGATCAATAAAAAATAATATGGAAGCACCCGTCAAGAATCTGCTACATCCTATAGAAATCAAAGGCCTTTCCGTAGCCTATGACCACAAGAGGGTATTAAGTAATATTTATTTGCAGATTGAGGCCGGGCATATATACGGATTGATTGGTCCGAACGGAGCTGGAAAGTCAACATTATTCAAATGCATTCTACAGCAGGTACACTATCATACCGGTGAGATTTTGATTTATGGGACCAAAGACCCCAAAGTATTAAAACGCATTGCTTACGTCCCGCAGAAAGATGACGTCGATTGGCAGTTTCCGGCTATTGTCTCCGATATTGTAAGTATGGGCAGATTTCCATATAAAAAATGGTATCAACGACTAAATAAAGAGGACCATGAGCTCGTCAAGTCAGCCATGGAGCGTATGGATATTGTGCACTTAGGTGATCGTCAGATAGGCGAGCTTTCCGGTGGACAACAGCAAAGGGTCTTCCTGGCAAGGGCACTTTGCCAGCAGGCAGACGTGTTGTTGATGGATGAACCTTTTGTTGGGGTGGATATACGCACAGAGGAACGAATTATTAAAATTCTAAAGTTGCTCGGATCACAGGGGAAGACTATTCTGGTTGTCCATCATGACCTGGACTCTGTGCAGAATTATTTTGATCGCGTAATCATGATCAATCAGAGACTGATTGCCTGTGGCAATACTTCAGAAGTTTTTACCAAAGAAAATATATCTCGAACCTATTCGAGTCAGAATGTACTACTCCAGAGAGAATTTTAATTCACGTGTTACATGTCGGGCACTTCCCCCTAAATACTCATTCAATTTAATATAAAATTAGTAGCACGAATAAATCATATTCCCATTTCGTGTCGTCCGGAGAATTTATTTTAAATTAAATCTAGAGCAGTCCTTTCGCTCGTTTATTCTAGCAGTTAAGACCAATTGAAAATGAAATTTAAATTAATTGATCCTTGACAGTCGTCATCAATACTTGATAAATACTTCTTAATAAGAACAATAACAGTTGATCAATAAATAACCAACCTGATGATAATTGTTGCGTATATGTACGCTGAAAGGCTGTGACAGATACTATTTACAAGATTAAGTTATATCTTGTTTTTAATTTTAAAGGCAGCACGAATCTTTTTAACCATATCCAACTTTTCCCAGGTAAACAATTCGACTTTTACTTTTTTAATTTTTCCATCTGGGGTGACAAAAGTTTTTTCGACGATCCTGTTCTCTCTACCCATATGACCATATGCTGCAGTTTCAAGGTATATTGGATTACGAAGCTTAAGCCTTTGTTCGATAGCATATGGCCTAAGGTCAAATATTTTTTCAATTTTTTTGGCAATTTGACCATCCGTCATATTCACTTTAGCAGTTCCAAAAGTATTCACAAATACACCACAAGGTTTTGCGACACCAATGGCATAGGACACTTGAACCAATACTTCTTCGCACAATCCTGCTGCAACCATATTCTTGGCAATATGCCTTGTCGCATATGCTGCGCTACGGTCTACTTTTGACGGATCTTTACCACTAAATGCACCGCCACCATGTGCGCCTTTACCGCCATAGGTATCAACAATTATTTTTCTTCCGGTCAGTCCAGTATCTCCGTGTGGTCCTCCGATAACAAATTTGCCTGTCGGGTTGATGTGATATTTTATTTCAGCGTTGAAAAGTTTTTGGACCCCCACAGTCAGTTTCCTTTTAACCCTTGGAATTAAAATATTTTTAATGTCATAGGAGATCTGCTCGAGCATTTGTTTTTCAGCTCTGGCGATCGCATCTCTGGTCTTTCCCGGCTTGACAAAATCGTCATGCTGCGTTGATACGACAATGCTATCAATACGCAATGGTTTATTATTGTCGTCGTATTCAATGGTGACCTGACTTTTGGCATCAGGTCTCAGATAGGTCATGAGCTTGCCTTCCTTTCTTAATTTTGCAAGTTCTTCCAGTAGCAAATGTGAAAGCTTGAGTGGCAGGGGCATGTATTCAGGTGTCTCATTTGTTGCGTAACCAAACATCATTCCCTGATCACCTGCTCCCTGATCGATTTTCTTCTTCCTGACAACGCCCCTGCTGATATCAGCAGACTGTTCGTGTATTGCACTCAGGATGCCGCAGCTATTTGCTTCAAACATATATTCACTTCGGGTATAACCTATGTTTGCGATGACACCTCTGACAATCGTTTGAATATCTAAGTAAGCTGAGGTTCGGACTTCACCAGCAACGACTACCTGGCCCGTAGTGACCAAGGTCTCACAAGCAACTTTGGAATTTTTGTCGAAAGCTAGAAAATGATCAATCAAAGCATCAGAAATCTGATCTGCGACCTTGTCGGGATGTCCCTCAGAAACGGATTCTGAAGTAAATAAATAAGGCATAAGCTGAATTTAAAAAAGCGTTGCAAATATATGTTTATTTCCAATATATTGAACGTGAGGTAATCTTACTCGATATATTGAATAATCTGAATTAGACGGATATAGACCCCTACTTCGACACTGAGATTCCTAATCGATTGCTCCACGCCGGGTTGAACACCTCCTGTAAACGGGTCGTAAATTGGAATGGCTGCAGGAACATATACCTGCCTTGATGCATCGGGACAAATTCTGGCCTCAATTCCAAAAGCTGCAAATTTATTGATACGGGTTTCTGCAGCGCCCAGAAGCGTAAATCCATAATTAAACTTTCGGATGAAATCCTCATATCCCTGGTAAATCTCCAATTTATGTTTGAATGTATATTCTCCGCGAATGCCGAGACCATAGATTAACCTCCAGTTATTGACTGTTTTGGCCTTCTTGGCTCCGAGCTCCAGTACAGCATTGTGGAATTTCATTGCGAAGTTGGAACCACTGTAGACATTTCCAAACTGATCCACAAAACGGTTGATATAAATACTGCTGCCCCTTAGGTGATAACCCAGTGCGAGATACAAAATGTTACCCTTTTCCGATTCAGAATCCATGTAATAGTCTGCATGGTATGTCAAAAGCGGATTGCGTCCGCTCCCCCCTTGCCATCGCTGCGAACTGAATCCTGAACCCACCCTTACACCATAACCATTAGACTGAGCCTGTAAATTTGCTTTTAAGGCCAGGATCATAAAGAGCAGTATATAAATTCGATTCATACTTGTAAAGATACTGAGGTCATGCATAATGCTTCAGTAACGAATAAAAAATAGTGTCATTTTGACAGATAAATTGTAAATAATTAATTTAATTTGAGACATTTTGACAGTATAAATGATTGAAATATGACGAAATTTCAAAAATAATGGGATGGTACGCCAATTGATGAGGAATAAAATAAATTAAAGAAATATGTGGAATAAAACTTCATGTTACAGCAGGCCAGGATACAACAGATTCTACCGGCCAGATTTTCAGTTTAAGACAGGCGGCCAAATGGTTGATAGTATCCCTGCCAACATCCAAAAGAACTCTGGAGAAATAATTTTAGCATTGTCACTTCCATCCTATGACAAAAGTGAAATAAGCGTTAAGCTGGAAGATCAGGAACTGACAGTAAGCACCAATCCTCAGGGTGAACCAGTGTCCTACACCCATCAGGAATTCAAGAAGGCCAAGCTTAAGCGGGTATTCAGAGTACCTTCCTCCGTCATCCAGGAAAGCATTGAAGCCAAATTCGAAAACGGCATTCTGACGATCATCCTGAGAAAAAAGCCAGTTGAGCAATCAAATATTAACATTCTTTAACCATAAAACAATTAATTATATGAAACGCAACATTTTATTTCCATTGATTCCGGTTGCACAGGAAATCGGCAACCTTGTAGATGAATTTGTCAACAAAGGCCTGAATGATGTCATGGGTGGAAGCATCTGGCAGCATACTTACCCGGCAGTTAACATCAGGGAGACAGAAAACAGTTTTTTTATAGACATGGCTGCGCCTGGTCTAGACAAACAAGATTTTAAAATCAGCGCTGAAAACGGAATGCTCTCGGTATCTGTAAAAAAAGAAACCAGCACAGAGAGCAAAGGGGAGAATTTCCACCGCCAGGAATTCAACTATCAATCATTTAAAAGATCCTTTCACATGCCGGAGCATGCAGATCCTGAAAAGATCAATGCAAGTTACAATAACGGCGTCCTGTCAATAAGCATTGACAAGAAAGTGGTTGTTAAAAATGAAAAGACCATTGAGGTTAAATAATTTGGATTTCCATAACAACGGAACCAAACAATGTGCAATAGTCAATGAATCATGTTGGAGTTTGTAGTTTAGCCTAAGTCGGCAAGAAGCCTTAGATATTGGGTTAAGAAAAGTTTGGTATGTTCTTTAAGCCTGCTAACAAGCAGGCTTTTTTTATGATCTCTTATGATAATTCCAAACTGCCCAGCTAATAAGTGCACTTGCCATACAAATCATTATTCCGATATCAGGGAGTATGTCCGATAACCCTGATCCCTTCATGATAACCATTCTATTGACTCTAACAAAATATGCTATAGGATCTAATTTGGTGATCATCTGAGCCCATGCCGGCATACTGTCAATCATGGTATACAAACCACTCAGTAATATAAAAATCATCATAAAGAAGAATGAGACCAACATTGTCTGCTGCTGAGTCTGTACAAAAGTTGAGATCAGAAGTCCAAAGGCAAGTACAACCAGCAAATAGAATGAAGAAAATAAATATATCAGCCCAATATTACCAACAGGCACTACCCCGTACACCAGATAAGCAATG
Source organism: Saprospiraceae bacterium (assembly GCA_019694255.1). Lineage (GTDB taxonomy): Bacteria > Bacteroidota > Bacteroidia > Chitinophagales > Saprospiraceae > Vicinibacter. Next base: position 22,526 of record JAIBCI010000031.1, read on the forward strand.
AGCAAGCCAATAGACAGCACGACTTGCCCCATGATCCAGAAAGGAATCAGTTTGCCAATAATAAATTCATGCTTTTGTATGGGCGATACGTTAATCTGCTCTATTGTACCAAGCTCCTTTTCCTTTACAAAGTTGAGCGCAGACATATTGGCTCCAACCATGGTGAGTAGGATAACCAATATTCCTGGTACCATGAACTGTTTGTAATTCATGTGGGGATTAAACCAGTATGCACTTTCCACCTGAACGAGCGGTATAGGGTTAAATCGCGGGAACTGAATCCATTTCAGGCGAATGTCCATATTGTAATCTTGCAGAATTTTCTGAAGGTATTGCCCCCCAATACTGGCCCTTGCTCCATTTACGGCATTGACTGACACTGAAATTGAAGCTTCGTTATTGCGAATTAAGTTTTCTTCAAATTGTGGGGGAACTTCAATCATTATGTCAGCCTTGTCCTGTTCAAAAAGTCTCAAAGCATCCTTATAATCTGATTCGTAAGCAACAAGATGTATATAACCGCTTGACGTAATCTTCTGAATCATCTGATTAACTCCCGGTGAATGATCATGATCGATCAGAGCCAGCTTAATGTTTTTAACTTCATAATCTGCCGCAAGAGGCAGAATAAGCAACTGTATAACCGGCATAACCAGCAACATTCTGATATTTGCCTTATCTCTAAAAAACTGGGCAAATTCCTTGCGTACGATGGTGATAATATTCCTCATGCGATTTCCAGTCGTTTGTTAAATTTTTTAACACTTACGAAGATCATGAAAGATGTGAACGCCAGCAGAATGAGTGTCTCTTTCCAGATTGACGCAAAGCCCAGACCTTTGATCATGACTGATTTGACAATAATAAAAAACCATTTAGAAGGAATAATATTGCTGATAACCTGCATTGGCACAGGCATATTGTCGATTGGAAACATAAATCCACTAAACAAAAGAGTAGGCATAAACAAACCGATCAGTGTCCCAAACATTGCCGCGGTCTGTGTTTTTGCATTTGATGAAATAAACAAACCTAATGAAAGCGATGTCACTATAAACAAAATGCTTTCAGCAAATAAAAGCATCAGGCTACCTTTAATCGGAACCTCTAATACAAAATAGCTCAGCAATAGGATTGAAACAACATTGATGATTGAAATAATAAGATAGGGAACAGTCTTGGAGATTACTACAAAGAACGGATTGAGCGGTGACACCAGGAGCACTTCCATCATGCCCAGCTCTTTCTCTCTGACTATCGCAACTGAAGTCATCAACGAACATACCAGCAATAATACCATGGCCATGACGCCCGGGACATAATTATAAGATGCTTTGAGCTGTTCGTTGTATATCATCCTGATTTCCGGCTTAATGGTATAGGGAAGTTTGGTATTCTGCAATAACTCATTTTGATAATCTCCGATAATTGCAGATGCATAGGAGACGAGGGTAGTGCCAACATTTGGATCTGTACCATCTGCAATCAGTTGAATAGAAGATTTGTTTTCATGCTTCAGACTTTCTTCAAAGTGTGGCGCTATGACCACAGCCAGCCGAACCGATCCTTTTTTGAAAGCTTTTTCAATCTCGTGATCCGAATTTAGAAAATCTGTGATCTCAAAATATTTGCTGGATTCCAATCTGTTGATGAGCTCCCCGGAGGCATTGTCCCTGGCGTGATCTACAATGGCAATTTTAGAATTTTTAACTTCATTGGACAAAGCAAATCCAAAAATTAAAATCTGTGCTACGGGCATACCAATCAGCACGAAAAGAGTCTGCCTGTCACGCAGGATGTGCCAAAGTTCCTTTCGTACGAAGATCCAGAATTGCCTCATTTATTCCTGATTTGCTCTCTTTGATTTCCTAGCCAGTGTAACGAAGACAGATTCCATGTCCTCTGCCTTATATTTTGTTTTTAACTCCCTGGTTGAGCCCATAGCTTCTATTCTACCGTCAACCATAATACTTACAATGTCACAATACTCCGCTTCATCCATATAATGTGTTGTCACAAACACTGTCATACCTCCATTTGCCGATTGCGTAATCAACTCCCAAAACTCTCTTCGCGTTATCGGATCGACTCCACCAGTCGGCTCATCAAGAAATACTAAAGGTGGATTATGCAATATACTGATTGAAAAAGCAAGCTTCTGTTTCCATCCCAGCGGGAGTGATCTGACAAGTTTATCTTTAAAATCACCGATATGCAAAAGTTGTATAATTTCTTCGGTTTTGATCTTGAGTTCTTTATTATTCAATCCATAAATCCCGCCGTAAAATTTCATATTCTCAACGACCGTCAGGTCATCATATAGTGAGAATCGCTGACTCATGTAACCGATATTTCTCTTGATTTTCTCAGGTTCTGTATAGACATCAAATCCATTGACCATTGCCTTTCCGGCAGTTGGTTGGAGCAAACCTGACAACATTTTAATTGCAGTGGTCTTACCCGCACCATTGGCTCCTAGAAATCCAAAAATCTGGCCCCGGCCTACATCCATACTGATCTGATCTACTGCCACAAATTCTCCAAACCTTTTAGTCAGTTTTTCTACTTTAATGATATTGTCCGGATTCATTCGTTGCTCATTAACTGCATAAAACAATCTTCTACAGATGCTTCAATTTGTTGTGCTTCAATTTGTTGATGGCCAAACACGCTGAGATAGTTATTGATATCGGACGCAGAAATTCTCTGACCTTTTATGCTAAGGTGTATGCTGTCACCAAATGAAAATGCCGAACTCGCTATGGCCCATTCCTTCAAGTCCTTCATGAGCCTCGACATATTTTTACTTCGAACACTCCATAATTGTCCTGCAAACTCAGATCTAATGTTGGCTGGTGATTCCACCGCAAGTAATCTTCCGTTCTGGATCAATGCGATACGGTCACACAGTGAAGCTTCATCCATATAAGGCGTCGATACGAAGATCGTCATTCCTTTTGCCTGTAGTCTCTTGAGCATTTCCCAAAATTCAATTCTTGAGACCGCGTCAACTCCGGTCGTTGGCTCATCAAGAAATAATACTTTCGGACGGTGGATCAACGCGCAGGACAATGCCAGTTTTTGCTTCATACCACCAGACAAAGCTCCTGCTCGACGATTTTTAAAAGGCTCTATCTGCACATAGATATCTCGGATTAATTCGTAATTTTCATTAACCGTAGTATTGAATACTGAAGCGTAAAATTCAAGGTTTTCAGCTACCGACAAATCCTGATACAAACTAAACCGTCCGGGCATGTACCCAATTTTTTTACGGATTAACTCGAAGTCTCTCACAACATCTGAGCCATCGACAGTTGCTATTCCAATATCAGCAAGAATCAGCGTAGCCAATATCCTCATCAAGCTAGTCTTACCGGCACCGTCCGGCCCGATCAGTCCAAATAATTCTGAGGAATTAACCTCCAAATTAATATCGCGTAATGCCTTTGTAGTCTGCTTCTTGTTAACATACGACTTGGATATTCCCTTACAGGTAATGGCGAACATATTCGTTTCAGAATTTTACTTCACCATACATTCCAATTTTCAGATAACCGTCATTCGGGACCTGTATTTTAACAGCATACACCAAATTGGCTCTTTCTTCTTTGGTCTGAATTGTCTTGGGTGTAAATTCAGCCTTATCACTGATCCAGACGAGTTTGCCTTTATAATTTCTTTGTCCCTTTTCTCCAAAATCAGTAAAGACACTTACTTCCTGATTAAGTGCCAGTTTACTCAGCTGATCACCACTGACATAAGCCCTTAATTTAAGCTGATCAATATTGGCAATTTTGTAGAGCGGTTTGGCTGGTGTCACCACTTCATACTGGTGCACATACCGGGCCAGTACCACACCTGAAATGGGGTTTTTGATATTGGTTTTAGACAACACATCAGCCGCCTGTTCCTTTCTCTTGGCCAGAGGCTCTTTTTCACTGTTGATACCTGCATTTTGTGCTGCAATGAGCTGTTTTTGACTGCGAATCTGCTGCTGCGTTACTTCTATCTGACTTTTTACAGACTTAATCTGTTGATTCAGCAGATCGATCTGTGCGTTCATATCTTCCAACTGTTTGGCAGGTGCGGCTTCTCCGTGCACAAGTTTTTCGATACGCGATTTTTCCGTACGGGCAGTGGTGAGCTGAACCTGAATCGTATTCATTTGCTCATTTTGAGCCCTGGACTGCGCTTCCAGAATCTGAAGCTGAGGAGTTACAGGAATGTTCTTATTATTCACTGCACTGATGCTTGCTTCTATTTGCTCCTTCTGCAGCTCATATTGCATGGGATCAACCTGACCAATGATACTGTCTTTTGATAATGACGCACCTTCTTCTACATCAAAACGAATGAGCTTACCGCTCAACTCAGACGATACCACCACTTCTTCAGCTTCGAACAATCCGGTGGCATCAAATTGATGATTGGAAGACTTACAGGAAAGCGCAAAAACTATTGTGCTACAAATTAATATGCAACTGATATTTTTCATGGAACTATTGATTGCCGTGTAAATGGTTTGTAAGGTAAATGGATTGGAGGAATGACAATTCATGAATGAGCTGATTACTTCTCGCGGATTCTTCTGCATTCAGGTCTTTTAAATAATCACTGAGGGTAAGGGTTCCATTGTCATATTGAAGCTTACTTGCTGCTCTTATCCTTGTCCGCAATTCCAGCAATCTTTGATCAGAACGCAACAATGCTTCATTTTTCTGCGTCTCTTGTATCTGCTGAATTTGCTGAAGGTTAATATTATAAATAAAAGTTTCTTCCTGCAGGCTGGCTAAATCCTTGTTGAGGAGGCTGATTTTTTTTTCAGAACCTGTCGTGTAAAGGCTTGATAAATTCCAGTTCAATCGCAGGCCACCAATATAATACCATTGAAATTCATTTTTTAGAAAGTTAAGTGCCGGATTGGCATATCCAGCCTGTCCGAACGCCGATAATCTTGGAATAGATTTAGTCTTAACTAGTTTATGCTGAACCTCAAAGATCCTTTGGGATAAATTTAAAATCTTGAGTTCTGGCCTGTTCAGATCATTGTTGATTGGAATTTTCTGCGGCTTCGTCAACGGTGTGTTGGCAGGAATTTCTCTGCCAATCATTGATTCCAAAACATGCAATGCAGCCAGTTTCTGCGCATTTAACTCAATCAATCGTTGTTGAAGTTTTTCTTTCTCGGCTTCAACCAGATACAGCTGATAACCGGAGCTGGCCTTGGCTTCGAAGGCAACCTTTGTCTTGTCATAAAGTGCATCCAGGTCCTTGGATGATAAAGAAAGAACGTTAATTTGTTCCTGAAGGAGCAATACACCAAAGTAAGTCTGAATCGTCTTCTCTTTTATTTTGAAAAGGTCTGCTTCGACCTTCCATTGTTCTGCCTCATTTTGCAGCGAAGACAACAGTTTTTGCTGATGGATACTTCCTCCATCGTACAACATTTGTGCCCCTTCTGCATAAAATTTATATTGGTCCTTATTGGGTGGAGTGATTGTAGGCAGTCCAGGTATATTCGGCAACGTAACAGAAGTAACATCAGACTGAATCGTTGCTTGTCCATTGATGGTAACGCCTGGCAGCCAGTTGGTATTAAGTTGTCGGGTTTGACTCTGCCCAAGTCTCTTCCAGATGTCCAACTGTCGGGTCATTGGATAATGATCCCTGGACAATAGCAGGCATGAATCAATGGTCAGGCTTTGCTGCGCTCTGATAAATGGCGCCAGTGTAAGTAAGATTAGAAAACAGACAACCCTCATTGCGGCCATATTACGCTTAAATTGTTTATAACAGCATTTCATTTAAAAGGTTAATAAAAATAGAAATTATCGGCCTTTAAATGCTTGCATGTCGGACGTATGGTGAGGCATCTTAATTCGAGATTAGTTACCTTTGCGCCTCATTTAAAGAACTGATAAAATGCTTCGATCACACCATTGTGGAGAACTAAGACTTGAAAATAGGGGACAAATCGTACGATTAGCCGGTTGGGTGCAGGCTACGAGAAACTTGGGCGGGTTAACATTCATTGATTTAAGAGATCGGTATGGTATTACCCAGATTGCATTCAACATGGATGATCGGGCAGCGTTGTGTGAAAAAGCCAGAAAATGTGGGCGAGAGTTTGTCATTCAGGTAACGGGGATTGTGGCAGAACGAAGCAGCAAAAATCCAAATCGGCCCACAGGAGATATTGAAATTATTGCGACTGAACTTACTATACTTAATGCGAGTAAAGTCCCACCTTTTACCATAGAGGATGATACCGATGGCGGCGAAGATATCCGCATGAAATATCGTTATTTGGATATTCGCAGAAATCCTGTGAAAAATAAAATAATGTTTAGGCACCAGGTGGCATGGCATACCAGACATTTCATGAATTCGAGGGATTTTCTGGAGATTGAAACGCCCTATTTGATCAAATCCACACCTGAGGGTGCTCGTGACTTTGTCGTGCCGAGCAGAATGAATCCAGGGCAATGGTATGCACTGCCACAATCACCCCAGACATTCAAGCAAATACTGATGGTCGGCGGAATGGACAAATACTTTCAGATTGTTCGCTGCTTTCGTGATGAAGATCTCAGGGCAGACCGTCAACCGGAATTTACACAGATTGACTGTGAAATGGCATTTGTTGAAAGAGAAGATATTCTTAACACCTTTGAAGAACTAATGCAATATCTATTTAAGGAAATTCTGAATATCGATCTCGGTTCCTTCCCCCGGATGAGCTATGATGAAGCGATGGAAAACTATGGCAACGACAAACCTGACCTGCGTTTCGAAATGAAATTTATATCTCCGGACAATTTGCGTGGCAAAGGATTCCAGGTTATTGACCAGTCCGAATGCATCCGCGGCATCGTGGTCAAAGGCATTGAATCAGTCTTTACCAATAAGGAGATCAATGATCTTACAGAATGGGTTAAAAGACCACAGATTGGCGCCAAAGGAATGATTTACATTAAATATTCTACCGAAGGCGTAAAATCTTCCATCAGCAAATTCTATACAGAAGCTGAGTTGCTTGATATTGCTCAAACACACCAGGCCGCTAAGGGCGATGTTATTCTTATATTAACTGGTAGAAAGAGCGATGTACTCAAGCAACTGAGCGAATTAAGACTTGAAGTAGCCAGAAGATATCATCTCATACCACCTGATTCATTCAAACCGCTGTGGGTGCTTGATTTTCCTCTCCACGAATGGAATGAAGATGAACAAAGGTTTTTTGCAATGCATCATCCATTCACAAGTCCTATTCCTGAAGATATGCACAAGATGAATTCAGATGATCATCACGTCATTGCATCCATCCGTGCAGCCGCCTATGATCTGGTGATAAACGGGACAGAACTTGGCGGGGGATCAATCAGAATTCATGACCGCACACTCCAATCCAGAAATTTTGAATTGCTTGGTTTCTCTGCTGAAGAGGCCGAACGGCAGTTTGGATTTATATTAGGCGCATTTGAATATGGTGCACCACCACATGGTGGCATTGCATTTGGACTAGACCGAGTATGCGCCGTGATGCAGGGAAGTACTACTATTCGGGATTATATCGCATTTCCAAAAAATAATATGGGTAGAGATATGATGATTGATGCGCCTTCAGAAATTGACAATAAACAATTGAAAGAACTTGGGCTAATTAAATAATGCTGATCTGGTAATCATCATCAGAAAACATCCTTGATCTGGCAATCTTCATGATTTATTTTAAGGAACAATGTAATTTATCGCCTAGATGACTTCCTGACAAATTCTTCGTCAAATAAAAATCGAACTATCATTACCTGAGTCAACCTCAATTTCTTTGACAATAATTTTTTCTACACTACATACATTCATACAAAAAAAAAGCCCGTATTGGAAACGGGCTTTATCGTATTAAATTGGATATTGTTTAATAACCTTGTTTTGCAGTGCCTGCCTTAATAGCAGCCAGGGCCTTTTCTTCGCCAACCAGCGCGGTTAATTTATTACCTTTACCATCATTTCCCTGTACCATGTAACCGCCTTTTGCAGTTCTGGTGATTACTGCATCTTTAATAGGAACATTTTTCTCTTTAGTCTTAACATTATAAGCTGTAAGTTGCATTGTATGAATTTTTAAAATTAATAAATGATTTTCAATTAACGACAAAGTTACTGAAAGTATTTTAAATATTAGAAATTTTATTATATTGTATTAATAATAATCTTTGATGGATTCATAATTTTTATAACTTATTTGCCTGCTTTTCAAGCAAGTAGCTCTTTCCAAACTTAACTGTTAAACTTTTGAATAACAATTTTTAAAACCTTTATTCCTGGTCTTGGCTTTTCGAAAAAACAATCGGTATCAGACCGTCAGCAATTTGTAAATTCGCCTTCTAATACATATTAAAATGAAATTTTTTCTTTCATTTACTTTTTCTTTAATGCTGATTGCATGCAAGGATAATTCGTCGGGTAATCATAAAGTATTTCTTGATGACATCCTTATTGAGAACCGTGATACGACGATCCATCCAGGTGATGATATTTATGATTATATTAATGGACGATGGATCAGGAACAATCCTATTCCGTCTGAAGAAGTCAGTTGGAGTATCGCTCATTTGGTAATCAATGAAAACTTCCAGAAACTTCGTAAAATCTGCGAAAGTGCCGCATCGGCTTCAAATCTTCCGGATGGTTCAAATATGAAAAAAATTGGTGATTATTGGGCCATGGCCATTGATTCTCAAAAGTGTGATCAGCTTGGCATTACTCCAATTAAGCCATTTATTCATTTGATAGACTCCGCCAATACTCAGGAAAAACTAATTGAAGTAATTGCAGCGCTTTCATCCATTGGTGCATGCACCTTGGTTGGAAACTATGTCTCTCAGGACGATAAGAATAGCGACAGGTCAGTTTTGTTTTTTGTCCAGGGTGGACTGGGACTTCCAAACAGAGATTATTACTTTAAAAATGACGAGCGCACGGTCTATATCAGGAATGAGTATCCGAAATATATTGCACGCATGCTGGAGTTTATTCATTCCGACAGTGCTGAATCAGTTGCGATGTCTTTGGCAATTATGGGTTTTGAAACCAATCTCGCCAACTCTTCCAGAAAACTTGAAGATCTTAGAGATCCCTATAAGAATTACAATGTCATGGCGACTGATCAGTTAGAAAAGATGGCTCCGGAAATCAAATGGCGATTATTTTTGGAATACAGTGGTCTGCGATCAGATTCTTGTATTATAAGGCAACCGGAGTATTTCACCAATCTTGGCAGACTAATCTGCAGAACACCATTCGAAGTGTTGCGCAGTTATCTCAAGTTTCATTTAATCCATACTTATGCATCTTCACTAAGTGCTGAAATTGATAAAACAAAATTTAATTTTTACAACAGGTTAATACAGGGAGCTGAACAACAGAAGCCTCGTTGGAAAAGGAGCCTGGAAGCTACAGATGACAAATTGGGTGAATTATTGGGTCAGGAATTTGTGAAAAATTATTTTAATGACAAAGCCAAAAAACGATATTCCGAATTGGTTGAAACCATTAGACAAGTATTTCGCGAACACCTTGAAAACCTTGACTGGATGAGTGAAGAGACGAAGAAGAAAGCCATCGTCAAATTGATGGCGATGACAAAAAAAGTCGGCTATCCTGATCATTGGAAAGATCTGGGTACGATGAAGATTACAAGAAGTTCATTCTGCGAAAATGAGATTGAAGCCAACAGGTTTTGGATAAAATACAACCGGTTAAAACTTGGCAAACCCGTTGACAGAAGTGAGTGGGATATGACGCCACAGACGTATAACGCCTACTACAATCCTTCCAATAATGAAATCGTATTGCCCGCAGCAATTTTTACAGTACCTGCGAGAAATGATGAACAGCTTGATGATGCGCTGGTCTATGGATATGCTGCCGCTTCAACTATAGGCCATGAAATAACGCATGGCTTTGATGATGAGGGCAGACAATACGACGCCAAAGGCAATCTTTCAAATTGGTGGACACCTGAAGATGAAAAACGTTTTAAGGAAAGATCAAAGAAGCTCGTTAAACAGTTTAATGAATATGTACTACTGGACAGTCTTCACATCAATGGTCAAGCTACTTTGGGTGAAAATATTGCAGATTTAGGCGGAGTCGTTCTGGGACTCGATGCCTTCAAGAAAACTTCACAGTACAGAGAAGGTAAATTGATTAGCGGCTTGACTCCGCTTCAAAGATATTTTATGGGATATGCGCTGGGTTGGCTTGGCCATATCCGAGACGCTTCGCTGGCCTCAAGGTTACTTACCGATGTACATTCTCCTGCCAAATACAGGGTTATAGGTCCATTTGTGAATGTGAATGACTTTTATAATGCATTTAATATTCATGAAGGCGATAACATGTACCGACCAGATTCTTTAAGAGTTCACATATGGTAATCAAATGGTGATGAAAAAATATTCTTTAGCGCTGCATGGCGGTGCAGGGACAATACTAAAAAATCAAATGAACCCTGACCTGGAAGAACAATATAAAAAAGCGCTTAATGAAGCGCTCAAATGCGGGTTGGATATCCTTGACAAAGGCGGAAGTGCCCTTCATGCTGTTGAAGAAGTCGTAGTGACCCTGGAAGATTGTCCACTTTTTAATGCGGGCAAAGGTTCCGTATTTACACATGAAGGACATCATGAAATGGATGCAGCCATCATGTGCGGTACAGATCTTAATGCAGGTGCAGTTTGCCTGGTTCGAAGAATTAAAAATCCTGTCCGTCTCGCCAAGCTGGTGATGGATTCCTCACCACATGTTTTACTGGCAGGTCCAGGTGCCGAAGCTTTTGCACGTTCACATGGAATGGAATGGATCGATGAAAAGTACTTTTTTACCGAACAACGATTCAATCAATTACAAAATGCGTTGGAAGAAAATAAAATTTCTCTAGATCATGACCATTCTTCGGAAAGGAAGTTCGGCACCGTAGGGGCTGTAGCTTTCGATACTCAAGGTCAACTTGCTGCTGCGACCTCCACGGGAGGTATGACCAACAAAAGATGGGGTCGAATTGGAGATTCGCCTATACCCGGGGCCGGAACTTATGCAAACAACGAATCCTGCGCAGTATCATGTACGGGTACCGGTGAATTATTCATGAGAAGTGTAGCCGCTTTTCAGGTGCACGCGCTGATGAAATATGCGGGCCTTAACCTTTTTGAAGCATGCTACAAGGTTGTACATGAGATTTTACCATCGATTGAGGGAGACGGAGGACTCATCGCCATTGATAATAAAGGTGAAATTTGTCTTGATTTCAACACTGAAGGCATGTATCGTGCTTTTGGTAATTCAGATGGAACGATTGGTATAGAAATATATCAGAGATAAGCGTCTTATAAGTTGGCCTGTTCTAAATAAAAATAGATTTTATCTGTTTTCTAAAAATTTATTCTATTTTAAACATTTAATTCTCAATAGCGTTGCTGAAACCTAAACAGAGAAGATATGCGTTTAATCGGATTATCCAAATTGGCTAGTATACTATTGTGTTACTTGATGAATATTTCATGGGTTAACTGTCAAGCCGGTACCATCATCGGAAAAGTACTCGACGAATCTAATAATCAACCGGTGGGCTTTGCGACGATCACTTTACAAGGAACGAGTTATGGCACCAACAGTGAGCAAGACGGCAGTTATATTCTGAACAATGTCCCTCCGGGACTTTATAATCTTACAATATCGGCACTTGGCTATGAACAACAGACGATCTTTGAAATTGCAGTGAGCGGTACGAAAAGTATTGTGCAGGACATTAATCTTAGTCCAGTCTCCATTAATCTACAAAATGTTGAAATAACTGCGGGAAGATTCGAAAAATCTGCTGAATCTCCTTTGTCAAAGGTAAGTATTCGTTCTTCTGAAATTATGAGAAATCCAGGAGGAAACAGGGATATTTCAAGAGTATTGCAATCATTTCCTGGTGTGGCTTCAACTGTTTCATTTCGAAATGATATTATCATTAGGGGCGGCGCCCCAAGTGAAAACCGATTTTATCTTGATGGCATTGAGACCCCCAACATCAATCACTTTGCGACGCAGGGTTCCAGCGGCGGTCCAGCCGGTATGATCAATGTCAATTTTATCAATCAGGTTGAAATGTACACCTCGTCATTTCCGGCAACCAGAGGCAATAGCCTTAGCTCCGTCTTGGAGTTCAAGCAAAAGAATGGCAATCCAGATCGCCTGGTTACCAATCTCATGCTTGGATCAAGTGATGTCGGGCTTACTTTAGACGGACCTCTAGGTAAATCATCAGATTTTATTTTTTCAGTAAGGAGATCATATCTTCAGTTTCTTTTCGCTGCATTGAAACTCCCATTTCTTCCCACATACAATGACGTACAGTATAAACTTAATTTCAGACTAAAAAATAAGGACATCATCAGTGTAATCGGTCTTGCAGCATTGGATCAGTTCAGACTCAATGAAAAAGTTAATAACGGGGTCAAAGACAGTTCAACAATTGACAGAAACAATTATATTCTGGGATATCTGCCAACGATTGAACAGTGGAACTATACCCTCGGGATTAAATACGTCCACTTCATCAAAAAGGGGACTCAGGTGTTTGTGCTTAGCCGCAATATGCTGAATAATAATATTACCAAATATACTGACAACGATAATGGCAATGCACAAAATCTAATCCAGGACTATAATTCCCGTGAAGCTGAAAATAAATTCAGGTTTGAAGACACCAGACAGACCGGATCCTGGCGCTCCGTTATTGGCGTTTCTTATGAACTTGCAAGATACGACAATCAGACTTTTAATAAAATTTTTACCCCTGGAGGAAATGAGGTGATTAACTATCAATCAAAAATTTTTGTACACAAGTTGGCATTTTTTAGTCAGATTTCAAGAAATTTTATGAATGACAAGTTAACCTGTTCTGCCGGATTGAGAATGGATATGAACAATTATACTTCCGAAATGGCCAATCCTTTGAACCAATTGTCTCCTAGAATTTCTATGTCCTATGCTTTGGCGCCAAAATGGTATCTGAATTTAAGTGCCGGCCGTTATTATCAATTGCCTGCTTATACCATCCTGGGCTTCAGAGACGCTGGCGGAACACTGGTGAATAAAAATGCCGATTTAAAATATATTCGTTGTGACCATTTTGTCGGAGGTATTGAATTTCAGCCCGACCAAAATACACGCATCACGATAGAAGCATTTAACAAAGCATATGATAAATATCCTATGCTAATTCGCGAAAATATTTCTCTGGCTAATCTGGGATCCGATTTTGGCGTAATCGGCAATGCACCGATACGTTCGGATTCTAAAGGAAGGAGCCGAGGATTGGAAGTCAGCCTCCAGAGAACGATCAAAAACGGAATTTACGGAATCCTCGCTTATACTTATGTGCATAGTGAGTTTACAAATAACAATAGTTCATTTGTGGCATCCTCCTGGGATAACCGAAATCTGCTGTCTATTACTTCCGGCAAACAGTTTGCTGGAAACTGGGAAGTAGGAATTAAGTTCAGATACTTTAGTGGTGCACCTTATACACCTTATGACTTAACGGCAAGTGCTACCAAGACTGCCTGGGATGTAACCCGTCAGGGAATCCTTGATTACAGTAAAATAAATTCGGAACGCCTGCCTTCAACGCATCAACTTGATGTACGTGCAGATAAGAAATTCTATTTTAGGAAAAAAGTGCTTAACATCTATCTCGATATACAGAACATTTATAATTTTAAAACCAAGCTGCCTCCCTACCTGACCACAGTCAATGATCCTTCTGGCGCACCCTTATCAAATCCAATGGACGACACCAAGTATCTTCTCAGAGAAATTCCGAATGATGCGGGCAACTTGCTTCCTTCTATAGGAATTATGCTGGAGTTTTGATTTGGATGTTGAATTACTTTGCAAGATCTATTAGTAATTAACGATCTATCGAATGAAAATACCTTTAGTTGGTCTGAATACGATTAGGGTTATCAGCTAAATGAATTATGGCTTTATGAAAGACCAGATATTCTGGTTTCAAAGCAACTTGTTCTATATAAATACTCTTTTTCGCTGTATCTGAATGAACAAACTATTACCTTAAGGATTACCCTTTAATTCTATGAAGAATATTAGCCCGGATAAGTGACCATTGCTCCTTTTCAATGCAGTATTCGAAATTTGGTCTTATCGCCTCGCCTGCGTATTCCACTTCGATTTCACGTACAAAATTTGCCCCGAGTCTTTCTATGGAGAATCTGGATCTTAAATTGACTTTTCCAATATGAAAAAATACTTTACCAACATATTGAAATATATAATCCAGCATCAGCAGTTTAGTAGAATAGTTATACCTGCCTCCCCAGTACGCTCTCCTAAAAAATGTATAACCTATGAAAACCGAATCAGATTCCTCATTCAGTTCATAGAAGCGGGAGCTACCAATGATGACTCCATTGGCATTATCCGAAATGGCAAAAGCACCACCTGATTCGACAGCGTGTCTGAAAAAAGTTTGAAATACTTCCTCTCTGTATCTCTCCGGATTAGGGTGCTGAATCCAGATGTCCGGGTCTGAAGCAGCGTTATAAAGGGCCTGGTAGTCAGACTCTTCCAAGGGCGTTAAGGTTACAAATTCATTGCTCAGAACGGGCTGCAAATCGACCATAGTTCTGCTACTATTTAATAAAGTGCTTTAAAGTAATAACCTCCTGCGTGGTAAGATGTCTGAATTTGCCCCTGGCGACACTTTTTTTAGTCAGTCCGGCGTAATACACTCGGTCCAGTCTCTTGATTTCATATCCAAGATGTTCAAATATCCTTCTGATGATCCTGTTTTTACCACTGTGGATTTCAACTCCCAGTTCATCTTTTTTATTTTCAACATAGTCCATTCCGTCTACCTCCATTTTACCATCTTCCAAATTAAGGCCAGACAAAATTGTCTCAAAATCTTTTTTGGACAATGGTTTATTTAAGGCAACATGATATATCTTCTTAACCTTAAATGAGGGATGTGACAACTTTTGTGCAAGTTCACCGTCATTGGTCATCAACAGAACACCAGTGGTATTTCTATCCAATCGCCCGACAGGATAAATCCTTTCTTCGATATGGTCTTTTACCAGATCGATTACGGTGTTTCTGGTCTTTTCATCCTTGACCGTAGTGATATAGTTTTTAGGTTTGTTGAGTAGAATATAAACTTTCTTTGTTTGTGGAAAAATTCTCTCATTATTGTAATAGATTTTGTCTTTGTCCTGGACCTCATATGAAGGATTTAATTCAATCCTGTCATTGACCTTGATTTTTCCATCTTTAACCAATTCTGCAGCTTGTCTCCTGCTACAAATTCCACAATGCGCCACAAATTTGTTAAGACGCATTTTTTCAGATGATGCCGTCTCTCGGCGTTCACCTCGTTCCTTATTACCACGGTATGTCTTCATCATCGTTGAGTCTTGAAGGAATCGTTCTTGGAATGGATACAGACGGCGTGCCTGGTATCCCAAACATACTTTGCTCTTCTACAAATGGAACAAACTTGGCGAATTTGTCTTTAAACAGCACATTGATCGAATCGGTCTTTCCGTTTCTGTGCTTGGCAATAATTAATTCGGTCTTTCCGCGAACTACTTCGTTCGGATCATCAAGTTCGTAATATTCCGGCCGGTAGATAAACAATACCATGTCCGCATCCTGCTCAATAGCTCCTGATTCACGCAGGTGCGATAGCTGTGGTCTCTTGTTGCCGGTATTGGTTTCAGCCAATCGGTTAAGCTGGGAAAGTGCGATCACCGGGATATTGAGTTCTTTCGCCAGGCCCTTAAGTGCGCGTGAGATTGAAGAGATTTCCTGTTCGCGGTTGGTCCTTTTATCTGTACCTCCGATTGTCATGAGTTGAAGATAATCTATGATAACCATAGAAATGCCGTGATTCTGATGAAGCCTGCGACATTTGGCTCTTAATTCAAACACATTCAGTGAAGGTGTATCATCGATGAACAAGGGCGCATCACTCAACTTATCTATGGCATAGTTTAGCTGAGTCCATTCGTATTCCTCAAGTTTTGCATTGCGCAGTTTGCTGCCTTCAATCTCCGCTTCCATACTGATGAGTCTGTTCACCAGTTCGAGATTATTCATTTCGAGAGAAAACAGTGCAACCGGTTTTTTAAAATCCATTGCAGCGTTGCGTGCCAGTGCCAGGGTAAATGATGTTTTTCCCATTCCCGGTCTTGCGGCAACAATGATAAGGTTGGACTTTTGCCATCCAGAAGTTAATTTATCCAAATCTGGAAATCCACTCGGTATACCTGTCATACCCTCCGTTGATCCCGAAAGCTCTTCGAGCTGCTTTTGCGCCTTCCGGGCCAAAGAGCCAACGGTCTCATATCCCCTCCTTAGGTTTTTGTCTGTAATTTCGTACAGATTCTTTTCTGCATGGTCCAGCATATCAAGTACATCCTTGGTGTCCTCAAAGGAATCCTTGATAATCTGCGTGGAAACACGGATCAATTCGCGTTGAATGTACTTTTGAGCAACAATACGCGTATAATACTCGGTGTTTGCGGAGGAGCTTACCTTATTGGACAGTTCTAAAATATAAGCTAGTCCACCAACCTCCTCGAGCTCGCCGTTTTTCCTTAATCTTTCACTAACTGTGAGAACATCAATTGGCTGGGTGTGCTCAAAAAGATAGATCATGGATTTATAGATGATCTGATGCACAGGTCTATAGAACGATTCCGGCCTCAGGGTCTCCATAGCTATAGAGATTGAGTCTTTGTCTAGCATGATTGCTCCGAGAATGGCTTCTTCAAGTATCACAGCCTGAGGTTGCATACGCTCATAGGCCATACCTGATAGATCCGCAGTTATTTTTGTATCGCCCGCTGGATTGAATTTTTTTGTAGATCCTGATTGGCCCGACATGTCTCTTAATTGGATTGCAAATGTAACCAAGACAGATAACTAAATATTTATATATAAAGCTACAGCTGTGTTAAAAAGTTCCGGAAAATTGTGAATTACTTGTTGAAAACAAAAAAACGGAAATTCGTAAATTATTACTCACATAGAATAATTACACTATATGTCGATAGTTTATAGGTCATTGGCTTCACAATCAAAGACTTATTAAGAAAACTTATAATTAGAGAAAAATTATCATATCAATTTAACCGCGGGTAAGCACTAAAAAAAGGCATTCTCAAACCGGATTCCACTCTTGCTGTGTTAAAAAATAATTTATATATTTTTCTTTTTACTTCATATTGCATTGATTTTCCAATTTGATCAAGTTCTTTTTGCAGCTGCAAAAAAGTTAAATTGATCTGGCATTAAATTCGCGCATTCCTATGAATAAGATATCCTTTCGCTTATATTTTATGATGATTTTAATGTTTTTTGAGCTGATCGTTATCTTCAACCTATACATGGGAGATAATGCCTCTCTGGATCATAAGTCCCGACTATTTCATGCATTGCGAGACTGCATCAACTTCCCTTAATAGTTCTTTGAATTGTATTGGTCTATTTGGGTATATCAAAATGCCTACCCTACAATATTTTGATCAAAATTGGTGAATATTTCTTCTTGCAAATATATCTGATCAGCCCTATAGAATCAGCATTACCTCTGACTTATGACTTAATCGGTTTTTAATCAGACCCTGGTTTCTGATTAAAGTCATTCAACACATTTTGCAACCCATTCGAAAATGGTCAATCAGGATCGTTCTGCCGTCCAACTTTTATTTGCAATCTTATAATTACCTCTGAGATTAAGTTGTAACTCTAAAATCATAGAAGTAGTTAAGTAATTATAAATTAATCTGATGCGCTCTTATAGCTTGTTTTGCATTCCAATACTTCCTTTTTTCTGATGAAAGGCATTCAATCCACACTGAAGAAACTCATTATACTCAGGCACTCCTGCACGGTAACCTCTCGGCTTGGCCAGCACTTCTTCTTCCGGACTCATGATCACATAAAGTGGTTGTGAATTCTGATTGAAATTGACAATTTGAAAGTCTGCCCATTTATTTCCCACATTGCGGATTGGATTATGGGTCACTGCAGAGATGGTTTCTTTTTCCAGTGGTTCCCTGTCATCAACATAGAGTGAAACCAAAACAAAATCTTTCATCAGGCTATTTCTTATCTTGTCATTGACCCAGATATGCTCTTCAGTTTTGCGGCAATTGACACAACCGTACCCGGTAAAATCAACCAACAGTGGTTTGCCTTGTTCTTTGGCATAACTTAATGCTTCATAATAATCATGAAAACAATCGATATTATTGGCGCATTTTGTAAAAGACACAAATCGCGATTTGATATCTTCATTGACCACAGGTTTTTGCAGCAGGTAATTGTAAGTTGAAGGAGGTGCCAGTCCACTCATCAATTTAAGCGATTTGTAGGATTGAAATTCACTTGAATAACTGAAGCCACTCGCCAGGTATATGGTCAAGCTTGCAAACAACAAACCAAAAACCCATCGCGCAACAGGTAATTTTTTGACTGGAGAATCATGTGGAAATCGGATGAACCCAAACAAGTAAATTGCCGTTAATGCGAAGATCACCACCCATATTCCCATAAAAATTTCGTATCCCAGGATACCCCAATGTCTGGTCATATCGGCAACGCTGAGGAATTTCAATGCGAGGGCCAATTCCATAAATCCGAGTACAACCTTTACATTCGTCATCCATGAACCGGACTTGGGCAAACTATTGAGCCATGCAGGAAACGCGGCAAACAAACCAAATGGTAAAGCAAGGGCTAGTGAAAATCCAAGCATCACAACGGTAGGTCCGATGGGCTCCTTGGCTGATTCAACGATCGCTGATCCAATGATCGGGCCCGTACAGGAAAAAGAAACAATGGCCAGTGTGAATGCCATAAAGAAAATTCCTATAAGACCTCCCCGGTCAGCCATAGCATCAGAGCGATTTGACCAACTGCTTGGCAGTGTGATTTCATAAAACCCAAAAAAGGAAAAAGCAAAGAAAACGAAGATCACAAAAAATAAAAGGTTGGCAATCCAGCTCGTCGACAATTCGTTGAGCGCTGTGGCGCCAAAGAAAGTGGTGATCAATATTCCAATGAGGACATAAATCACAATGATTGAGAGTCCATAGATAATTCCGTTTCTTAACCCTGACTTTTTATCCTTGCTTCCCTTTGTAAAATAAGATACGGTCAAAGGAATCATCGGAAAGACACAGGGCGTCAACAATGCCAGTAATCCTCCAATAAATCCAAAAATAAAAGTCCAGAAATGGTTTGTCCCCCTGATCTGTTCCTCTCCACATTGACCGGCCGGGTTGGCCAGGGTCTCAACGATCCGGGGAACAACCTGATTGATTCCATTGCCATCGGATGTGCCAGATGAAGATGCACCAGAAGCACCTTCAACTATGACCTCATTTTTCGAAGGTACAATTTCAAATCCAACCGTTTTCGGTGGAAGACATTTAGAATCATCACAGGTTTGATACGTAATTGTCCCTTTGATTGAAGTCATCGGGTCATTGATTTCAATTTTCTGTACGAATCGCACCTTTTCCTTGAATTTGACTACGTCCATGTCAAAAAGATCGTCGTGTCCACTCACTTTATGGTCGCTTATCTCTTCGATCATGCCAACGGCGTTAAAATGATTCCCCTTTGTAAAAGAAATTTCTGTCGGCAATGGCCCGCCTTCTTTCTGATAAACACTGTAAATGTTCCAGCCTTTGTCAATTCCGGCAGTCAATTCCAGCAAAAAGTGCTTATCATTAACTTTTTTAAGGCCTCCCGTGACATGGACAGGATCAAATATTCCTTCTGAAGATTTTGCGCCCAGCGTTTCGGAACCTGATGATGGCAAACCACCCTGTCCACCTGGAACAATACCATTGCTGGATCCGGTCTCCATCACATTAACCTGAAAGGTCTTTGTTGTTGGTGGAATACAGGTTTCACTGTTGCAACACATAAAGTACACTTCCGCCTGAATGGAAGGGACCTTATCTGTTATTTTTATTTTTTGAACAAAATCAACGTGTTCGTAATATTTAGCAAGTATTTTATTGTCAAACAGAGGCTCAGGTGCCTTTTTAAGTTTTCCCCTTTCTTCTACCTTACCGACAAGCGTCAGGCCTTGACTGTTTTTGATTGTCACTTCGGTCGGGATTGCTGCTTCAGGATCAGAGGTTTGCGAGTAAATACACCAACCTTCGTCCAGTTTGGCGCTTAAGACCAACTCATATTCCTGATTTCCTAATGACTTGATACTGGTCTGCCAATGTGCCGGATCAAGAATTTGCCCGAATCCATGACCTGAGGAGATAATCAAAGCCAACAGTACCCCAAGCTGGGAAAATCTAAACTTATTCATGTGTGCAAAAATATAACATAAAGCTTAGCCTTTGAGGGGCCCTGAAAGGTAATTAACGTACTTTTAACCCCTAAGCTACCAGGGCAAAATGCTCCTTAACCCAGCTCAATAGACTTTCAAAAAGTGCCCTGCCGTCCGTATTGCCGAGTTCGGCTTCAGAAGCTCTTTCAGGGTGGGGCATCATTCCACATACATTACGGGTCTCATTACATATACCAGCAATGTTCATCCTGGATCCATTGACATTCGACGCTTCGTTGACAATTCCTTGCGAATCGCAATATTGAAACATGATCTGCCGGTTGGTTACCAGTCTGTCAAGTGTATCATCATCGCAGTAATACCTTCCATCGGCGTGGGCGATTGGGATCATGTAACGCTGATGAAGATCAAGATCATAGGTCAGTGGTGTCTCCCTGGAAAATGGCTTGAGAAATACATTGCGGCAGATAAAGTGTTGCGATTCATTGACCAGCAATTGTCCTGGCAGGAGGCCTGCCTCACACAATATTTGAAAACCATTACAAATGCCGATGACAAGTCCTCCTCGTCCGGCAAAAGAGACCACTGCACCCATAATAGGAGAAAATCGGGCAATAGCACCACATCGAAGGTAATCACCGTATGAAAATCCGCCTGGCAGGAATATCATATCGCCCGGATTGAAATGATCCAATGAATGATTTTTATGCCATAAACGCTCTACCCTACAGCCAAAAACATCTCTTAGGACGTAAACTAAATCATCATCACAATTGGATCCTGGAAATGTAATAATTCCGCATTTCATCTATTACCAGTTTTGAAGTTGCAAAAATAAGGCAAGTATAGCGAAGAATACGTGCAAGGTCTCTGCAAGTAGCAAATTCCTGATTTTCGCGAGAATGACTGCCAGGAGAACGGATAACGGCATTATCAAGATGAGGAGCGGTGCAATGTTGTCTATTTTTACAAACATCACAGCAAAGAGGCTGATGAGACAGGCCCAAAAGAGAAAATCATATACCTTCTGAGCTCCGATGTGGGTCTTTATTTGAAATACACTGAACTGTAGTAGCGCCGCTATAAACAGAATCATTATGATCACAAAAGATACGAGACCACTACCACCAAATTTCATTGCGAGCGGATAAGGACTGAATAAGCTTGCGTATTGATCAGCAAAATAAATCGTACTCAGCTGTTTGACATATAAGAACATGGCCAGTAGAATGGCGACGCAGACCAGTCCTGAAATCATCTGCATCAACTCCCTGAAAGATAGTCCCCTGAAAACGATAAGACCGAAGATTCCCAATACAATAAGCCACAGATAAGTAGTATAAAATAACGTTGCCACTCCAGAATAGAAACCAAAATTAAAAATACTGAGCGAGGCGTTTTTCATCAAGTAGGTATTACTGACAGCGCGCAGCGCCAAAATATAAAACATACTACCAATCAATAAGCCGGTCAATCCGGAAAATACTGGATGAAATCCCGTCAGGATGATAAATACTAGGCCGGCAAACAACTGTCCGTCCGGATTGAGTTTGTGATCATTCACTAACTGATTGAGCAGCAATGCATCTACGAATAAGATGATAAGAGAAACATAAAACTGTGCATTGTCCGATAGCCCGCTCCATAAAATCAGCTGATCTGTCAGCCAGCTATGGTCCAAATGTATCTGGCCGTAATTGACAAAAAACTTCCCGCTGTGCACAATTAGAATATATGGAATCAGCAGCAAATTGTTGAAGACCATATTCTTTCTGAAAAGCTGGAGCATCCGGCTAATTTTGGGCTAAGATAGAATATTGGCCATAATTTGCTAAACCCGTGGTGTACTTATAATGTTTATTAGCTTTGCGGCGAATCATGCCTCAGACCTTAAAAGATATCAGATCTTGCATAGAAAAGGAACTTGAAGAGTTTGAAGTTCACTTCAGGCAGGCAATACAAAGCAGAATCCCGCTTCTGGATAAGATAAGTCTGTATATAATAAAAACCAAGGGCAAGCAGTTCAGACCCATGATCTCCCTACTTTGCGCGAAGCTTTTCGGAGAGATTAATGAAAACACCTTTACGGCAGCAACAATGGTGGAACTTCTGCACACCGCAACACTTGTTCATGATGATGTGGTCGATGAATCTGACCAGCGCCGCGGTTTCTTTTCAATCAATGCGCTTTGGAAAAACAAGATTGCTGTTCTTGTGGGCGATTACCTCCTGTCCAGAGGTTTACTTGTAGCACTCAACAGAAATCAGTTCGAGATGCTGAAAATACTCTCAAACACAGTGAGTGATATGAGTGAAGGTGAGCTTCTGCAACTTGAAAAGGCTCGGCGCCTCGACATAACCAAAGAAATCTATTACCAGATCATCCGACAAAAAACAGCATCTCTCATTGCCACTTCCTGTCATTGTGGCGCACTGACTACATGTCATGATACTTCAAAACTTGAGCATATCCATCGTTTTGGCATGAACCTGGGTATCGCTTTTCAAATTCGCGATGACCTGATGGATCTTGAATCGGATATTATGGGCAAGCCGAAAATACAGGATATAAGAGAAAAAAAGATGACCCTGCCGCTGATCCTGGCGCTCGGAAGTGCTCCGTCCAATGAATCAAAACAAATTATCCGGGGCATCAGGTCGGATTCAGAAAACGAAGATGTCATTCGCAGGACTGTTGAATTTATTCATCGCTTCGACGGGGTTCGCAAGGCCACAGAAGAAATGAATCAACACCGGGATGAAGCGCTTAGATCACTGTCTCATTTGCCTTCTGGGGAAATCCAATCCGCCTTGAGCAGACTCTGTTATTTCGTTACGGAACGTGAAAAATAATATTTTAACAGCTGGTCATCCATTGAAGCGTTGCACAATGCACTAATTTTCAAAAAATCAGCAGCGTGGTTAATTACTAATGCCTGAGAGAAGGCAATATTTTGACCTGAATATAATTAAGCGCGGAGTCCCCTTCGTGTGCAATAATTTGATAATCCGAAAGATTGTTTTGCAGGTATTTTTCACATAGTCGAATCATTGATGCGTGCCCGATCATAAAAAAACTAGTTTTAAGATTGTGAACCTGCGTATAAGCAATCTTTGGATCAGACATTAATAGCTTGTCTTCCAGTTTATTGAGACGATCTCGCGTATCTTCTATCCACTCGTCCACCATATCAGCCAACAGTTGAGGATCTCCAAAGCTGATCTGCTTTAAATAACCTAGGTCAATTGAGTGTTCCATAAGATTTATGCAAGGCCTCTTCTTCAGGGAAGAAAATAATCTGAGCACCCAATTCAGAAAGAACAAAAAGACAGAAATGATGCTCATGATCTAGATAAAGTTTTTTGAATTCGGCGACTTTATCTTCCAGAATGATGCTTTTTAGAACGAATTCTTCAAGACTTGAAGCATGCACTGACCACTGACCCGTGGTTTCGCCCGCTTCGATGACTGGAACGCCCATGGACAATTGTTGCTGATGTAAAATGAAGATCGGAAATTCCGTTATCTCCTGATCCAGCATCACTTCACGGGCCTGCGCAAGGGCTTTACGATATCTCCTGAGGTCCTGCTCCAGTTCCAGAAATTTTTCAACATTGACTTTACTCATTCCACCTGCTTAATAATTAATCTTGTCACCACTTCAATATGATTTGTCATTGGAAACATATCTACAGGTCGGTATCGGTCAACATGATATGCCTGACTCATCAAAAGAATGTCTCTTGCTGCTGTGGAGGGATTGCAGCTCACATATACAATTCTTGCTGGTGCCATTCTCAGAATCTGTTCTATCACCTCAGGATGTATCCCCGTTCTAGGTGGATCAATGATCATGACGTCCGGTCTTCCGTACTGCGCAATGAGTTCTTCATTTAATATTTTTAATACATCGCCCGCGATAAAATGGCAATTGGAGAGCGCGTTCAGAGTTGCATTAACATGTGCATCATCAATCGCTTCCTTTATCTCTTCAATTCCCAACACTGCAGATGCCTTATGCGCTAGATATATTCCGATACTACCCACACCACAATAGAGATCATATACTACTTCAGTACCTGATAGTCCTGCGTATTCTTCTACAAGCCTGTACAATCTTTCTGTCTGATTACGGTTAGTTTGAAAAAACGATTTAGGCCCAATGCAGAATCGCACATGATCTAATCTGGTATAAATGAAATCATCACCGTAGACTTTCTCGCATACAACATCATGCCATGAGTCATTTTTCTTGGCATTGACTGCATACCACAATGATACAATATTTTTAAAATGGCTGGTTAAAAAGTCCCTGATTGCTTGCATCGCTTCTTCATCTTTTTGTGAAAATGAGAGCACTGCCATGACTTCATTCTGCTCATTGGTCTTCATAATCAGATTACGCAACAACCCTTCATGATTTCTAACATCGTAATATGAATAGCCTCTCGCAATGGTAAATTCTCTGAGTGCATTGCGAACTTCATTAGAGATTATATTTTGCAAAAAGCATTCTTCGACATCTACAATTTTATCAAATATTCCCGGACGGTGAAATCCAAGTGCATTGCGATTGTTAACACCTTCCAGATCTTTTTCTTCGTAGAGCATCCATCTTCTGCTCGAAAATGTGAATTCAAGTTTATTTCGATAATAATATGGTTCTTCACAGGGCAACATTGGCTCTGCTGTTGCAGTTTCAACTTTGGCAATACGTTGCATGGCACTGTTGACAATACCTTCTTTTATCTCAGTTTGTTTTACATAGGCGAGATTCTGCCAGCTGCAACCCCCGCATATGCCAAAGTGTTTACAGCGGGGCGCAGTACGGAACGCCGATTCAACAATTATCTGATGTACGTAACCATGCCAGACTCCCTTGCGCTTGCGGGTTATCATAACATCGGCCACATCACCCGGAACGCCACCCTGAACAAAAATGACCATACCGTCTTCTGCCCTTCCGACTGATAAGCCCTGATGTGTAATATCGTGCAACTGCACGGAATGAATTATTTTTTCCTTTCGACCCATCAATGCTTAATTAAAAATTCCGTTCGTCTGTTCTGTCTTCTGCCTTCTTCTGTAGAATTATCCGCCACAGGTTCTTTTTCTCCTCTCCCTTCACTGGTTATTCTTGATTTTTCAATACCGCCGGATATCAGATATGCTGCCACAGATTCAGCACGCCGACCCGATAATAGTTCATTCGTCTCTTCCGATCCAATGTTGTCGGTATGTCCGAGAATATGTATTTTACAATTACTATCCGTTTTAAGAATTTTTATCACATGATCCAGTTCAAAGAATGATTCAGGCTGCAATTCCGCAGAACCGGAGGAGAAAAAAATATTCTTGAGCACCACTCTTACTTCCTCCTTTCCAATTGGTTTCATTGCCCAGATTTTGTAGGACGGATTAAATCTGGAATTGGCAGTACAGTCAAATTGCTCCGAAAGCAGCTGATATCCAGGATGACTAATGTTGATTGCAAAGATCCCTCCTCCTGGCAGGGAAAACGTTTTTTGCCCGGAGGCTCCAAGAATTTCCGAAACAATCAGTTTTTTATCTTCAATACGAAAGAGCTCTATGGTTGCAGGCAAAGGATGGTTGTCTTTTGCATCAACCACATTGAATCGAATATAACAACTTGGAACAGGTTTTACAATCTCTGGTATTGTCAACTCAAAAATGTCAAGGTTTATTTTTTTTATTTTTTGAGGGTCTTTTTCATTTTGAAACAAGCGATCACTTGCCATAAGCGCTTTTTTTCCGTCATAAAAAGCTACAAAAGAAGATTCATCCAAAGGTGTATTGATCGGATAACCAAGGTTGACGGGTTGAGACCAAATTTTGTTTTTTTCGTTTCTTGATAAGAAAAGGTCCATTCCCCCCATTCCAATATGTCCGTTAGACGAAAAATAAAGCGTTCGTCCATCCTGATGTAGAAATGGGCACTCTTCATTACCAGCGGTATTGACTGGTGAGCCGAGGTTGACCGGTTTGGTCCATTCATTTTTTTTTCCCCGTACAGACATCCAGATGTCCCTGCCCCCTATACCTCCAATCCTGTCACTGCAAAAAAATAGTATGTTACCGTTGTCTGCAATGCATGGCTGGGACTCAAATGCCGGCGTATTGATCCTTTCGCCCAGATTGACTGCGGCCGTCCATTGATTGTTTCTTCTGTAAGAGACATAAAGATCACATCCTCCCAATCCTCCCGGGCGATGACAGCTGACGAATACCAAGGTGTTTCCATCACCTGAAATGGCAGGAGCGCCTTCATTCATCGCAGTATTCAGTTCATCGATCGGGACAGGCGTACTCCATAAATCATTTTCACCGCGGTAACTGATAAAAAGATCTTCCTGATGATCCGCGGAGAGCCTGGTAAAAACCATAGTCCTGCCATCGGCTGTAAGTGATGGTAAAAATTCATTTAACTCCGAATTAATTCCGGTTACCTGAGCAGGTTCAATTTCAACTGGCGTCCGACTTGCGGAGTCAGCAAAATGATAGGTTGGATACAGTAGTTTAGCCCTATTGAGCAACTCAGGGTTACCAAACTTCAGATCGATAAATACTTTTAAGTTATTTGCAGCTTGTTGGAAATGACGGTTCTGGTAATTGGTAAGTGCCAGCGTATAATATACTTTTTGATTGTACTTCGGATTCAGCATCAGCACTTTCTGAAAATATGTCTCAGCCTGGTCAAAATTCCTAAGATCGTAATACACGGACCCAAGCATCAGGGCAGCATCGATAAAAAAAGGATTTTTATCCAACAATTTTTTAAATTCCGCAATTGCCTTATCATTTTGACCGGCTTGGTAATAGGTTACTGCTTTCTGATATTTTTTCTTGAGGGACGGCTCAGCAGTTTTTATATCGATATACTGTGAATATCCTTGTTGGCAAGCCCCAATTAAGATCAGCCATAGCAATGCCCATCTGAAAACTTTCATATCAATCAAACGATAAACCCTGAATCAGTTGTATCAGGAAAGGTGTAATTCTGCCAAAAGTCGGGAAGCATCCTCATGGCCCAGTTCAGATGCCTTTTTGAGATCGATCACGAAGTCAGGTTTTCCGGCAGCTTTTCGGGCAAGCGCTCTGTGGTGAAACAATTCAGCTCTTTTTTCAAAATTTTTTGCAGGATCAAGCGCGGCGCTTTTATCAAAGGCGTCTAGTGCCTGATCGAGCTGTCCCATTGCAAAAAAGGCCTTTCCGTAGTTGAACCAGACCATCGGTAAATGTTTATAGTTAGGATCTTCCTTGCTAAATTCCTTACTGGTAACCAATTTAAATTCTTTCGCAGCTTCCTCAAACTCCTTGAGCTCAAGATGGCAATAGGCCTTGGATCTTCTGGCCGACCAATATATCGGTTGAAGCGCTATGGAAGAGCGCGCAGTGTCTTCAAACGACTGCACTGCTTCCCTGAATTTTTTCTGAACCATCAGCGTACGCGCAATTCCGTAATGCGCTGAAGAATTCATCGGATCAATCGCAGCAGCTTTTTTGAAATCATAGAGAGCATCGTCAAAATTTTTCAAAGTAAAGTTGACATATCCTCTTTGCGTATAAGCCTGTGAGTGCCTTTCATATTTTTCAATCGCCTCGGTTAGCATTTTAATTGCTTCCTGTTCAGATCCCTTTTCTTCTGATGCTTTTTTGCCCGACTGGTACAGAATAATGCACTTCTTTTCACCATTGGGTTCAATGTGGTAGTGTTGTAGAATTTTTCCCGAATCAGTCATCCAGGCATCAATGGTTCCTGCAGACGAAAAACCTGCGCAGTACTCGAGAAAACTGATTGTATTTTTCCAGTATTTCTCTGTGACATTACCTATGAAACGGCCAATATCAATCGTGTAATCATCTTTAAAAATCAGTTCTGGCTGCTTGAAGATGAGTTCTCTTTTATAGTGGGTATCCAACCGCGGCGTAATCTGATCAAGAACCTGATTCATAGTCTTTGAATTGCCCAGTTCCAGCTTACCCTGAATAATAACTTTGTAAAGTACCTGCGGTTGCATAAAGTCTAACTGATTGATTATGTGGGATCATTGACTATCTCTGTATCACTTGTAACGCATATTGTTACCTTTCAACAGAACAGCCCGATTCAGGGACAAATATAACAAAAACCGTGCAATTGTCGATAATAATAGACTGAATTTGAGCACTTTACGCTCAAATAAAACAATTTTAATATGTAACTTGGTGCTTATCATAATATTAAGTATGCAATAAAAAATCAATTAACAAATTGTTACAAATACAACCTCCTTGCCTTTTGTCAAAGTTCTTTCAATTATTCATTTAATCTTGCAGAATGAAAATACGCAAGAATTTACCAGTCGTAACATTTGCCATGTTATTGAGGACCTTGAAGTCAGTTAGGAAATAGAAATTTAGACTTACATCAGATTAGGTATAACTGTTTTACAGGATTACAGCACCATTCATACCTTGATTTTGTAACATTTTAATCGACAATTTTTAGCCCAAAACAGAGAATTGTCTTTCATCTGTAGAGATCATTATTTTTACTTCTGCTAGAATTTGTTCTGGAAAAATCCATTTCCACTTGCTATTGAGTCGTAGCGTCTTGTTCTAAGTTATCTATGGTTCGCCTGAACAGATTAATTCATTAAATGAAGTGATGTGGCACTCACAATAATAAATAACCCTATCTGCAATAAATTACCCAAGCGTTTTTTGAAAATTAATTTCAAGAAAATTACACCTTTTTCCTTTTAGATTTGCCTAGAAATTGTTTTTGTTTTTTTCAAAAAAAATAATTTCATCCCGATAAATATAAGGACTATGTTTGAAAGGTCTAGGTTTCGTAAGATTCAGTTTATGCAAAAGCTGTTCGTTGGAAAGCCGGGCTGAATGGACGCTTCTCATTTCTGCATAAATCACAGATCCGTTCTGAAAATAATATTGCTTACGGGTAATTTCCGTTTGGTTTTTTATTCTAGCCTGATTGATTTCTTTATGAAGAGAAGAGACCAGTTCACCTTTTTCAAAATATAGGTTTATCGTTTGAAAAGATGCAGTTGAGCTCAGGCTTCTCATAAATCTGATAATCTGCTTGTGATCATCCTTGTATGCAGTCAGCGTATCCGTTTTCTTAAGTGCATAGACGCTGGAATCCAGGCGAAGCAAGGATTGGTTTTCAATTATTTTATCGATCGCCAGAACCCTGAGCTTCTGATCATTGGCCAGGTCACCCAAACGTCTGTGGCAGGACCAAAATACCAACATCAGAATGAAGATTAATAACAGTCTGAAATTCACCGGTTGAATTGATTAATGATATGGATGACAAAGTTTGCTAAAATGAACAGTCCAATCAGCAAACGCTTTGTTAAAGTTGAATCGCGTATGTTAAATCAGGCATTATTTACTGTTTACCGTCATCCCGGGCAGGGTGCAATTATTTTTTGTAGATTGGATCGTTTTCGATTATATACCTTTGCGCTTTCTAATATGAAAACCCAGCCTGAACTCGAAAAAATCGCATCCCAAATTCGCAGGGATATTATTCGTCAGACCTGGTCTGCAAAGAGTGGACACCCTGGAGGATCTTTGGGTTGTGCAGACATGATGACTTCGCTTTTCTTCAATCATTTGAGGTTTACGCTTCCTTTCAAAATGGAAGGAAAGGACGAAGACGTTTTTGTGCTTTCAAACGGACACATTTCACCTCTGTTTTACAGTGTTTTGGCAAGATCGGGATTTTTTCCTGTCAATGAGCTTGCAACTTTTCGCATGATCAATTCGAGGCTTCAGGGGCACCCAGCCACCCATGAGCACCTGCCGGGAGTTCGTGTGGCGACAGGATCGCTTGGACAGGGTCTGAGTGTTGCATTAGGCATGGCATTAGCCAAGCGGTTTTCCGGTGATGAACATTTGGTCTATTGTCTGACCGGAGACGGCGAGTTGCAGGAAGGCCAAAACTGGGAAGCCATCATGGCTGCAGCACATTACAAGGCAGATCGGCTGATCGCAATCGTTGACTGGAATGGTCAGCAGATTGACGGACCAAATGACAAGATTATATCGCTTGGGGACCTTGAAGCCAAGTGGCTTTCTTTCGGCTGGAAAGTTCTTCACGCCAACGGCAATTCGATGAAGGAAATTGACGAGACGTTAACCCTAGCGGGAGCGATGACCGGAAAGGGCATGCCCATTGTCATTCTGATGAAGACGATCATGGGTTTCGGTGTAGACTTTATGATGGGTACCAATAAATGGCATGGTGTGGCACCCAATGATGAACAAGCAAGGCTTGCACTTGAGCAATTGGCAGAAACACTTGGAGATTATCAAATATGAGTAGCTGGGATCAATATCAAAGTACACAAAAAATAGCCACGCGCAACGGATTTGGCGACGGATTATTGGAAGCGGCTCGGAAGAACCCAAAAGTAGTCGCCCTGTGTGCTGACCTTGCTGGTTCATTAAAAATGGATTTGCTGGAAAAAGAATTTCCTGAACGCTTTTTTCAGATTGGGGTCGCAGAAGCCAACATGATGGGGATGGCCTCAGGAATGGCCACGTGTGGTCTGATTCCATATACCGGAACATTTGCGAATTTTTCAACAGGACGCGTATATGATCAAATACGCCAATCCATAGCCTATTCAGGTAAAAATGTCAAGATCTGTGCCTCACATGCCGGCCTTACCTTGGGAGAGGATGGTGCAACACATCAAATTCTGGAGGATATTGGGCTTATGAAAATGCTTCCTGGCATGTGTGTCATTAATCCGGCAGACTACGCTCAAACCAAGGCTGCCGCCATGGCCATTGCAGATTATCAGGGTCCTGTTTACCTGCGTTTTGGCCGGCCAGACTGGCCCGTATTCACCAGTAGCTTGCCTTTTGAAATTGGAAAAGCTATCAAACTTAAAGAAGGAAGCGATGTCAGTGTTTTTGCAACCGGCCATATGCTCTGGCAGGCTTTGGAAGCCGTCCGCCTGCTTGAGAAAGAAGGTATTAATGCTGAATTAATCAATATTCACACCATCAAACCGCTCGATACTGAAGCCATACTTCAGTCTGTGTGCAAAACGGGATGCGCTGTCAGTTGTGAAGAACATCAGCGTAACGGCGGCCTGGGAGACAGCATAGCCCAGACCCTGGCGCTAATGCACCCCGTGCCTTTGGAATATGTGGCTGTCAATGATCAATTCGGTCAGAGCGGCAAGCCGTTGGAACTGCTCGACAAATATGGTTTGAGCGTCAATGATGTAGTTGATGCCATGAAGAAGGTCATCATCCGCAAATAAACCCATTCCTTTTCGGTTTTCCTAAACCTTGGTATTTAAACAAGCGGTTCTTACAAAGTGGCACTTGGCCTGATTATTTAATTGTTTAAATAAACAAGTAAGTATCAAAGAATTACTAACTTCTAATATGCTGAAAATAAACTGAAAAAAGGTGTGCCGGAAGTGGGACTCGAACCCACATGCCCTTGCGAGCACACGCCCCTGAAACGTGCGTGTCTACCAATTCCACCATTCCGGCAAGACCCGTTTGAATGAAGCGCAAAGATGAAAAAAATCATACAATTCGCCGATATCTAATAATTCTTTGTATTCAGAACATCTCCAGCATTCTTCTTCGTACTTGCCAGACAAACTAATATGATATACTTTTGTAATATGAATTACATTATACCACTACTCACAATTTTCTTGCTTGTTGTGTCTTGCAAAAGTGCCGAAGATAAGTCGAAAGACCAGGTCATCAGGCCAACCACGGAATACCTTGAGGGCACCTGGAAGAATACGCTTAGTCAATATCCGGATTTCAGGTTAACGAGAGACACGGTCGTCTTCCTACAGGAAGCAGCCGGTGAAAAATATCTTTGGTCTCTAACAGGTGACAGCATCGTATTTCATTTTCCTACTTACGACTTTGCTTTCAAAGTATATTGCTTTAAGGGAGATTCCATTCACCTGGATAATGAGATGAATACAAATACTTTTTTACGGGTTAAAAACTAAAAGGACTGATTATTTTTTCTTTTGCCTGATCAATGTCCAGTTGCGGTATCCGAAAATTAAACTGCCACCCAGGAGGTTATTTTCGATCCAGCTCAGCAAACGATATTTGATTTTTTCATGCTTTAGTGCAGGTCTTTGTGGGCGATAATTGCGTTCGTAATGTAGCTGCTCTTTCCAATTAAACTTAGAAATAAATTCTCGCATAACTGAAGGATGGGTTTCTGTAAACTCAGTTAGTCTGCTCAATGCACCGTAATCAAAATCCTGTGGCTTGTTATCATACTCACGGTCCACTTGATCAGGATCATGATATGCTTTGTTCATGACCCTGGTCTTTGTTTGCATCAACGCGGGCGGGCGTACCCAACCGTAATGATATATCTCAGCAGGAATCTCCACCACTCTGAGAGGCCTGGCACCGACATGCTGTCTGTAATGCAAACCGTCAAAATCATCAATCCACCGGAATGATTGTGCATCACCCCAGGAGTGAATGGAAGGATGGTTGCGTATCACCCTGATCTCGCGCGGATACCACACGTGTGATTGAATATAATGTTGATAATCCCCGTAAAAATGTTTGTACCGAAACAAGAAACCTTCGACTTCATGCACGTTAAGATAGAGGCCACAGAACTCCTGAATGATTACTAGATATTTTTCGTGAATCACTTCGTCAGATTGCAGATAAATCAGCCAGTCTCCTTTACAATAGGATTTTGCGATGTCTGTCTGCTGTGCGTAAATGGTTCCCCCCTGATAAGTCTCAAGATCCCATTGGGTTGGAATAATTTTAATTTTTTCACTATTCAGACCGCGAACCAACTCTAGTGTAGCATCATCTTCATCACCTTCACCCAAAGCGATGATCATCTCATCTACAATCGGAAGGATAGATTGTATAGATTCCCTGAGCGGATAATACAGTTTATCCGTATTCCTCATAAAGGAAAACCCGCTGATCTTCATGGAGCGGAAACTTATGATTTAGTAAACATCCAACGCAGGATCTCCCTGGCTGTTGCTTTTTTCCCATACATCAGAATTCCTGTACGGAAAATCCGACCAGCAATAAAAATGATAAAATACGCGAAAACAAATAACAATACAAGTGACAAACCCAGACGCCACCAAGGCATATCAAACGGGATCAACGCAGGCATGATGATGGGTGACCACAAAGGAAACAGGCTGCTAAACATAGCTAGCCCACTATCCGGTTCGCGGATGCAAGAAAACATTGCATACATTCCCAATAATATAGGGACCGATACAAACATCGTCAACGACTGTGATTCATTAAGATCATCTCCGACAGCTGCACCGATTCCGGCGAACATCGCTGCATATATAAAATATCCACCCAGAAAATAAAGTATAAAAACTGCGAGGATCTTATACCAGTTGAGATGCATAATCTCACGCATCACAAATTGAATTTCTTCAGCCTTATTCATCTGGTCCTGCGGAATTTGTGTAGCCAGTTTCTGCAGGTCATTGAGATCTATTCCTGACATTTTGATACCAATAAAATAGACAACCGGTATAAGAACAAACCATATCAGAAGTTGCGTCAGACCAACCAACCCCACGCCTATAATTTTACCGAGCATGAGTTCAGTTGGTGAGACCGAAGAAATAACCACCTCTACAATGCGGTTGATCTTTTCATCGGTGACTGATCGCATGACAGAAGCACCGTACAGAAATATGATGAAAAAAATCACATATCCCATAACGCCTCCGAGCATGGTTGCGATCTTTGAAGTGTATTCCGAACGATCGGCGGTAGTATCTGATATTGGTTCCGGATCAATACTAATCCTGGTGTCAACCTTGTCCAGTTGATCCTTGTCTATGGAGAGCAATTTCATCTTATAATTTCGGAGACTGCTTTCAAGATAATTACTGAGTTTGGACTCCATTTCAATGTCCAGCGTCTTGTCAGAATAGTAATATGCGGTATAGTTTCTGACTTCAACTCCGGCGAAGTTGGGCAATACCAATATTGCATCGACCTCTCCACGCCTGCATTTTGCCTTAAGACTGTCCAGTGCATCATCTGATTTTAGAAACGAGAATTTACTACTGTTGTCCGGCATCTTGATCTCGGTATGACTCTGATCAGAAATCACAACGCGATAGACCTTGTCGCTCTCATTGCTCATCAATAGAAAAATGACAAAGAAAAATACAAGGAATCCTAGCGGGGTAAGCAGCGTTGTAAGGATAAATTTCTTATTCCTGACGCGTGTCAGGTATTCTTTACTGATGATGATTCCCAGTTTATTCATGGCTGGACTCATTTACTGTTTTAATAAAAATGTCGTTGAAGGTTGGCAGCACCTCTTTGAACCCTTGAAGATGATAGCCCTTATGTATTAAGTTACTGATGAGTTCATTGGTAGACTGCCCGTTTTGTAATCGCACACGGATCAGGTTTGAATCAGAAGATACGATCTCAAATCCCAACGCATCATCATGATTCGCAGGCCTGTCCAGTGATATTTCATACAGGTTTTCACGGTATTGTTGCCTGATCTGCGTTACCGGACCATGGAGGACATTGGTGCCTTTGTTGACGAGAACAATTTCTTCACAAAGTTCTTCAACCTGCTCCATGCGGTGTGTAGAGAACAGTATGCTTGCACCTTCATTTTTTAATTGCAAAATCTCATCTTTAATTAGATTGGTGTTAATGGGGTCCAGGCCGGAAAATGGCTCATCGAGTATGATTAATCTGGGCTTATGTGCCACCGTAGCAATGAACTGAACCTTCTGACTCATACCTTTGGAGAGTTCTTCGATCTTCTTGCTCCACCAGGATACAATTTCAAATTTTTCGAGCCAGTGCCTGACCGAAGCTTCTGCCTGTTCTTTGGAATAGCCCTTCAACCTGCAGAGGTAAATCAATTGCTCTCCGACGGTCATCTTTTTGTATAAGCCTCGTTCTTCCGGCATATAGCCTATCAGAGAATACATGTCGCTGTTCATCGGCTTACCCATAAAGCGAATACTTCCGCTATCAGGACGGGTAATGCCTGTGATGATCCTGATCAGAGAGGTCTTTCCGGCGCCGTTAGGGCCAAGCAATCCAAAGATACAGGAAGGAGGAACATTTAAACTCAGTTGGTTGACCGCGATCACAGATTTGTACTGTTTGTGAACGCTGTCCAGTTCGAGTAAATAACTCATGACAATGTAAAATAGTGAGTGGCGAAATTAATCATTCGGCTTTCATCCGGCAAACATACTTTGAGCGGTCAGTATGATTTTCAAAATGAAGGCACTTTGCATATTAGAAAATACTATGTTACTTATCACCTAATGTCCCATGGCGATGGTCATCAGCGATAAGGAAGATGCCCCTCCTTCCAATAGTAATCGTCCACAGGCTTCGAGCGTCGCCCCGGTGGTCATGACATCATCAACAAGTAATACATGACGATTTGAAATTGGTGCAGGATCCGCCAGCGCATAAGTTTTCTGAAGGGCTTTCATTCGCTGAAATCTATCCATACCGGTTAATGAATTTTGAGACCGGTGTCGCACCAAAATACCGTTGCGGTATTGTATACCCAAACTTTCAGCAACCGCCACTGCAAAACACTCGCTCTGATTATATCCCCGCTGGATCTGCTTTGATTTGTGAAGGGGGACGGAAGTCACCAGATCTATTTGACCAAAACTGTGATGGTCTGCGATCATATTACCATAATAGTTCCCCAGGCTGGTCGCCAGGTCTGGTCTTTTGCGGTATTTTATTTTTTCAATGAGTTGATGGACCAACCCACCCGGCACATAATAATACAGGCTGCTGGCGGTATGCAATTGGAGTCTACCTCTAAAATGTCCTGTAAATTCGTTTATTCTGTGCAGATGCAATGTGGTAGGCGGTTGGATCCGCTGGCAATGCATGCATAGAAATTCTGAATCTTCTTCTATACGCCGGCCACAGGCTTCGCAGATTATAGGATAGAAGAGGTCTAACAATGAGGTGAACCATGGTCTCCATCGCGGTACATATTGCATCTTGGGGTGTTTGTGTTTACAGTGTGTTGATGCAAATGTAATACAAAAAAAATCCCGGCCACTGAGGACCGGGACATTCAAACAAAACGAAAAACCAACTTTATAGAAAGCTACAAAAAATCTTTATAATCCTTTGCGGATTTTGACCGGAATGTCTTTTTCAATTCCATTCCTTATAATTTTCACCTTAATCGTTTCGTCCACTTTGGTAAGTCCGATGGCCTTCTGAAGGTCATCGTAGTTGTTCACATCCTTACCGTTTACACCAATGATTACGTCTTGTGGGAGTATTCCGGCGTATTTAGCAGAACTATTGTCTTCAACAGACTCAACTATAACGCCATTTTTTGAAGAAAGGTTCATGTTCTTCATATTTTCTTCATCAATTTCTGATACTTGTACACCGAGACGTCCTCTTTGGAAGCTGCCATTCGAGATTAGTTCCTTGACGATTTTGTTCATCAGGTTAACCGGTATGGCGAAGGAATAACCACTATAATAACCTGTCTTTGAAGCTATTGCAGAATTTATTCCCACCAATCTTCCCTGCACATCGACCAGTGCACCACCGCTGTTGCCTGGATTGACTGCTGCATCCGTCTGAATAAATTCTTCAATACCAGGGCCTGAAGACGGTTGCTGACTTTTCTGGTTGAAGTAATGCTGAAAATAATCCTGTTCTTCCTCCTGGTTGATCAGGTTGAGTTCTCTACCTTTGGCTGACACGATACCGGCTGTTACGGTTGATGTAAGATATCCAAAAGGGTTCCCGACGGCCAATACCCATTCGCCGACTTTAAGGTCATCAGAGTTACCCATAACCAATACTGGTAAACCAGTCTCTTCAATTTTCAACACCGCAAGATCCGTTCTCGGGTCTGTACCGATTTTTTTAGCCTTATACTTTTTGCCGTTCTTAAGAATTACTTCGATGTCGTCAGCAAACTCCACTACGTGATTATTGGTGACGATATAACCGTCATTGCTAACAATGACTCCGCTGCCGCTGCCTTTTTTAGGCATATATTGCCCAAAAAAGTTTTCCATTCCAAACGGTACAAAACTAAATTGTTGGAAAAACGGGTCACTCCGGCGCATTTGTTCTTCTTTCTGTCTTGCTAGTTTTTGACTCTCCTGAGCGTTGATCTGAACGACCACATTGAGCGCGCGGTCCGCCGCCAAAGTAAAATCCGGACCCGTTACCGTGTTGACTGAAGATTCCGCAACATTTCTAACATAAGCCGCCGGGGCTTCATTGATTTGATGTTTTTGATTAAGCCATTGGCTTCCGGCCAGAACTGCCATACCTCCTATGACTCCGGCCACTGTGTATCCTAAAATCTGTCTCATAAACTGGGTTTTTTATTTAATGATATTACTGTGTTGCTAACGATGTAAAAACGAGTCTTGTTTCCCTTGAAATTTTGTTTAACGCAGTTTTAACGCTCCGAATGAAATGTACATCAGGTCATTACCCACAAAAAACATATTTCATATATTTATAATTTATAAAAAGTTGTATCTTTGCACACAAATATATTAGAAAATGAAAAATCTGATTAATATTCTACTATACGTGCTCCTGGCACTACTGGTTGTCACCATCTCTGTGATGATCTATAAAAAATTTAAAGCGCCGGCAGACACCGCTATGGCTCCTACGGAACAGGTCTACAGCGATACCAGTGCTGCGGCAATGCCGCTAACCGCTGAGGACAGCACCATACTGGGGTTGACCGGTGAGCTACCAACGCAAGTGGGTCCTGAGTCGGATGCCGGAAATGGCGCCAATCAGGAGAACATTGCTCCAGTTGCCAAACCGGTAGCCAATCACACTGCCAGTGAAAGTACTGCCACGACTTCGACTGCTTCCACCCATTCTGCTGCGACCAAAGCAGAGGGTAATTCAAACTCAAATACCCATTCTGAAACCAAGGCAGCTAAAGCTGAAGCAAGCCATGCCGTTGTAAAAACTGAGACTAAAGCGGAAAGCAAAGCCAAGAAAGAAAATAAAAGCGCTACAGCTACAAAAGCCCAAGCCACAAATGCTTCCAAAGGACACTTTTATGTTATCAGCGGCAGCTTCCTGGTACCTGGTAACTGTGACAAACAAGTTGCCAAACTCAAGAAAATCGGATTTTTCAATGCTACAAAAAAAGTATTTGCCAATTCTTCATCCTATTCCGCCATTGCCGGACAGTATGAATCTGAAGCCGCAGCACGCGCTTCACTCAATAAGCTTAAGTCCAAAGGAGAAGAAGGATTCATCAAGAAAATCTAATTCCCTTTCTTAGATAAAAACATGATCCCGTGGTCCTCAGACGCACGGGATTTTTTTTAATATCAACAGAAAAATTTTCAAACAAACCATTCACGAAAGGCCCGCACCGTCTCGTCCGGGCGCTCTGCATGCACCCAGTGTCCGGCGCCTTCGACCGGCCAAAACCTGCAATGTGCAAAAGTCCTGGGCAGACTTTTAAGGTCTTCATACGTAATGTAATCCGAGCCCGTTCCATATAAAAAACACACCGGTATAAAAACCTGTTGATCAAAAACAACAGACGATGCAATGTCGCCATAATTGGCCTGAATCGAAGCCAGGTTAAACTTCCAGCTGAAGCCACCCGTCGGCAATCTTTCCAGATTTTTCAAGAGAAATTGTCTTACCGGGAAGTCGCTGATGTATTCCGACATCAGGACATCAGCCTGATTTCTTGATTGTATGATCGAAGGATCCACAGCTTGTAACGCCTGGAAAATAATGCTGTGTCCTTCTGAAGGGTAAGCTCTTGAACCGATGTCAATGACCATCGCTTTGCGCACCAAACCGCCTTGATCACGCAGGATTTCTAGGACCACTTTGCCACCCATCGAATGCCCGGCCAGAAATACGTTGTTAAGCCCATGGGTACGGCAATGCTGCAGGACATCTTCTGCCATCAGCCTGTAATTCATTTCATCGGTATGAGGAGATCGCCCATGATTGCGCAAGTCGATCAAATGCACGCGGTAACTGTCACTGATCTGGTTGGCCACGGTCATCCAGTTATCCAGACTTCCGAGCAGGCCATGCAGAATGATCAGGTCAGGACCCTTCCCCAAAATTTTTGCATTGAGTGCTACGGCGCCCATATCGACGTAATTTTACAGGTTATTTTTTTATGAGCGAAAAAATTTTTAAGTTAAACAGCCATTACCAGCCTTCCGGTGACCAGCCTGAAGCCATCCGCCAACTCACCGAAGGTGTAAACCAAGGAGATCAAACGCAGGTCCTGCTCGGCGTTACCGGATCGGGAAAGACTTTTACCATGGCCAATGTCATTGCGAACACGGGAAAGCCGACGTTAATTCTGTCGCATAACAAGACTTTGACGGCACAGTTATACGGTGAGTTCAAAGAATTTTTTCCGGATAATGCGGTGGAATATTTTGTCTCCTACTACGATTACTACCAACCGGAGGCATACATATCGGTATCGGATACCTATATCGAAAAGGATTTGCAGATCAATGAGGAAGTGGACCGGCTCCGGCTCAAGGCTACTTCAACGCTGTTGTCCGGCCGCAGGGATATCATCATGGTTGCCACCGTATCCTGCATCTACGGTATGGGAAATCCCGAAGATTACAAAGCCGGAATCATCCGGTTAAAAAAAGGTCAGGTGATAGCCCGAAGTGAATTTCTGTATAAACTGGTTGACTCCTTATACAGCAGAACTGAGATTGATCTTCAGCGTGGTAACTTCAGGGTTAAAGGCGATACAGTAGATATCTTTCCGCCCTATCTGCAAACCGGACTGAGAATTATTTTCTTCGGCAATGAAATTGAGGCGATGGAAGAATTTGAAATCAGTTCCGGCAAACGCATCAGCAGTATGGATTTTGCCGCGGTCTTCCCAGCCAATCTGTACGTTGCGCCGAAGGACCGCCTCCATCGGATTATTCACGACATCGAGAATGAGATGTTCGCTCAAAAAAAATACTTCGAAGAAGAAAAAAAACATCTGGAAGCCAGGCGCATCGAAGAAAGAACACAGTTTGATCTTGAGATGATGCGGGAGTTGGGGTATTGCAGCGGCATTGAGAATTACTCCCGTTTTTTTGACGGCAGAAAAAAAGGAACGCGACCCTTCTGTCTTCTCGATTATTTTCCTGAAGACTACCTGATGTTTATTGATGAAAGCCATGCGACGCTGCCGCAGATTCGCGGAATGTGGGGCGGAGACCGTGCCCGTAAAATGAACCTGGTGCAGTTTGGATTCAGACTGCCCAGCGCGCTGGACAACCGGCCGCTGAGCTTCGAAGAATTCGGTCAACTGACGAACCAGGTCATCTATGTCAGTGCGACGCCCGGAGATTATGAATTGTCACAGACCGACGGCCTCGTCGTTGAACAGGTCGTTCGACCCACCGGGCTCCTCGATCCTCCAATCGACGTCAGGCCTTCCATCAATCAGATCGATGACCTGCTGGAAGAGATACAAAAACGCAAGGAAGCCGGTGAACGCGTGCTGGTCACGACGCTGACCAAGAGGATGTCGGAGGAGCTGAGCAAATATTTTCAAAATCTGAACCTGCGCTGCAAATACATCCATAGTGAGATCGATACGATGGAGCGCGTCGAAATATTGCGCGATTTGCGTCTCGGAGATTTTGATGTGCTGGTCGGGGTGAATCTGTTGAGAGAAGGACTTGATCTTCCGGAAGTATCCCTTGTCGCGATACTCGATGCAGACAAGGAGGGCTTCCTTCGCAGTGACCGAAGTCTGACACAAACTGCGGGGCGCGCCGCGCGCAATGCCAACGGCCTGGTCATCTTCTACGCCGACAAAATCACAGACAGCATGCAAAAAACGATAGATGAAACCAACCGCCGCAGGGTCAAACAGATGCAATACAACGAAGAGCACGGCATCACTCCGCGTACGCTGGTCAAAAGCCGCGACGAGATCCTCAGCAAAAGCAGTATTCTGGACAGCCGCGGAAGCCAGTCAAAAATATACGTCGAACAGGAGGAGCATAACCTCGCTGCAGATCCGGTTATGAATTATATGACACGCGATCAACTGGAAAAAATGCTACTCGAGGCTGAACGCAAGATGCGCACCGCTGCCAAGGATCTCGATTTTATTTCCGCCGCCCAATACCGCGATGAAATGAATGCCATCAAAAAGAAAATGCAGGGAGTGTGAGGGACACCACTATCTGCATCATTTTAGGATATAATATTCTGAAGAGTTGGTTGAAGCTGGAATGCAATTAAGCGAGCAAATTGACTCTTTGTCGGGCACTGGTAAAATTCAGTTATATTTGTTAGTCTGAGATAAAGTCAAGATGAATCTTGGTAAACCTGCTGCGCAATTGATCATGTTATTTTACATGATTTTGATGTCCTATGTGAGGTTGTGGAGTCAGTGCGCCGGCCTGGTCGCCGATGCCGGCCCGGATATGCTCAGTTGTGATTCCAGCCAGATGATACAGCTGCAGGGATCCATACAGGGCAATTACACCAAATTTTATTGGACGCCTTCAACCGGTCTTGATAATCCCAATTCACTGAATCCGATGTTTCTTTATAAAGGCAAGGGGACATACACTTACAAACTGACGGCGGAAGGAATT
The DNA here is from genome assembly GCA_019694255.1 of Saprospiraceae bacterium. Taxonomy (GTDB): domain Bacteria; phylum Bacteroidota; class Bacteroidia; order Chitinophagales; family Saprospiraceae; genus Vicinibacter. Next base: position 64,611 of record JAIBCI010000031.1, read on the forward strand.
TCAACAACCAACCTGGTCGTTAATGGTAATTTTGAAAGCGGGAATACCGGATTCAGTACCGGATACACCTATACCAGTACCAATACTACGGAAGGAGAATACTATGTAACCAATAATCCACAAAGCTGGAACGGAGGCTTCAGTCCCTGCGGAGATCATACCACAGGCAGTGGCAACATGTTGCTGCTGAACGGACATCCGGTCGCCGGGACCAATTTCTGGTGCCAGAACATTCCAACCGTCGCCGGGAGAATGTACCAGCTGGAGTTCTGGAGTCAATCGGTCGTTGCCTTCAATATCGCCCAGATCGGTATAAAGATCAACGGCATTACTGTTGGTTCCACACAAGCCGGAGGTTTGTGCAACTGGGTCCTGTATACCATCACTTTTACAGCAACGGGCGCATCAACGCAAATTTGTTTAAATGAAGTTACAGGAATTCGCGCGGGCAACGATTTTGCAGTCGATGACATTGCCGTCTTTGAGAAATGCATCTCCATGGATGATGTGACGGTTGAAATTATCAACCTGGTCGCGAAACTTGATATTATCAAAAAACCAAGATGCTCCTCAGATCCTTTTGATCTTACCGGCGTTGGCAGTTCAACAGGACCCGACATCAAATACGAATGGTCTACCGATGTCGGCAGAATCCTTTCTACCAATGGTTTAAATGCCAAAGGACTCGGACCGGGTATTTACACACTGAAGGTTACTTACAGCAAAGGAAATGTCAGTTGTCAGAAAGAAGCTTTCATTGAGGTTACCGCCCCCGAGAATCTCAGTGGACTTATCAGTATTACCGGCAAAGTAGATTGCAAGCATGACAGCGTTCAGCTTTCTGCAAATATTCTAACGGGAACAGGAACATACGCTTACAAATGGTCTCCGGACAGTCTCATCCTGAAAGGAAAGAATAGTGCTGATATAACAGTTAAAAACGCAGCGCGGTACAGTCTGGTAGTTACCGACCTGAACAGCGGGTGTACCTTAATGATGAATTATGATGTACCTGCAGATACAATAAAGCCCAGCACTAGTATAGCCGGAGATTCATTACTGAGTTGCAGAAGCAATAAAATAAAACTATTCTCAACACTTAAAGATTCTCAACGCTACCAATTAACCTGGATCAGACCATCGCTGGATACACTCAAAGGTGTCACACAAGTTAGTGACTCATCGGGAGGCTGGTATCAATTATTAGTCGAAGATCTCAATAATCACTGCAAAGACAGTGTGCGCAAGTACATCAACCTGGATACCAGTCACCCGAAGCTAGGTCTAGGTGGTAGTCCTTTTATAAATTGCAGGACGGACAGTACTTTGATTCGCAATATTTTTGAAAATTTAAACGGAAGATACGCTTATCAATGGATCTTCAATGGTCAAAAGTTTCTAACCGACTCCGTCAATAATCCTCAAACTTTCCGTCAAGACGGAACCGTGAAATTAGAAATCACGAATCAGGTCAATGGTTGCAAAACATCAGATAGCCTTATCATATTGAAAGATCAGAATATTCCGATGATCGATGCGGGATTGACACAGACGATCACCTGCCGCACCACCAGTGTGGTCCTCACTGCGCGCCATAGCCCGGCTGACAGCGTTGACATCATCTGGACAACGACAGGAGGAAATATAAATGGTGCATTGGATCGCGATCGTATTATGGCTGACCGCAAAGGATGGTATCATGTCAATATCATTGATCAGAGAAATGGATGTCGTCAAAGCGATTCCGTATTTGTTGATGAGGACACCAGAATTCCGACTGCTCCGGTTCTTTCTGATCTGATCTTCCACTGCCATGACACCATAGTATTGATTGATGCCTCCTCACCATCGAATGGAAGTAACATTATTTATACATGGAGTACTATCAACGGTAAAATAATTTCCGGACAAAACACATCCCGACTCAGGGTAAGTACTTCCGGGGATTATCTGCTAGTGGTCACAGACACTGTCAACGGGTGCAGTGACAGCAGTCGGGCAAGGGTTTTGCCAGATCTGGACAAACCATTGATCAGCATTAATGATCCTGATACTTTAAGCTGCAAAAAAACAACTGTAGACTTACACGGTGTCGCCATGTCTTCTTCGGGACATGTGCTCCTGGTACAATGGAAGGATTCCCAAGGCAACAATATAGCGAGTCAGGACTCCTCAAGTGTGTCTGTGAGCAAGTCCGGAATCTATACTTTTTCTGCACTGGATATCAACAATGGTTGTTTTCATGAAGTAAGCATCAATGTGTTCATTGATACTTTACGACCTTTGCTCAACACCGATCCGGATCAGGTATGGAACTGCCTCACCAAATCGTTGAACCTCTCAGCCAATACTATTCTCAGCAATATAGTCTATCAGTGGAATACAGTTGGTGGTAAAATATCGGGGTCAATCAATCAAAACAAGATACAGGCAGCGTCTCCCGGAATTTATATTTGCAGCGTTACCAATCCGGTTAATGGCTGTCAGAATGTGGATACTACCTTCCTACTGGCAGATACAACAAAACCAAGTATATCACTGAACATTCCAGACACGATTACTTGCAATACCCGCTCCGTCGAGTTGATATGTAATAGTAATAAATCGAATCTGAAGTACGCCTGGCATTCTGTTAGCGGTCAATTATCTGGAGCGACCAATCAATACAACGCTACCGCAGTACGAAAAGGAGCTTATATCATCAGCGTGACCGATACCATTAATTTCTGTGAAGTAGCAGACAGTATTTTGGTCACTGAGAACATAGATCAGCCAGTTATTAATATACTGACACCACAGGAACTCACTTGTAATAATCATCAAAGCAGAATACAGGGAATCATTACTTCAACTGGTAATTATCTTTTGGTTTGGAATACCAACGATGGACATCTTCAGAGTAATCCCGATGTCAACCCGGCCATTTGTGACAAACCTGGTAAATACATTTTATATGTTACCGATATTAAAAACGGATGCCGCTCTGCAGATTCGGTCATTGTCCTAGAAAAGACAAATTATCCAGCTGAAATACATTATCGAACTTCACAACCACCTTGTTATGCAGACCAGGGAGAAATTATAATCGACAGTATTCGCGGAGGTGACGGAGCCATTAAAATTGAACTTGATCAGATAACAATTAAAACAGGATTAAATATTCCAGTTAATGCAGGTCAACATGTTCTCAAAGTGACCGATCAAAATGGTTGCACATTACTCAGGAGTTTTATTATTGATACAGTTAGTGCAATAACTGTCAGCCTACCGAGTAAAATCAGTATTCAACGAGGCACTAACTACCAGTTAAAGCCTTTTTTTTCCATTCCAGTGGATTCATTATCTTCTATTATCTGGAGTCCTTCAGATTATTTAAGTTGCGTCAATTGTCCAGAACCAATTATTACAGGAATAACACAGCCTTTACATTATACCATCATCATTTCAGATCAACACGGATGCACTGCATCTGCAAGTATTGATATTGAAATCCTGGGAAGGGACGTCTGGGTTCCCAATACATTCAGTCCCAACGGGGACAATGTGAATGATTTCTTTTATCCGATAGCAATCGAAGGAAGCTATCTTGAAATTGACTATATGTCAATTTTTGATCGTTGGGGAAACAAAGTATATGATCGCGAACATTTTCAGCCCAATGATCCTTTGAATGGTTGGAATGGCACTTGCAGAAATCAAATCGTGAACCCAGGAGTGTATGCTTACATTCTTGAAATTAAATGGCTCGACGGAAGTTCAACGAAGCTTAGTGGCGATGTCACAGTGACGAGATAAAGAATAATACGTAAGTTGATCAAAAAAAAATACCATACCTGATTGCATCTATTTAATTTCCTCTCAGATATATCGAATGCTAAACCACTACTTAAAAATTTATTTGTAAAAAAATAGGGGTTAGTCTTTGCAGGATAATATTCGCGTCAGGCTTAGGCCTGATTTTTTTCAAAAACCTGTATCATTTCGATGCGGCATCAGTAGTGAATACTCCAATAAGGATTTCGCTGCGCGGCTATACTTTCCTTGATATGCTTGGAGATCAGGGCGTTGTATTTGGCGCTTGTCGTCTTTTTTCCTTTTTTCTTTTTAGGCAATTTGATTGGCTGATTCCAATTCTTTAAGTTTATTTTCGTTGCAGTAATCACCGCACAGTCCTCATTCTTGGACAGCTCAAGTATGAGTCCCGGGAGTCCGTAATAGTTTTCTGGACCCAGAGAGATAGGAATTTCATGAGTGAACCAGGCCGTAATTTTCAGATTCCGCACGGTATCCATTGTCTCCGCTTTCATACACACATAGCCTGCCACTTCTTTGATCTCATTGAGAATCTTCCATTTTATTTTCGGCAAGTCCTCATCGAAAACAAAAGACTTTCCCAGCACCTCTACGTAATCAAGTTTCTTTTTACTGATAAGCTGTGTATGCACAATTTCTTTTTCACGACGCCAGTAATATTCTGAACGCGGAAGATTATCCTCGTCGATCTCATAAACAGCCTGCACACTGTCGATTGTCAAAATATAAGGGTCAGGTACTGCCTTGCCCCTTCCCCAGCCCATAGCCATGCGATCCTTCTCCTCCTTTGACATAAACGACAAGCTTTGGACAATTTTCGACCAGTTGACAGTGCGTTCATACTGTATCCGTGTGTTTTGACTTTTCAACAATACAGGAACTAAAAGGAAAAGGTATACAATTCTGGCGGTTAGCTTTTTCATACTTAAAGGTCTTTGGATAGAATTAAAGATTAGAAAAACATCATTCCACGTCGGTTATTTTTATCCAGTGAGGATTTTATTCCACGCATATTATAAGTAAAGCTCAGCATGAAATATCTGGCCAAAGACAATGTCTCTGTCTGACTGATGCTATTAGACCGGATATATTGCTGGATTCCGACTGTCTTATTGAACAAATCATATACACTTAGTCTGATTTCACCCTTGTTGTCTTTCAAAAATAACTTGGCCACAGATATATTCAGGATCGGCACTGTGCTGTTAAAATTATTGATTTTATTGTTGTAATTATTAAGATTAAAACTCGTATTAAAAAAGATCAGCCAGGGCAATTTGATATTCAATTCTGTCGATCCTCCATATGTAACCAGGTTGGATGCCACCGGTGAGTTCTTTGTAGAGTCCCTTTGAGAAACCCTGTAATTGGCATTTACAAATAAGGTAAAGTTATCTGATGGGGTAATATTACTTCGGAGACTAAAACCATTAGTTGTTGATACCGGATGGTCTTCGATGCTGTTGACCAAGGTTATATCCTTGCGGTAATTATAATTATACCCCAGATTAAATGTCAGTCTGTTTTTGATTACAGGAAATCCAAAATTGACATTACCATTCAAGCTGCTTACTCCATTGACATTGACAGGTTGAGAGGTTGTTACTCTGCGCTCATCAACCGATGTTGCGTAAATAATATCTTTGTCGTAATAGGTATATCCAATACGCCCAAACAGATTTGTGAATTTCAGACGGTTGAATTTTCTGAATGAAACAGAAACATCATGGCCTGTTCTGGGTTCTAGTTCCGGATTACCCAACCGAATGGAGAGTGGATTAGTATTGTCCACTATCGGCAGAAGATCTTTTGAATTCGGTGCACTTACACTTCTAGAATAAGAAACTGTTGCCTCTGTACCGTTGGATAATTCGTATTCAAGTTCAACATTGGGAATCCAGTGATGATATACATTTCGGCTATTGACCGGTAAAGTATCCAGCCTGGAAAAGGTGCTGTTAAGTAAAATCTCCTGATAAGCACCGGCTATAGTTGCAGTAAATCCCTGATTAGAATAAATCAGGCCCTGCCCCAACCTATTATAGCCATTGGTATTGTCAAAATTGCGGCTCAGGAAATTATTTGTAACCAACTGATTAGACTCATAATCGCCAACCAGTCTCGAATAATCCGTGGTGCTTCTGGCATAATTATAAAAACTTCTCCAGGTCCACCGCTTGCCCAACGGCTCCGACCATAATGCATTCGCCTTGTAGGTATTGACGATCTGATCCGTTGTATAATGTTGATTCAGCTTACCCGTTGAATCCACCATGGTGAGATCATAAAAGGTATTGTTGGCTCCTATGTCAGAATTTCGTTCCGAATCATTAAAAATATAACTCGCGCTCAAACCCATGTTGCGGCCATTCTTCTTAAATTTTCTACGGAACACAACAGAATTCTGCGAATTGGCGGTATTGGATTGCACACCTGAGGAGGATGCCTGATCCGAGATTTTGGAAAGACTGTAAGGGTTAATATTGTGTTGATTATTCGTTATTGTGGTTTCTCTGTCTCCCAGTGAATGATTTGATTTGACGGTAATCGTCGCGAATGAGTCGATGGCTTGCTCAAGTCTTAACTCCACGCGATGGCTCATTTTGTCGTTGCTGCGAAAGGCCGTATCGAGTGTGTTATAGGGGTTGTCTTTGTAAAGAAAATTTTGGGTGCGATATGCATCTGAGTTTAGGTTATTGAGATCATAAAAATACATTCCGCTGAATTTGGTTTTGGTGTTATCGAAGTTATAATTTACACCACCGGAGATTTTTTTAGGAAAGCCGTAATTGTCCGAACCGAAGAAGCTGGATATGCCGGATGCATCATCTTCTTCGGAATCGTCAAAAATGATAAATCTGAAATTACTTCCTGTTGTGAAACCAAATTCTCCATCATCACCCCAATTGAATGAGCTTGACCCTTTGAAATCCTGGTAATCGTTCCAGGATAGTCCGTTGCGACCGGTGGTCGTTCCGCTCCCCAATATGGAGAATTGATGTTTTTTATTAAACTTATTGTAATTGCCTTTTAATTCTTGTGTGTTTTCGGTACCAATTCCTGCAACTATTTTTCCAAAGCCTCCTTTTTTAAAATCTTCTTTGAGTTCAAGATTCATAGCCTTATCCGAGTTAAGCCTTCGCTGTCCGGTAATTTTTTGTTCTTCTGTCAAATCACTAAAGACCTGCACTTTGGATATTCCTTCTGCCGGCAGGTTTTTAGTGGCTGCTTTGGGGTCTCCTCCGAAAAAGTTTTTTCCGTCTACCGTTACACGATTCACATTTTTGCCTTCAGCGGTAATTGTCCCCTGAGCATCAACCTCGATCCCCGGCAGCTTGCGAAGGAGGTCTTCAACAGTTGATCCTTCCGGTACTTTAAAAGTTGAAGCGTCATATTCAATCGTGTCGCCTTTGATCAACATTGGCGCCTTGGCAGCTTTGATCACTACTTCATAAAGTTCTTTTGAAATCGGTGTCATTTGAATATTACCGAGATCGTGAATCCGCTCTGCCACTTTGATCAGTTTTTGATACGGAATATAGGAGACATAGTTAATTTTTAGCAGGTAGCTGCGTCTTTCGATATTTTTAAAATTGAATTTACCCTGATCATCTGCCTGAGAATATTCAATCAGCGTGCTGTCTGAAGGGTCCAGCAACATTACCGAGGCAAGACCCAATGCCTCACCACTCGTGTCTGACACCTGTCCCCTGATCATACTCCGATCACTTTGAGAAAATAGAACCAAGGAGCCTAATGACAAACTGAGTACTAAAAGAATTTTTATAAAATTCATATTACATTAAATGTTCACTTGTTAAAAATATTGTGCTGATGGATTTGTTTCAACCGGAACGCCGCCTCAGACAGTGTCTCTTTCTTTTTGGCAAAACAAAATCGGAGTATCCCGGAATCATAATGATCATGATAAAAAGCAGAGATCGGAACACAGGCCACACCGCAAAGTTCGGTTAATCTTTGCGCAGCTTCCATGTCGGTAATATTGCCTAGATGGCGAAACCCGGCCAGCATGAAGTAAGATCCTTTGGTATTCAGCCATTGCAAACCGCAATCAGAAACCAAAGTGTAAAACTGATCCCTTTTCTCCTGATAGAATCCGGCCAGGCCATCAAAAAATTCGGGAAATTCCGACATAAATGCTGCAACCGCATATTGAGATGGGGTATGAACTGAAAAGACCGTAAACTGATGAAGCTTTCTGATCTCAGCGGTCAGTTCAGATCTGGCAACAATGTATCCCAATTTCCAACCCGTATTATGCAATGTCTTACCAAGGGAATAAACAACAATACTTTGCTCAATAATTTCTTCATAAAGAAGTGCACTTTGATGGATTAATTGATCGAAAGTGAGCAAATCATAGACCTCATCCCAAATAATCAATGTATTGTATTGGCGAACCATTTTTACCAGCTTCATCATATCATCAGCGCTCAACACGGTGGCTGAAGGATTATGCGGATTATTTACAATCATCATTCGGATGTCTCCGGACTTTAATGTATCCTCCAGTTGATTCCAGGGTATAGAAAACAATGGTTCCTGTAATCTTAGGTAAATTGGAACTCCGCCGTTGACCAGAACAGAAGGTGCATAACTGTCGTAAGCGGGTTCAAAAATGATTACCTTATCACCTGGCTTTGTGAAAGTACTGATCACTGTATAAATTGCCTGTGTTGCACCGGCAGTCACTGTAATCTGAGAACCTGGATCTAGCTGGAACTGATACTGACGATAAATACGCTCTGCCAATTGTTCCCTCAGCTTGAGAACTCCTGGCATTGGTGCATACTGATTGTGCCCATTGCGCGCAGCATCAGCCAATGCATCGATTAATTCAGAAGGAGGACTGAAATCCGGAAATCCCTGTGCGAGATTCACTGCCTGATGGCGATTAGCCAACTCCGTCATTCTGGCAAAAATTGACGTGCCAAACTGTGGGAGCTTAGAAATAATTTCCGGGAAATCACCCTGATTCATGGGGTAAATATCGGGACTTTATGTGCTTGCTCCTGTAGCGTAATTGTTAAGTTCGTCTAAAAGTTTGTCCCAGTGCCTGTCTTTGTCAGGAGCATATTCATCGTTTTTCTCATCCTTACGGTGTTTTGTTATAAATTCTTTCAGCTCCCAAGGATTACTTTCATCCGTATAAAAAATCAGACAATCCGGATGCCTTTCTAACAGCTGAAGTGCCGGATCTGAAACATTCTCACAAAAATGAATCACTGGAAGTCTACTATTAATATATTCCTGCATTTTGCTAGGAACACCCGTATGAATACGGTTGCCCAATGATATGAGAATGCAGGCCTTTTCATATACATGGATCAATTGTTCCGGCGGAACCTGCGATTCAAAAATAACTACAGAACTTGAGCTGAATCGATGAATGAGTTCCTTATGTTGCTTTCCTGTCAGCTTAATGACTGCATTCATGCCCTCCCGATTGATTCTGCTGACAACATCTTCCAATATTCTAAGGGCTTCAATTCCGGGACGAACAGGAGTATATGTATTTCCGACATATTGCAAGACCAGCTGTTGACCAGGGATTCTCTTCATTTGTGAAAAATCCACGATCGCAGGATTAGTTATACACAAGATCTTTTCATCCTGTATAGGATTCCTTGAGCGTAAGGTCTGCTTAAGAAAATCTGAATTAACCACCACTCGATCTGCTAACATAATAACCTCACGCTCCAAATTATGAAGCAATTTGTCCCTTAGCGATTCCCCTGACGTGCTGAATTGGTCCCCAATGTCGGCAATCCAGAAACATTTTTTTCCGATCCATTTTTTCAGAATCAATCCTGCGAAATGAACTGATACCGGATGTGAACAGGTTAAAATGATATCCTCCTGCCTACGGTATCTTGTAAGGTATATTATCAGATGCCAAAGGCTGTTGAGTATAAATAAATCCGGGAAAAAAACCGATTTGAGAATAGAATATAAAACATGTCTTTTTTCTAAAGCATAGTGATGTGGATCCATCGTGAATCCGTGGCAACGGATATTGTCATTAATCACATTTTCATTTCGTGCGGGATTGGATATCATGAGCACCTCCATCCTATCAGAACACCTCAGCATCAGATCCCTCATCCGCATGCTGCGCGGATTGACCATGGGTGGATGAAACGGACTAAAAATGACGAGCCGCTTCATTTCCGAGGTACAATTTTAAAAAACCTTGCCTGGTCCATTGCGTATCCGTTTTGTCTTTTGCAGTCTGAAAAGCATTATTACAAAACTGATAATATCTTCTGCTATCCAGTTGCGAGAGTGCCTTAATGTTTTGCGCCATTTCATGGACATAACCTTCTTTGCAAACCCAGGCATTAAACCCGTTGACCGCCAGTTCGGGTATATCACAATGTCTGGTTGTCAACACTGGCTTTCCTAAAGCCATGGCATCCTTGATCAATACGGGGCATCCGCCTTCTGAATCACCATTCTCAGCATGGCGGCTGAGATTAACGACGATATGACAATCTGCCATTTTGCGAATATATGTTTCAAAGCTTATTTTATCCTGTAATTGAATTCCATACAATCGATTCTGCCTGATAAATTTTTCAATTTCAGCGGCATAGTCTTTATCGATTTTTTCGCCAAAGAATTCAATATGAAAAAATTTTGCTTGTCCTGAAAGTACGAGTGCTTCTAAAAATTCGAGTTGCCCTTTCTTTTGCGTAATTGTTGCGACCTGCAACAACTTTAAAGTACTACTCCATGGCTGCAAAGCCTGCTGACCTGCTCTTTTGAAGAACATCTGGATCACATGTATTCTTTCTTCAAAAACGCCGTAACTTCTCAATAAATTCTTACTGTAATGACCCTCCGTTACAAAATCCACATTGGCTGCTGAAAGCCGTTGATATGACTTTATAACATCAGGTTTATTTTTTGGCAAATAGCTGTAGTCAAATCCGTAAAGGGAAACTATACATCGCAATCCGCAAGATCTGATAAAGTTTTCAAATCTTACTGCAAGATGTCCAAAATGAAAATGTATCAAACTGATCTTTTCCGACTGTATGTATTGTCTCAAAAATAATTCCTGTTTATCCTGCTGCCATCTTGATCGAATTCGATTCCAAGTACTGACAGGATAATCACTTTTATAACCAAATTGTATTGCCTGACGATTGATTAATTCATTTGATGTTGCGTAAAATAAAGGGGCGAAATGGTGTTGTACAATATCAGCTGTCTCTGCCCATGAATCCCTGAGCCAGCCCATTGTCTCTGGTAAATGAAAGTCATAAATATGCAATACCTTAAAGGACATTAAACTTATTTTGACGGTTCATTTCTATCCAAAGTGCAATGGTCAGCCATCTGAAATAATCTTCAGTGGACCGAGGCTTATGTGGCGGTTGCCATCCCGGGCTCAGGTCCACAAGGCATTCCTTTATTTCATTTATTAAGAAATGATAGTCGACAAATGTCTTGCTTCTTCCCGTCCATTGAAAATAATTGTCCTGCAATTTATAAAACCTGGTCTTCAGCATCCACTGATTGAATAATGACCACGATACCGGCAGCATGGTCTTTTGCCAGGGAATATTCCGAATCGACAATGGCCATCTCCGATTGATGGCATTGAGATAAAGTCTGTGGTACAGCTGAATCTTATCCTGCACAGCATAATTGTAACGCAACCATCTCATATTACAGAACGGAAGACACGTTTTTAATTGCTTACCCAAATAGTGCATATGTAATGCGCCCGAATTGGCTATTCGCTGTGTGGAAATATATGGATCAATGCTGGATGTTTTAAAATAAGGAAGATGTGTCAGGTCATCAGCCTTGCCAAAATGGAACCATTGCCTGGCTATGAGCGGATTGATTGTCTTTCCTGCAGTATAGGCATCGGAGTATACACCACCTCCATAAAAACCTGTTGCGATAATCTCATAATCATTATTTAAGTCATTATAAATATCATCTTCATGAAAGTGCTGTATCGACAAAAGTCCCCCAGTTAACCATATTCTCTCAAGACGATTTTGGATCCAATTTTTATGATTGATCTGGTATTTTTTCCAAGGTACTCCTAACTTCAAACAAACTTCTGAAGCTACTTTTAGATCTATTGTATCTTCCTCTCCAAAACTAAAAGCGCCTGCAGTCTTAAACCGTTCTTTTATTTCGTATAAAACCCAGCGACTATCTAATCCTCCACTCAGCGCGACTCCCCACGCTTTGAATTGGTCCGGTAATTGATGAAAGAAATCCGTAAATTCCTGAATATACCCGATAACCAATTCGTTATTAGATAATTCTATGTTACTGTTCTCATTCCAACCCCAATATTGCCAGGTTTTCAAAGTGTGATCCGTCAGATCAGCTTCGATAACTGTGGCCGGTAGACTTCGAGAGAGATTTTGATACCAGGACTGACCTGAAATAAAATGTCCATTCAGGTAAAATAAGTCCAATGATTCTTCATTCCACTTCAGTTCAGATCTGCGATGTCCAAGCAAATATTGAAGCTGGTCGCTAAAAATTAAATCCTGCCCGCACTGCCAGATCATGCAGGGATAAAAACCCATCGGATCCGTTACAATACGCAACTTTAAAGCTTTTTTATTAAAAATCAGAAAGGCAACTATTCCGTTCAGTTCATCAAACCACTTCAACACTGTCCTGGCAGTATCCGACCAGCTTAATTCAGCATGCTTTACCTGGAATACTTTCTCAAAATTTTTTAAAGGCAAAGCCCTGCCAATGACCACAACGAAATATTTTTCGTCTTCTATAATCAAAGGTTCGTCCTGTGGATGCTTTTCGCCTGCCAGGAAGTACGATCCAAATTCACGGTACAAGTAGTCAGAGCCGGAATACTTTTGACGCTCAGGAATTGTCAAATCAGAATGCTTCGCTATGATGAAACTTTTCATCAGACCATCGACAACTTAAGCCAGTTTACAAGCCTTTGCTTTTCCAGAAAGTAAAAAACCAGTAGAATCAATAGTAAACTGCTACATAGCGATAGCACAAAATTTGTAATTACTAAATGACTCATCCACACCGACAAAGTAATTAAAGCAAACGAACAAACTTGCCTGACGTGAAAAATTCCCGTAGCGATATGATGCTCTTTTAACAATCTGGCAAACAGCAACCAGAGCATAATCGCAGATATTATGCCATACCCGATGCCAAACCATAAAAAACTTTCCAGACTACCTTTGAATAAATAAAATAATATGATCACCAGGTAATTAATAATTAGAATAGTAATATTCCAAACAAATATTCTTCTGGTCTCTCCAAGTGATAAAACATAGCTCACCAGAATATTATTGATAGATCTCGCAAAGGCTACGGGAATTAAAAATGTCGCATAGTAAATAAGATCCGCTGACTTGTCCGGGTATGCGAACTGTATCACCTCTGTACGATACATCCAAAAAAGCCAATATAAGGTAAAAATGATATAGAGAAAACTCCGTAAACTTTCGCGTGTCAATTCATCTACATTTTCGCTGCGCAGCAAGGCTTTAGAAATCACTGGAATAATTGCCCTATTAAACAAAGGGTTAATCTTGGCAAAGATCATATAACTGATTTCAGTCATAAGGATATAACCCCCCAATGTCGATAAACCGAACAAGCCAACAATAATCACTGTGTCATACTGCCCCTGTACAAAACTCAGAATCTGGGACCATATGTTATAATGACTTGAACGTTCCATTTTCTGCATTTCCTCCAATGATACTTCATCTGCCCCTGAAGATTTTACGGAAATAAAAAACCACGAAATTCCATAAAAGAGAATAAACCTCAGAACAACACCGCAGCTGAATACCATGACAGCATCAAAATAAGCAACTGCCACGACAACAAAGACCAACTCAATGGTATAAGCAATCATTTGTACAAGTACAATTTCCCTTTGACGAAAGTCCCTGACCATTTGGCTTTGCACAGAAGCACCGGCACCAATGATGATGATTATCAGAAGGCTGTTGACTATGATCACGCTGCCTGTATTGCGTGACATGTCTGTCAGAAGCCAAATCAATCCGAAAACAAAAACCGAAATGAACATATAAAACCACTGCCTTGCCATCAGCCGGCGGAAAAGTTGCTTAGATGAATGGTGTTGCTGAATCATGCTGAAAAACATTCCCGGATCGAGACTGTAAAGTGCAAATCGGAATACGATTGAGAAGATCGCATAGGCCCCTAACTCTTTCAGAGGTAGCAATCTTCCCAATAAAATAAGCGTAATTAACTGAATCAAACTTATATAAATTGTGGACAGCAGTTGCCACCGAAAAATCCAATTAAACGAAATCTTGTTTTCTACCATGCAGGTGCTACGGTGCAAAGCTAAACATTTCGAGCAAGCCTTACAGCACTGCAAGTATAGAATTCATTTCCCCGCAATTTTTGCCCCAGGTTATGATGATCTTTACAGTCCTAAGCATGTCTTATTGTATTTTTGTCCCTGTTGTATGATTCGTGTTGAACAAGATCTTTTCCTCAGTGGTGAATGGCGGCCGCCTTCGGGCTCATCGGTCTTTCGTCATGAGGTCAAATACAAATCATCCACTCTAATGGTACTTTATGAAAAGCAAAGAGCAGGTGTAATAAGTTATGCAAAGTGCCCCTTATTTACTCCTTATAATGCGAGAATATTTCATCAACATCCTGAAATGAACGAGTCGGTGCGTTTCAACACTGAGCTTGGATTGTATGAACGACTACTTTCAGAAGACCTGCCAGCGGATATACTCCAGCTTAAATTTTATACCGGCCAGGTTCATCTGCCGATGATCAATACTCAACGCTTATATGCAAAACCAGCATTTTATGAATACATTGATGTAAAAACCAATCCGCAAGAAATCTGGTCGACCTTGTCGAGTGAGACCCGCAATGACATACTTTATGCCCGTGAAAAAGCAGAAATAAATAATCATCCGGAGCTTCGAAGACTAGCTTCTTTTCTGTGCAAAAACTCCTATTATACAAGAAATGGATTGCATGAAGATCAATTGATAATAACTTTATCACAAAGCTCCATACACGGGAAGGTGCGAATGTATACTTTAAGTTATGATGGACAGATATGTTCTGCATCCGTGATGATCCGTTCTGGATCGGTCTGGTATTATTGGTTGAACCATAACGATAAAGATCACAACATTCGTGGCGCCCACTTACTACTTCTTTGGCAGTGCGTACAGGAAGCACTTCATGATCACTGCAGATTTAGTTTTGATGGAAGCAGCGTCCCAACCATTACAAAGGTGTTCAAATCCTTAGGAAGCACGACAGAAATCATACCGGTAATCATGGCGTGTCGCAGACCATGGATAAAAAAAATAGTACAATGGCTGTAGTATGAAATCAGAAGAGGCCATTCGCAATGCAGCGTTTGCTGCCCGTCAATGGTTAAGGCAGGCGCATTACGCCGCCGGCGGAAAGGGCTTTGCACACAGTTGCCGGTTGTTTGCACCCCGTTGGTGGCGATGGCACAAGCCATATCCCGAGACAAGTGGATATCTGATCGAAAATTTTATCAACACCGATTCTCCCGAAGATGACAACATTGCGAAGCATACTTCAGACTGGCTTTGTGACATCCAGCACCCGGACGGATACTTTTATTCTGGCACCTCGCAAATCCATCCCAGTTTCTTCAATACGGCGCAAATACTTTTCGGATTGTTTCATGCCGCCAACCAGTATGAAAATGAGCGATACAAGATAGCATTGCGCAAATCCAGGGTATGGCTTATTAATTCACTGGATGAGAAAGGCAGATGTACCAGGGGATTGTATCGCCCTGGCTATTTTGCGAGTTATTATTCGAGGGCAATCTGGCCCATTCTAATGACCGGTGATGTGGATGATTCAGGCTATACTTTAGAATCACTTAATTTTTTGTGGCAACGAAGATTAAGCAATGGATGCTTTGAAAATATGTCCTTTAATATGCATCAACCATTTCTGACACATACACTTGCTTATACGATTGAAGGCTTCCTTGAATCTTCTCTACTGATCAATGATTTATCCATGCGGGACCAATGTCTCGACAGCCTGAAGATTATAGCAACCATGGTAATGGATAATGGCACACTTTACAGTCGTTACGATACAGACTGGAAGGCCGCAGGACCAGGTCATTGCGTAACAGGACAGGCACAACTCATCAGTCTGTGGTGCAGAGCCTTCTCTATCAACCCTTTACCAGTTTTCCTAAATGCTTCGGAATTACTCATGAACGAAATGATTCAATGGCAACACAAAAATAGTCATCCTGATTATTCTGGTGGGTTCACCGCTTCCGTTCCCCTGTGGGGTAATTACTTTCCTTTCAGAATGGTAAACTGGACAAACAAATTTTTCCTTGATGCCTGTTCACGATATCTCAGTCTTCAAGGGCTTAACGAAGGATAACCATTTTACCGAAGTTTCGCACGAAGAATTGATCGGTCGAGGTGTCAAATTTTTTAATTTCATGCCCGCTTTCATCTTTAAATATAGCTCTGTACAGATAGACTCCGTTAGCAAGTTTATCTCCGAAATCATCTGTGCCATCATATTCAAATTCCGTCATGTGTGTACCGATAGTCAATGGTCCCAGCTCATTTTGGGTGAGCTCCCGAACAATTTTACCAGAAACCGTCAAGATCTGTATTTTAAAGAACGACGGTGATTTTTCTCCCGTGAGTGTGTATACAAATCTTGTCTTGCTCGTAAATGGATTGGGATAATTAAAGACATTTGAAATGCTGCTTTCCCGCACTATACGGTAATCAAGCTGATCTTCGGTCTCAGAAACTAGGTTTCCATTGGCATCTTTTGCCTTTATGAATATTGTATAAATTCCATTCTGCTGAAAGTCTCCATCGATGATCATGGAAGCTTCATTTTGTATGGTACCCGATACTGCCGGCTTAAATCTGACATTGGACTGCAATGCAGGATCAATATTGATCACCGTCTTATCGGGAGTTTCAATGCGGATAGTAAACAGAGAAGGATCATCCATGGGTATGCTGTTATTCTCGTCATGTAGATTGACTACGATCTGGGACTTGGGTGAAACAATATCACCATTATTAATGACCACGCCATCAAAAGACACTCTGATCTTCGGTTTTCTGCGGTCTTTCCTGACAAAGTAATTCACCACCGCCGTATTATTCGCAGTAATAAATTCGGCCTGATCCTGGTGCGGGTTTAGCTCCACAACCAAGCGATATGCGCCACTTTGACGCACTGTTTGGATTTGATAAGGAAAATTGATACTACCGAATGCTTTAACTGGAATATATCGGGTTTCATTATCAACCATAGTATTCCGTGAATCAAAAAGCTTAAAGGATACCAGCAGACTATCCATATCGTAAATGCTGATGTTGCTTGCATAAAATTCCATTTTCAGCAATCCACCCTGGCTTAGTGTATCATAATTTTTCTTCCAGCCCAGGGCTGGGTCATGCATAACATCCGGCAATCCAGTATAGAAAATCCTCCAGTAATTCAATTGTGATGGTGTTCGCTGCAATTTATCTTCCGATGCCCAGACCAATCTTATCTGAGGATAAACTTTGGTATCTACAGAACTAAGATCTATGTTGGCATCTGTCAGTGGTCCAAATAGCAAAGTCTCCTTGCCTGATCCTTCGATCCCGTATATTTGCACCGAATGTTTGTCACTTGACGGATCAAAGGAATGATAATCCCAAAGGAAGCGGTTAAATTTAGAGGCAGGGCCAACAATTTTTGAACGAACCTCGCCCTGTTTAAACTGAACAATAATATCATTACGCACCTGAGATTCCGTCAACCGGTCACCAACTTTGTCTTTTGTCTCATAGTCATTTCTGTTTTTTCCAAATACCACAGTATATGGAACATCACCTTTCGAGAGAAACTCATCAACGCTCTTGGCGCCGACAGATTTGAGGAAGCTGACGAGATTGTCCGGTCCATCCTTGTCCCAGTCACTACTGTTGAGTCCATAATTATACTGCACCAATGTCTGAAACACTACATAATGCTGGTCCGGAATAATATTCTTCACGAAATTTAAAATGGAGGCTCTATCCTGCGCGGTTGCTGTTGAAAACAGAAAATAATTACTTCCAGCCATAGAAGCGCCACCAATGCTTCCAAAATCTGAACCACTCACGTTGGGCACCAGCCTTTCTGTCAGGGGATCCACATGCGCAATTACGATCCCTGAAAGATCACTGCGAAACTCCCAGTATTTATAATCTGCGAGGACGCTATCCTTAATGTAAACTCTAGGACGAATGTAGGTTGGCAATTCAATGTATCCATTCAGTGCCGTAAACTCAACAGTTCCTTTTTTATACTTAAAATCACGGTCAGGTTCTGCGATATCTATATTTTTCAGATCATCAGCCGCAAACTGGAAGTAGTGTGACTGGTTCCAGCCAATTTCTTTACCCGGGATATATATAAATGAACTTGTCTTCCACGCCAGGATTCCGCTACCAGAACTATCTGGTCTAACTCTCCAGTAATATACTTTGTCAGGCATCAGCGACTGCTCCAGTTTCCAACTAATTACACCGCCGGTTTGGTTAATTATTTTATTCCTGAGCAACGGGCTGTTGAAGTAAGCCGTTGTATCGAGCTCCATATAGTAATTGGATTTCGGAGCGAAGGTGTTGTTATTGTGTGCTACCAGACTTGGCTGGCTTTCATTAATGATTGCAAAATCAGTAGGATAAATCGGTCTGGCATTGTTGCCAATGACATAATAGTTGAAGCCTTCCTGATGATTACCTGTGACCAGGTCGTTATTGAGTTCTGCGACAGGTTGTGGTCCTTCATTAATCTTATGATCGGAATCGACCGTTAGCAGAAGGCGGTTTGCGCCAATACTTCGGTTTTCATCAACGGGAATTGTAAAAGAGAATTTGCTGCGTACGGAAGGTATACGCACTCTTCCTTCAAAGACTGTATCTGTTGATTGATCAGGATATTCATTTCGAATGAGCACCCTTACACTGTCATTGACACTAAGACCAAGGTTGACCAAATCAACTTTAAAATCAAATTTAGACTGATCGGCATAAACAACATTCTCTTCAATTGAAGCGGTCGTACCATCCGGGGTGATGTCAACTTCCTTATTCAGGTTTAATCTGATGGCAGGATCACCATTAAAGCTTGTGGAGAGCGCCTGATAAATATTTTCAAGGCCATTGGTAGCGATGAGGTCCTTATATACTTCGCGCATGGCATCTCCAACGGGTTCACCGTAATACCTGCCTCCCAATTGACTATACAAATCATTTCCGAATTTATATAGAATGTTAGGCAACCCGGCGGAAGTGTTGGACAAATAAATAACTGATCCTTTATCGGCCGCCAGATTGTGCATTTCGCTGATGCTGCGGTTATAGACAAACATCTCACCTGCATAACAACCCATGGCGATAAACATATGGTAGCGTCCCTTATTCCGGTAATCGCTGATATTGTCAAGGTTGAAATCCAATCGGAAAGAAGCGGAATGACCCATAAATGAAATAATGGATACTCCGTTATTAATCAATGAGCTCAAGTTCTCAGAATTGATTATTTCTACCGGACCTGAACTTTCCTTATTGAAAGTAGTAACATCCGCTCCGAAACCGTTGTTTTCTATCTCATTCTCCATTCCGGATAGTTGGGCCCGCAGCGTTGCGTACAATGTTGGGTCTCCGCCTGCGAGATGTACTACCTTTTTTAGCCATTCGCGGTTTTCGATAGTATAAGCAGATGAATTGAGAAATGCTTCATGTTCCCTGACTTTATTGAGATAGCCTGTCAATTCATCCAGGTTTAGTACCGGCAATCTGCCAATCGTGTAAAACGGATTCCTGAGAGAATCACTCACCAGAAGGTAATCCGAAGCAGGTTCGCTGTAGGATGGTAAAAGGTTCCAGTCAGCTGTTTGCGGATTGAGTCTGTATTCCTGGTATTCAAGGCCTTTACCGATCAGTAGAACGTAGTGCATTTTGTCCCACAGTGTGCGGCTATACTGGAAGAAATTGCGCATGGCAATATTATGTTTTTGCACGCCAAAGCCGAACTGATTTTCAATGTCTTCATAATACACCAGTTTCACTTTGTAACCACCACCCTGCGGCGATGATCGGTACTGTATATAATCATTGACTGCATCAGTCGTACCGGTTCTCAATCGTTCGGTAGTGACAATCATATAATCCTCATCGCCTGCTTCATAGCTGGCCATGCGAACTTCTGTCAGACGGAGACCTTCTGCATACTGGTCCGGTCTCATGATGAGTATCTCACGTTCCTGGTCCGATGGCGGCAAGTCTACGGGATACGTACCATCTGGTTGTCGCTGACTAAAAATATAATAGTGATTGGTAATATCATACAAAGTCATTTCGCTACCACCGTCGAACTCTTCAATCAACATGGTTTTCCTTGTCAGTGAGGGACCTATGAGTAGAGATGCTATTTGCTTCTGATCGAATTTAAACAAAGATTCGTACCGGTATTCAATGGTGCTAATGCTCATCCTGTCTTCAGGTTGGCCGTTGGCAAGAACTTTGAGCACCATAGACCCTTTAATCTGGTCTGCAGGCAGACTGATTTTTTGTTCTTTTACTTTATAACCCGTAAACTGGATGTTGCTGATCAACTGGTTATCAACAAAAAAATTGATCCTGTGCAGCGAATTGTCACCCGAGCCTTCTCCCATGACGCGCACCTTGATCTCTGCGTCTACCCCACCAGAATGAGGATGATCAAAGGTCAGATTGATGGTACGTTCTGCATCGTAAAAGGTTCCATAACCTTGTCCTTCATCAAAGTCCGGAAGTTTGAGGCTTCGTTTGGTTCCCGTTGCGCGCTTCGTTGGGTTTTCATTAAAAAAAATCACTTCTTTTTTAAAATAGGACCGCTCCACAGCCAATGGATTGGAGTTATCATTAGGCAGGGTGTTCGTCCTTAATCCGCTGACTGATTTATTCCAGGTTAAAAAATATGCTGCGGTATCCGTAAACATGCTGAACTCCGGATTAAATAGCGGAATACCCGGTCTGAGTAGGGCAGCATCCAGCTCTCCGCGATTGCGCGTCGCATAGAATTGAATATAATCCGAGGCACTTAGGATGCCTTCGGTACTTGTTCTAATGGCTTGTTCCTCTCCATTTTTAAAGATCTGAATGTTCTTTGCTTCAATTTCCTGCAAGGGAATACCTGCACTGACCAAATCGGAATAGCTGAGGCGGTACATTCCATCTTTATGAATATTAAACTTGTAGTATTTCTGACCAGGAACGATCCATTCGTTGCCATACTGCAGTTTGTTCCTGAAAATCATCTGAGAAGTAAGCGGTGATACTATGGATAGGACCAATAGCATCACAAGGGAGAAACAATATTTCATTGAGTTCGTAGTTTTGGTAAACTGAACTGCAAACATATTAAAATTATTTGTAATATATATTAACTTTGCAGTAAATCTTTATAAAATCAGCCTCTTAACGATTTTGGCAGTTAGTGTATTACTGTTAAGCACTGTATATCAGTGTATTACATGGTTATTGAGGTTTTCCGGGGCGGGTTTGGGCAGAACCACTGGATCAGATCATTTCAATGCCTTTCCTGTCTCCATCATCATTTGCGCGCACAGGGCTCATAAGCAGCTGGAATATAACCTGCCTTTCGTCCTCTGCCAGTCATACCCCGAATGGGAATTGATTGTAGTGAATGACGGAGGCGATTTTGCAACAGACGATTTATTGAAAAACTACCAGTCCGCATATCCAAATCTTCGTACGGTCAGTATTGAGAAAAAACGTACCGGTAAAAAAGACGCTATTGCAGCTGGTGTAGCATCTGCCCGATATTCCTGGCTTCTGCTGACCGATGCAGACTGCAGGCCAGCCACAACGCAATGGATTTGGACCATGATGGCCACCCGAAGCAAAACCACCCAGCTGGTCATCGGTTATTCCCCCATCGAAAAAAAAATCGGGCTACGCAACGAACTCATTCGCTTTGAGAGCCTTTTTACGGCCATTCAATATTTTTCAGCTGCGCGGTCTGGACACGTATACATGGGAGTTGGAAGAAACCTATTGTATCATAAAAGTTTATTCAGTCTTACGAACCTTGTACCTGAACATCCATCCGGAGATGATGACCTTTTTATTCAGCGTGTAGCAACAGCAGAAGTAACTGAAGTTTGCGCGGAACCTGCGGCCTGGGTATGGACAGACGCTGCCATTAGCTGGAAAACGTTTTTTATGCAAAAGATGCGTCACTATTCGGCATCACGCCACTATTCCCTGAAAAGTCAGACCCGACTGACCCTTTATTTTGTAAGCCTGGGTGTTTTTTATGCCGGTATCATAATGTCATTGGCAACAGGCTTGACCATACCTGCCATTACCCTTTTTATACTGCGCACCACCTGCATGATTCCGGTGTTCCGCACTGAAGCGAATGGTGGTGGTCAGCCTGATCTTCAATTGAAATTTATTTACCTGGAGCCGGTTTATCTTCTCTTTATTTGCATTCAATTGCCATTTTTGCTTTTTTATAAAAATCACCGGTTCTGGAACTAATATCAAAATATTTCCCACAGCTGACTGAAATTCAGAAAACACAGTTTGCGGATATGTTTGACCTTTACAAGGAATGGAATTCAAAGATCAATGTCATATCAAGAAAAGACATGGATGCTTTCTACCTACATCATGTTCTACATTCCCTGAGTCTCGCACGATTTGTAAAATTTAATCCTGGCACGCGATTTATGGATCTTGGCTGCGGCGGTGGATTTCCAGGTATTCCGCTGGCTATTCTTTTGCCGGACACTGAATGGACACTGGTTGATTCCATTGGTAAAAAGATCCATGTGGTGCAGGAGATTAGTCAGGCGCTCGGCCTCAAAAACATCAGTGCCTTCCATCAACGCGCAGAAGATCATCAGTCTAAATTTCACTTCATTGTCTCTCGTGCTGTGGCGCCCTTGGGTGATCTCATGCGATGGAGTCGACACACATTCTCCCATAAGGAAATGAATTCCTTGCCCAATGGACTGATCGCCTATAAAGGTGGTGACCTGACCGCTGAAATTGCCGAAATCAGAAACTCACACCCCATGGAACGATGGTCAATTCAGGAGCAAATACCCGAATCTTATTTTGAAAACAAGTTTCTTATTTATGTCCAGAAGTAATTACATGATTTTGTTATTCTCCTTAATCATCAGTACAATCAGTTTGTCTCAGGTCATCAACATTACAGAAAAATGCAACCTGGCAACTTTTGTGCCAGACTGCTCCGGAATGTGTACACGAAACGACGGCAGTACACTTTGGGTAGTCAATGACAATGACCAGAAGACAGAGATTTATGAGACTGACAGTAACTGCACACTCCTGAGAACGGTTAAGATTCTGAATGTGAGCAAAACGGATTGGGAGGAGCTTACCGCTGATGATAAAGGCAATATTTATATCGGGGACTTTGGCAATAACAGCAATAACCGCCGCGAACTGAACATTTATAAGATCATGCATTATGATCTGGACTCTACCGATCAGGTTAATGCCGGAAAAATAACCTTTCACTATACAAGGCAAACAGCTTTTCCGCCGCCAGAGACAGAACTGAATTACGACATGGAGGCAATGATTTGGCTAAACGGAAGGCTTCATCTGTTTTCCAAAAACAGGACCAATCCGTTTAGTGGATGGACTTACCATTACAGTCTGCCGGATGAACCCGGCACCTATGACATCGCCCCGGTTGATAGTTTTAATACAGGTCCCGGGCCTTCTCTACTGTTTTGGGTTACCGGTGCTTCAATTTCCGCCGACAAGCAAAAACTTGCGTTGCTGACACATGACAAGATCTGGGTATTTGAACCACTGGACAGCATTCATTTCTTCAACAGCCCCCAGAAGACTTATTCCCTTGCTCATTTCAGTCAAAAGGAAGGCATCGCGTTTGCCGGAAAGGACGGCGTATATTTTGCGGATGAGGTGAATAAAACCATTAGTAACGGCGGCAAGTTATATTATGGAAATATGGGCATTGTCAGCGATAACAACGATTTTTCTGGACTGGTGAGAACAACAATGATTTACGCTCACGAATTCATGCAACTGGATCTTTCTGCAAGTGACCTGCTTGAGATCTTTGATGCACAGGGCCGGAGAATCATTCGTCAAAACCTTATGCAAAATCACTTCACCCAAATGCCGGTATTGGTCAGCGGATTGTATTGGGTTATACTAAAAAGCGGAAAGGAGATCCGAAGGATGCTCATGCTGAAGGACTGATCCGGATTCAGCAACCTCACGGTGACGCGATGCCTGAAAACACATTTACAAAAATATAATTTATCGAAGTATCTTCGCGTGTTTTCCGGACCATGCTCGAATACAAGAGACATCTCATAACAGCTGCCTTACCTTATGCCAACGGACCGCTGCATATCGGACATCTGGCCGGAGCTTACTTGCCGGCAGATATTTATGTGCGGTTTCTGAGATTGATGGACAAGGACGTTTTGTTCGTCTGTGGTTCGGACGAACATGGTGCAGCCATCACGATGAGAGCCATGAAGGAGAAGCTGAGCCCTCAGGAAATTATTGACAAGTACCATCAATTATTTCAAGAGACGTTTAGAGGAATTGGTATTTCATTTGATCACTATGATCGGACCAGTTCGCCGCGTCATCACCGCACATCCCAGGAATTTTTTCATAAACTTTACGATACAGGGCAATTTACTGAAATAGAAAGTAATCAGTATTACGACGAATCCTTTCAGCAATTTCTTGCAGATCGTTATATAACCGGCACGTGTCCACGTTGCGGCAATCCTTCTGCGTTTGGCGATCAGTGCGAAAAATGCGGAAGTTCCTTGAGTCCGACGGAACTTATCCAACCGGTCTCTGTACTGAGCGGACAGGCACCTGTCCTGAGGAGTACACGTCACTGGTACTTCCCGCTGGACAGGCATGCTGAATGGCTCAATGAATATATCACCAAAGGAACCATCGATGGTCAAGAACATCATGATCCCGGAATCTGGAAAAACCATGTGCTGGGGCAGTGCAAATCCTGGATCGACAACGGTCTGCAACCGCGCGCCATGACCAGGGATCTTGACTGGGGCATTGATGTTCCTCAGGACATTCCCGGAAGTCAGGGCAAAAAACTTTATGTTTGGCTTGATGCTCCGATTGGATATATCACTTCTACACAGGAATACGCCGAACTCAAAGGACTTAACTGGGAAGATTACTGGAAGTCCTCCGATAGCCAGCTCATTCATTTTATTGGCAAAGACAACATTGTCTTCCACTGCATCATTTTTCCTGCCATATTGAAGGCGCACGGTGATTTTATCTTGCCACATATCGTCCCTGCTAATCAATTCATGAACCTAGAAGGTGACAAGATCTCTACTTCCCGCAACTGGGCGGTATGGGTACATGAATATCTTCGTGAATTGCCGGATTACCAAGATGCACTGCGGTATTATCTGATCAAGAACATGCCAGAGCAGAAGGACAGCGAATTCACGTGGAAGAGCTTTCAGGAAAACTACAATAACGAACTTGTCAATAACCTTTCAAATTTTGTTCACAGGGTCAATGTACTGACCCATAAGTTTTTTGACGGAATCGTTCCGGATTTTGATCCAGACATATACATCAATGGTGTAACTGGAGAAGAACTGGGTGGATTTCATGACAGTGAATGCATTTATTTATTTGATCAGCTACATGAATGTTGCGAGTATTTAAGACAATTTGACTTTCGCTCTGCATTAAAGACACTCATGGAGATTTCGACATCCGGCAATCAGTTGCTACAGAATAATGAGCCCTGGAAACTGATTAAGGAAGATCCTGAGGCTGTAGCCGTCGTGATGAATCTTAGCCTACATTATGTAACCGCACTTTCCGTTGCCATACATCCATTCCTTCCTTTTACTTCTGATAAAATGAGGGATCTTCTGAATCTTCCTAAGATTGAAGGAAACGGGGCCTTATTGCAATTGCTGGATCAGCTTGCGGAAGGAGAACAGATTATTCCCGCAGGTCATAAAATCAATGAAGCCAAATATATTTTTACTAAAATGGAAGACAGGATCATCGAAGAACAGATCATTAAACTGGAACAAACAAAGTCAACCAATGCTTCCGCTACGGCCATAAAATATCCCGAGCCCAAACCGGAGATCAGCTATGACGATTTTAGTCGAATGGACATTCGGACAGCCCGAATATTAACAGCGGAGCGCATACCCAAGGCTGACAAATTATTAAAGCTTCAACTCGACCTGGGTTACGAGACCCGCACGGTCGTAAGCGGTATTGCAGAACACTACCAACCAGAGGAGATCATTGGTCGGGAAGTATCCCTGCTCGCTAATCTGGCACCCAGGGTCATCCGCGGTGTTGAATCCAGAGGCATGATCCTGATGGCTGAAAACGAAGAAGGCAAGTTATCTTTTGTTTCGGCAACCCCAGGCTGGCGCACGGGTTTTACTATAAAATAATCCAAATATCATTTGAAGTTTCCCTGGTACAGAATAATCCTGAGTTATTTCAGTGAACATATTCTGGAAAAAGCACCTTCAGGACTGAGTGAAGAACTTACTGTCAGTCTGATCAACGGAAGAATGAGGCTTAGTGCACCTAAGGCCATCTACTCCGATGCAGACCACTACTATAATTTTGTAAGAGCTTTTGATCATTTACGCCATCAGCTTAATGATTTCAAGAAAATTCTGGTTCTGGGAACCGGTTTGGGAAGTATCCCGTATATTCTTGAACGGAAATTTAATATCATTTCAAGTTACGATTCTGTGGACCTTGATCCCGTGGTAAACAGTTTGTTTGACCGGTACACTGCACCGTTGCTATTGTCCAGCGTAAACCTTATCACAATAGATGCAGAGACCTACATGCAGGAGACTGAACAGTGTTATGACCTCATCTGCGTGGATATCTTCATCGATCACAGAATTCCAATGGTCTTTGATGAAATACAGTTTTTGCGCTTGCTTAAAAGCAGACTGAATCAGGATGGATTTGTCATATTTAACCGACTTGCTGAAAGCAGAGAAGATGTCCAGAGAAATCAGCTTTTAGAAATACGCCTTCAGGAAATTTTTGGTACATTCAGGAGACTTAATATCATGAGCAATGACATGTATATTGTTCAGTTGAATTAGCCTTCGCTGATTGTGCTCTCTTAGAGGATTAATCAATAATTGTTTTCACAGGTACTGTTACTAAATGATATAAACTAGGTATTTACAAAACCAAAAAATTTTCTCCTGCTATCTTATCATTTGCTGCCAAGCAGAAGGTTATTTTAGGTTTGTATTGTTTGCTCGGACGATCAACTGAGCTCCAGATAATCTAAAATTTTATCCATTCAGTTCGACCTTGTTGATGAGATATTGTTGAATACAGTTCTGAACTCAAATGTTTTTAATCTGATGCGCACTTAAGTCAGGAAGCTTTGCGATATTTGCCATAATTGGCGGAATGTATCATCTCATTCTTTGTTTTATTACTTCCTTTCTCGTGACCTACATCGCGATACCTTCAATCATTACAGTGGCAAGAGTCAAGAAGCTAACCGATGAACCCGAAGAACGTCGCGCACACCGTAAATCCGTTCCGACTCTAGGTGGTATTGCCATCTTCTCTGGCGTGATTTTCAGCATTATTCTGTGGACCCCCTTTCAGGTATTCGGGAATCTTCAATATATACTATGTGCCATGGTGATACTATTTCTGATCGGCGCGAAAGATGATATCATCCCGCTCGATCCTTATAAGAAAATGACAGGACAGGTGTTTGCCGCCTGCATTTTGGTCTTTAAGGCGAATATCAGGATCACCAGTCTATACGGACTTCTCGGGATCAACGATATTCCCGGATGGCTGAGCATTCTGCTGTCCATTTTTACCATACTGGTTATTATCAATGCGATGAATCTCATCGACGGCGTTAATGCACTTTGCGCCAGTGTCGGCATCATTATCTGTGTCACGCTGGGTTTCTGGTTCAAGGCGGTGGATCAAACCGTTTTTGCGATCATTGCCGCTGCGCTCGTAGGCGCGCTGGTGGCCTTCATGAAATTTAATCTCTCTCCTGCAAAAATTTTTATGGGCGACACCGGCTCCATGCTTGTGGGTGTCATCTGCAGCATCCTGGCTATTAGTTTTATAGAGCTGAACAAAACAGGAGTAGATCCTCAATACAGAATCTCAGCACCTCCAGCCATCGCGGTATCCGTCTTGTTTATCCCTTTGTTTGACACGATCAGGGTGTTCACACTCCGCCTGATTCGGGGCGTTTCGCCATTTATTGCTGACCGCCAGCATATGCATCATCTTCTGCTCGATCTGGGCCTAACACACTTGCAGGTAACCAGTATCCTGATCATGCTCAATACAATAATTATTATTATTGCTTTCAATCTTCAGTTTTTAGGTAATATCACTTTGGTCTGGATTATCCTTTGCATTGGTATTCTCTTCACTTTTGCGCTTAGCTTTTTGAAAAAGAGAAGCTGGCGTGCGAACCGTCTTTCACAATGAATATCATGCAGTGGCTTATTGTATTCGCCGGAGGGGGTATTGGTAGCTTGTTGCGTTATGTACTGGGTATCATCATCACGAATCAGAAACATTTTTACCTGGGGACCTTATGCGCCAATCTGATGGCTGCCTTTATGATCGGCATGTTCTATCAGCAATACCAACTGGAGCCGGCCCGTGCCTGGTTCAGATTATTCTTTATTACCGGTGTTTGTGGGGGCCTGAGTACCTTCAGTACGCTGAGCCATGAAAACTTAATACTCATTCAGGAATCACGATGGACAGAACTCCTCCTTTACAGTGTTCTCAGCCTTGTTACAGGGGTTTTGCTCGTTTGGGCCGGTTACAAGGCCAGTCAATGGTGGGTGACTTAGGATAGGCCTTTTCGCCAGATTTCAAACAATTGAGATGAGCGGCAGGTCTTTTCTAATTGATAACAAGTTGTCAATCCTGAACACGGCAAACAAACTGTCCTTAAATTTGTATAATTATATTGTCAATAATAAAAATCATCTATGGAATTAGTTGCAAACCAACTGAAATACAAAGTTAAAGACATCGCACTGGCAGACTGGGGCCGCAAAGAAATTGAACTCGCCGAGGCTGAAATGCCCGGTTTGATGAGTCTTCGCGAAGAATTTGGCAAATCCAAGCCTCTTGCCGGAGCAAGAATCGCCGGATGTCTGCACATGACCATTCAGACTGCTGTGCTTATTGAAACACTGATTGAGCTTGGCGCTGAAGTGAGCTGGTCATCCTGCAATATTTTCAGCACTCAGGATCACGCCGCCGCTGCCATCGCCGTAGCCGGTATTCCGGTATATGCCTGGAAAGGCATGAACAATGAAGAATTCGACTGGTGTATTGAACAGACCCTTTTTGCATTCAGTGGAGGACAGCCACTGAATATGATTCTGGACGATGGTGGTGACCTGACGAATATGGTTCTGGACAAATATCCTGAATTGGTCCCCGGTATTCGCGGAATCAGTGAAGAAACCACTACTGGCGTGCTTCGTCTGCATGAGCGATTTAAGAATGGCACTCTGCCCCTACCAGCGATTAATATCAATGACTCGGTCACAAAATCTAAATTCGATAACAAGTACGGTTGCAAAGAATCCTGTGTCGATGCAATTCGCCGCGCAACAGACATCATGATGGCTGGCAAAGTGGCTGTCGTAGCAGGTTATGGAGATGTCGGCAAAGGTTCTGCTGCATCACTTCGCGGTGCGGGATGTCGGGTTATCGTCACCGAGATTGATCCGATTTGCGCACTTCAGGCTGCCATGGACGGCTACCAGGTTCTAAAAATGGATCATGCGATCAAACTGGCCAATATTGTAGTTACAGCTACAGGCAACCGTGACATCATTAGTGCCCGTCATTTTAAAGCCATGAATGACAAAACCATCGTCTGCAATATCGGGCACTTCGATAACGAGATCGATGTCGCATGGTTAAACACTAATTATGGCAACAACAAAGTTGAAATCAAGCCTCAGGTGGATAAGTATACCATCGATGGCAAGGATATCATTCTACTTGCGGAAGGACGGCTTGTAAATCTGGGATGTGCTACAGGACATCCTTCATTTGTTATGTCCAATTCTTTTACCAACCAGGTCCTGGCGCAAATGGAACTTTGGGCACATCATGATTTTTATGAGAACAGGGTATATACCCTTCCAAAGCACCTTGACGAAAAAGTTGCCAGGCTGCACCTTGCCAAAATCGGGGTTGAACTGGAAGAGCTCAATGATACGCAAGCGCAATATATCGGTGTGAGCAAAACAGGCCCCTATAAGGCCGATACTTATAGATATTAATTGAATCAAATTTGTAGTTCAATAGATTCCGCAGTGGTAAAAGCCCTGCGGAATTTTTTTTACCGTTCCATGAGATTTCAGGGACTTTGCCTCTTAATGGTTTTAGCTTCTTTAAACAGCCTTTTTTCCCAAAAATCTTTTTCCGGATTCTTTACCCCTTCAGACAGTTTTAACCGAAAAAGATTTGAGTTGGCCGTAACAGGTGCTAGCATCACTTATAGCGTTTTTGCAACTGGACTTTATTCTGCGTGGTACCGTCAGCAAGGCCTTGGAAAGTTTCACTTTTTTAATGACTGGAATGAGTGGTTGCTGATGGATAAACTTGGACACAGCTATAGCTCTTATATTCAATCTGAACTAGTCTATCATGGGTGTCAATGGACGGGCATGAAAAAAAGGAATGCGCTGTTGTGGTCCTTGGGCACCTCGCTACTTTTTCAACATACCATTGAAGTGATGGACGGATTTGGCAAAGGTTATGGCTTTTCATGGTCTGATGTTGGCGCAAATTTCCTGGGTAGCGGATGTTTTGCTTTGCAGCAGGGACTCTGGAACGAACAACGATTCAGAATTCGTTACAGTGCGCACCCTCAAAACTACTCAAAGGATAATCCAATGCTTCAACAGCGAGCGGAATATCTCTATGGACATGATGCTTTACAACGGATTCTTAAAGATTACAACGGACAGACGTACTGGCTTTCTTTTCATCCAACGCTTGCGTGGGGAATAGAGCAAAATTTCTGGCCTTCATGGCTGGAACTCAGTATAGGATATGGTGTTAAAAATCTCTACGGCGCGCGTTCGAATGATTGGCTAGACCCAATGGGTCATCACAAAACGGCAGGTTCAGACTACCCCAGAACAACGCAATATTATCTGTCTCTGGATATCAATTTCAGAAAAATTCCAGTCAGGAATACTTTCTGGAGGACCATCATTCATACTATTGGTATTTTTAAAATCCCTGCCCCTGCGTTGGAGCTAAACTCACCAGGATCCGTTCGTTGGAACTGGCTTGCATTTTGATCTTTACAGGTATGAAATAATAACTCATCAAATTGTGAATGCGTGTATTTGACTTCACTTTGATGACTTAGGAAAAAATATCTGAACAATACCATCATGAGATCAACGTGATTGACCATTGCGGCTGTATATTTCAACCTTCAAAATGCTATCCATGTACAGAAAAATTATCATTCCGATTTTCTTCACAATCTTTTTCATCGGTTGCAGCACAACAAAACATCAGATTTCCCAATCCGCTGACACCGTGCAATGGACGATCCTGCAGTTTAATGATTTTTATGAAATCGGAGGTCTGGATGGCGGCACAATAGGTGGCGCTGCGCGTATGGCGACGTTGCGTAAAAAATTAAAAGCAGAAAACCCCAATCTGCTAACTGTTGTAGCAGGTGATTTTCTCAGTCCATCGCTGCTGGGCACTTTAAAAAAAGACGGCGAAGGTGTCAAAGGCAGACAGATCATTGAGGCGTTCAATGCAATTGGCGTTGATCTGGTAACCTTTGGCAATCATGAATTTGATTATGACCAGAAGACTTTACAGAAGCGGATCAATGAGTCCAGGTTCGACTGGGTATCTACCAATGTACTTGAAAACAAAGAAGGCGTATTGGCTCCTTTTGCAAAGGAAAAGGATGGTCAGAAGATCCCAATACCGCTACATCATATCGTTCGATTTACCAACAACACAGGTGCAGCGGTTCGTCTGGGATTTGTCGCACCTTGCATTGATGCGAACAAGGCTAAATTCGTCTTCTATGATTCACTTTACCCTTCGGTAAAACGTGAATTGACGAAGCTTAAAAATGAAGCTGATGTGTTTCTTTCGCTGAGCCACCTCAACAAATCTACCGACCTTCAGATGGCCCGCGATTTTAGCCAGCTGAGCCTCATCATGGGAGGGCATGAGCATGATCACATGAAATATGAAGTAGGGCATACCGTATTGACAAAGGCCGATGCGAACGCTAGAACAGCCTATGTCCACCGCATGACTTACAATGTTAAAACCCATCGGTTGCTTCTCAGGTCTGAGTTGGTTCCTCTTGACAAAACAATCACAGAGGATGGACAGCTGCTGCAATTAATCAAATCCTGGAAAGAATTTGAAAATCAGTACCTGAAAAATGCTGGTTTTGATCCCGATCAAAAAATACCCGGATCGGAAGTGAATTATGACGCCCGGGAACTGACAATCCGTAACAAACCTGCCGCATTTCCGGAGATGATCTGCAAATCAATGCTTGCGCAATGTCCGCAATGTGACGCGGCCATCATGAACTCAGGTTCCATAAGACTGGATGATGAACTCCACGGTTATATTTCACAGTATGACATCCTTCGCTCACTTCCTTATGCAGGCTCGATTATTTCTCTTGAAATGAAAGGAGACCTCCTCGAGAAAATACTGAATGTTGGGATAGGCAATAAAGGCATGGGCGGATTTTTACAATGGGCTAACATTCGTCATGCGGATGATGGTTCCTGGATGATTGGATCAGCTCTTTTAAATAAAGATAAAATTTATCATATCATTCTAAATGAGTATTTGCTCACCGGATTAGAGCGAAATCTTGATTTTCTGAATAAAAACAATCCCGGCATTTCAAATATCATCACCGCTGAAAATCCTGCAGCAGGTCCGCTGCGAAAAGATATTCGTCTGGCGATTATTGATTATCTTCAGAAAGGAGGGCGCTGATAAATTTTTCCGCACTTATCTTTTTTACTTTTTATTCCGAATTTGAAATATCCATTTCAGAATTATAAATTTAACCTGCACGAATGGGCCATTTGCTATCAACACTAACGACCGAAAGGTTAAAACTCCGGCCCCTGAAGATGACCGACCGAAAGGAAATTTTTATGCTGAGATCAGATCCGGAAATCAACCAATATCTTGGCCGTTCCTTATGTACGTCCATTGGTGATGCCGAAGCATTCATCCAAAAAATCATTTCCAGTAATTTAGTATCCTATTACTGGGTCATCACGCATCCTCCATCCGATACGCTTGTGGGAACTATTTGCTTGTTTGACGTGAACAACAACAAAGGGAGTTGTGAAATTGGCTTCGAATTAATCCCGGGATTTCAGGGTAAAGGCATCATGACCGAAGCGCTAAAAGCTGTAATTGATTTTGCTTTTCAACATCTCGGAATCTCTTCAATAACAGCTGCCGTTCATCAGGATAACCATCGTTCCCGAAGCCTGCTGGACCGATTTGAATTTAGCCCAACCCAAGATCAAACTGATTTGGATCCTGGTATGATATTACTCATGTTGACACATGATAATATCAATCTGATCAAGTATTAAATTGGCCTGACAAATTATATGAATTTTATTAGTAGCTTTCTTCATTCATCGTTAATTATAGTCAATGATTGAAGTCAACTAACGCATATTTCATAATATTGGTCCAGTTGAATTCCTGTAAAATAAACAAATTTAGCATAACGCTCACCAAGACAATTTTCAGTTATATTGGTCGAACCGTACTCTATTGTATAGTATGAATTAGGATAATAGTTAGTTTGGGTTTGTTCGTTACTATCTTAAAAATTCTAAAAGAACTATATTCTATATTGACCCTTCAGATTAAATCAACAGGCCATTTAATCAACATTTTTAAGCTTCATTCTAAGCATCAACTGGAAAAAATTGGGACACCATTTATAGCGAATGCCTCTTTGATGTGACACGATAAGTTCAACAATTTCTACTGTCAGGCCACGACAAGCATGGCCTTAACTGAAATGAATATTTGAACCGTAGTTACTTTTTTACAATCAGGGTCCGGTATTTGTCTTTCGCACCTTCAAGCAAAACATTATAACAACCCGGAATTAATTTGCTGGTATTTATCCTGGCGGGTTCATGAGCCGAATTTTGAATGGATCCTTTCTGGATCAGTTTGCCTTCCATCGTGAAAATAGAATAGGTCAACAATCCATCCAACTTGATGTAAAACTCATCTTCACAAGGATTAGGAAAGACAAAATATTCGGTACCGGCAATATCCTTAACTGCTGTATTGGTTTTTATTTCAAACAACTTGGTACTTGTGCATCCGTTGGCATCCGTTACCTGTAAAGTATAAACCCCAGCATCCAAACTGTCCTGCCTGCTGCTGTTGAGTATTTTTGTAACATAAGGTGGTGAGCCACCCTGAATATTGATTCCTGTTATTGAGCCTTTGTTATAACCGGGGTTTACATTGCGAACGGTAATGTCCGTAATTTCAAGTTTGGCGAAATCCGGAAGATTAATCTCAAAAGTATCTTTTGTGCCCTTATCACTGGTAATGACCACGCTTATCTTTCCACTGACGTTGTTAACCGGATTGGTTGTAGCCCCGTTGCTCCAGAGGAACTTAAAAGGTGCCGCTCCGCTGATTCGATCCAGATTAACGCTCGTCACTTCTCCAAAACATTTAATCGGCGGATCAATCGTATAATGATCAACACTTGGCACACTGCAACTGACCTGAACCTCACTGGTCAGTGTATCAGCATTGCAATCACCGGTCGAGATTAACTTGAATACATGCGTCTCGGGGAGACAGCTAAAATGATACAAAATCGAATCCCCGCTGATGGTTTTGCCATCGATAAGCCACTGATTACTTTGGCTGTTGTTGCTGCGTGCTTTGAAGGTGACAAATTCGTAATCTTTTGTCGCCTCCGCGACTGCTTTTGTACGCGCATTATTTTTGATTCTGATGGTTGCGCGGCTGCCAGCAGAACGATTATAGAAACTACCGGAAGCATCCGTTTCGAGTCTAACTGCACAGACCAGGTATTCATAATCGACTCCCTGTTCAAGGCACTGATCCTGGTAACTGGTTGTTTTGATCTGATCAGCCACCCTTGTGAACTCTTTATCTGTCAATTTTCGGCGAAGTACAGTATATCCCTCGCTCGCTTCGGGAGAAGCCACCCAGTTTAGATTAATAAATTTGCCCGACTCCACAGCCGTCAGCGCGCCAGGAGGAATAACCGGAAACAAGGTCAGCGATGGATCACCGAGCAGTGATACGTGCGCTCCGCGGTTGCCATAAGGGCTTACGACGTAAAGATTGTCGTTGATGGTTGTTCTTGCACTGAAACCAATCGACTCTCCCATCGCCATATGGTGAATCTGCCATCCCGGGCGTCCGGCCCAGGCGCAAGTAAGTATCGTGCCACTTGCCAGTGATGAACG
Organism: Saprospiraceae bacterium; assembly: GCA_019694255.1. Lineage (GTDB taxonomy): Bacteria > Bacteroidota > Bacteroidia > Chitinophagales > Saprospiraceae > Vicinibacter. Next base: position 100,129 of record JAIBCI010000031.1, read on the forward strand.
GAGGAAATTGTCCTGTACATCCCAGTCTCCGAAATAGGATCCAAACAGGAAAGTAAAAACCGTTCTCAGGGAATCTTTGGCCATATCTCCGGTCGTTGATATACCACCAGCACCCTGGTACCACCCACCACCTGCGCCATAAGCGCAGAGATAGGATTTCTCCAGCAACCTGTTTCTGAATTCGTCTGTCTTGACACTGTCCGGTCCAAAAAATACGGTATAATTTTTATATCCCGAAGAACCAAAATACTCTGCCTGAAAATTGAAATTATCCTGTACAATAGCACGGCGCTCGGGTCTGATTTGTCCGATTCTGAATTTGTGATCTTTTTCAAGGTAATTCTTCAGTAACTGAACCTCTGATTTTCCGAGGGCAGGCATATTAAAAAAATCTACTCTGCCGACTTCGAATTCAATATCGGAAGGGATCTGATCATTATCCCACTTGCCGTCATCAAGGTCATTTTTGTTTTCATCTCTTCCCGGCGTCAGGTTGCTCACAAATTCATCCGTCCAGACCCCGTCGATGTCTGCGTAAAAGTTGTCGCAGACCCAGGCGCCCTGATGATCCGGGTGACCATCCCAGTTCGTATTTCCACTATAGGGAACCGCAACGTGTCCGATGATGAAGATCGTGGTTAGTCCTGGATTTTGAGCGTAGAACATTTTTATTGTGTCTTTTACCTGTGCTGCATTCCTTCTAGCCGGGATTGTCAGATCCGCGACATTCCAGCTTTCATTGGCAAGGTCGTTGCGCAACCTGTCCAGTTCTGCATTAATCCCTGTCCGAACCCGATCGTCAACCAGCAACAAGATGGTCTTCTTCAGCGAGACCTGTGATGATTTTACGCCACCGTATAGATAGGTGTAGGCGTATGTTTTGGCTTTTGTGATCCTGTAGAGTCTATATTCATAAGCATTTCCCGCACTCACAGTGGTATCTTCATAAGAAGTCTCACCTGCCTTTAACGTTACCAGGGCCTTGGCCGGCCAGCTTTTGGCGTCCCGCAATTTGCGGTGGATGGTCATGACGGAATCATTGGCGGCAACCCATCGCAATTTAAGAGAAGGTTTGGCGGTATTGGCTTCGGCCCAGGCCATGACACTATTCTGCAGTGAATAATTCTGTCCATTCAGTCCATAAAAACAAAGAAGCACTAAGAAGATGGAGATCAAAAATTTCATTTAGATATAATTATTTGGAAGCATCAAAAATACTCATCGCCACGGACACACTCAAATTTTATTACTGCACCAAAAGAGAATATCTTCGCCCGGTGAAAATTTTCCGAACTGTTCAGACATTTGAACAATACCTCAGCGCGGAAAGGAATTCGGGGCATACCATCGCCTTCGTGCCTACCATGGGGGCCCTTCATGAGGGACACATCAGCCTGATACGAATCGGTCTGGAACACGCCACATGCGTTGTCTGTAGCATTTTTGTCAACCCCACACAGTTCAACCAACCAGAGGATTTGAAGCAATATCCCCGCACCCCGGATGAGGACATTGCGCTCCTTTTCAGGGCTGGCTGTCATGCACTATTTATGCCGGAAGCAGAAGAAATCTACCCTGGGGGCCGAAAATTTCAGCCTGAGGTTGAATTAAACGGTGCCGACAAGGTCATGGAGGGACATTTTCGCCCGGGGCATTTTGATGGCATGCTGATGGTTGTGTACAGACTTCTTGAAATTACAAATCCCGACTTTCTGGTCATGGGTCAAAAGGACTTTCAACAATACAGCCTGGTCGGAATGATGATCAGCCAACTCCGGCTTAATGCCAGGCTCATTATTGGTCCGACGCGCAGGGAGCCGGACGGGCTTGCCATGAGCTCCCGCAACCGACGGCTGGAAGCCTCCTTTCGTAAAAAAGCCCCAATAATCTATCAGGCATTGCAGTATGCCCGAGCGCGACTAGGGCAATTGCCCGTGAGAAAGATTGAGTCCGAGGCCAGCGCTATGATTGACCAGGAAGGGTTTCGTACTGAATATTTTCAGATTGTCGACGGACAAACCCTGCTACCGCTGGAATCTGCTGACCAGGCCTCGCATGTGGTTGCCTGCGTGGCGTGTTGGGCGGGTGAAGTGCGACTGATTGACAACCTGAGCCTGAAGCCCTGATCATATTAAGCTTCAGCTAAATTTGAACTTTTATGCCCAAAAAGGTTTTACTGTCATGTTTTTTACTTTGTTTACCAATGTGAAATGAAATCCGGCCCATTGATATTTTTCATCCTTTTCACGAACTGGATTCAGAACCTAACTGATCCTTTCTGCCCTGGTTGCCTCGCGCCTTGTATTGATGAAAAGAACTTCAAAAAGCAGAGCCTTCTTAGCATTTCAGGTTGGTCTTACTAACTTTGCACCATGTTGCTACAGTTTTTTAAATCCAAAATCCACCGGGCTACAGTTACCCAGGCCAACCTTCATTATGTCGGCAGCATCACCATCGATGAAGAATTGATGGAGGCCGCCAACCTGTTTGAAGGAGAAAAAGTCCAGATTGTCAATAACAACAATGGAGAGCGATTCGAGACGTACGTGATCAAAGGAGAAAGAGGATCTAAAATGGTGTGCCTCAACGGAGCTGCAGCCCGCAAGGCTGAAGTTGGCGATATTATTATTATCATCTCCTATGCGCTAATGACCCCGGAGGAAGCGCAGTCCTTCCGGCCCATTTCCATTTTTGTAGATGAGCATAACCAAATTAAGCAAATTTGATATTGATATCATTATCACTATTTTCCAAAATCAGCATTTCGCCATTAGCTTTTAAAAATACGCACCACTTTTTCTGATTCCATATTTCAGTGTCCCAGATCTTTAAAAAATTAGGCCAATTTGTTTTCTTTCTCGCCCTGGGAGTGGGTCTTATGTATTGGATTTACATCCGTCAGGAAAGCACGTATAAAGCGTATTGTGCAGAACACGGAATCCCTTCAGAACAATGTAAACTTTCGGAAAAGCTTTGGTCTGATTTGCTCAGCATAAATCCAGTCTACATTCTCCTGATTTTTATTGCCTTTTTTCTTAGCAATTTTTTCAGGTCATTGCGATGGCGAATGCTTCTGCGGTCTGTTGGATATGAAATAGAAGAAATCAATTCCATTGGCCCGATTCTCGTAGGTTACCTGGCCAATCTGGGACTTCCGCGCAGCGGTGAATTCATTCGCGCGGCATTGCTCAGCCGTTATGAAAAGGTACCCTTGACCGTCTCTGTCGGCACGGTAGTGCTTGACCGTCTGATAGACCTGATGAGCATGGGCATGATTGTTACGATCACCGTCTTCATCGAACACGATACATTTTTAAGGCTTTACCATGAGCAGCTTTCGCAGATTTCGCTTGTGGAAAAACTGATTTTACCGGGCATCGCCGTTCTCGCTATTCTTGTTTTGTTTTTTACAAGAAACAAATGGCGAGACCTGCCTGCCGTAGCCAATATTAAAAAGCGCCTCAGGGGTTTTCTGGACGGTGTTCTGTCCATTCGTAATATTGAACACAAGGGAAGATTTCTGCTCTATACGCTAATGATATGGGTGTGGTTTTTTGTGATGATGTACCTCGCGCTCAGATCTTATGGTCCTACATCCAGTCTGCCCATAACCTCAGCCCTGGTGATCTATGTTTTTGGCAGCCTGGGAATGCTCGTTCCAACGCCGGGAGGCATGGGCTCCTATCATTTTCTGGTCATCCTTGCTTTGAGTTATTACGGTATTCATGAGGTTGATGCCTTTTCATTTGCGAATATTTCGTTTTTCAGTGCCAACTTTGCCAACAATCTGACGCTGGGACTGGGTGCCATGCTGGTGATGTATCTTTTTAACCGGAAACCTGGGCAAATTCAATCAAATGTCAACGAATAAAATCGGTGAAGTTTGCAGATTTCTCGAAGATATTGCACCGCTACATCTTCAGGAAACCTATGACAATGCGGGACTTCTGACCGGTGATAAGGATTGGCCAATCAAAGGGATACTGTTTGCCTTAGACGCGACTGAAGAAGTCGTGCTTGAAGCGGTCAGCATGGGCTGTAATCTCGTAATCAGTCACCATCCTATTATTTTCAAAGGATTAAGGAATCTGACACCAGACCATTATGTTGCACGCGCTGTCATCCAGGCTATCAAACACGATATTGCGCTTTATGCCATCCACACCAACCTCGACAATGTCCTGACCCACGGCGTCAGTGCCCGTATGGCCGGGCAACTTGGCCTTTTGCAGCCACGGATACTCAGTCCTCGCGATGCCGCTGGCACCACCGGTGCTGGTATTGTAGCGAGCTTGCCCGAACCCATCAGTGAGGCTGAACTGCTTCGACTTGTCAGGGACCGCTTTCATTGTGGCATTATCCGTCACAGTCCATTGCTGGGCAGGTCTGTCCAATCCATCAGCCTTTGCGGTGGATCAGGTTCATTCCTGATCGGGGATGCCATTCGTTCAGGAGCGGAAGTCTTCATCACGGCCGACCTGAAGTACCATGAATTCTTTGAAGCCAATGACCAGATTCTGTTGATGGACATCGGACACTTCGAGAGTGAACAGTTTACGATAGCGCTTTTATATGAATTGGTTATAAAAAATTATAGTAATTTTGCAGCCCATTGCACAAAAATGAATACCAATCCTGTGCAATACTATTAATTATGGCAAAAGCAGTTGTTCACACCGAAATACCCATAGCCACCAAGCTGAAGCACCTTTATGAGCTTCAACTAATTGATTCTGAGATAGATAAGATTAAAGTCCTGAAGGGTGAGCTTCCGATGATCGTCAGCGACCTGGAGGATGAGATCAGCGGCCTGAACATCAGGTTAAGCAAACTGCAGAATGCCATCTCCGACCTAGAGAAAGAGGCGGGCAACTTCAAGACCTCTGCCAAGGCTTCTGAGGATGCCATTAAAAAATACGAAAAGCAACTCGACGGTGTCAAAAACAACCGCGAATTCGATGCACTGACCAAAGAGATCAACATGCAGCGCCTTGAGATTCAACTCTTTGAAAAAAGAAAGAAAGAGGTCGACGAGCAGATTAAAATGAAGAAACAGAACCTTGACGGCATCAAAGACCGCCTGAAGTTAAAGCAGGCCGAAATAGAGGAAAAGAAAGCCGAGCTGGAGAAAATTATTGAAAAAACGGATAAAGAGGAATCCGCACTTCGCAGCAAATCTGATAAAAGCCGCAAAAAAATAGAAGCCAGGCTTCTCCACGCTTATGATACCATTCGCAAGCGATATCGCAATGGTCTTTCGGTAGTAACCGTCAAAAGAAATGCCTGTGGTGGTTGCTTCAATCAGATCCCTCCGCAAATGCAACTTGAAATCGGTCTCAACAAGAAAATTATCGCCTGCGAGCACTGCGGCCGTGTGCTTGTTGATGAGCTCATCCTTTCAATCGAGGAATAAATAATCCTGACCTGGGAGCGGTCAGTGAATGTACGCTGACGAGTAGCTTTGCCATGTTGTTAATGTCAAACTTTCATCATGGCTAAATTTGGGCACAACTTATCACCTGAATTACTTCAGGCTCAAAAAAGAATTCTCAAGGAAAAGGTAATTTCAGGTCCGGAGGCTTATCATCAACTGGTTGATATTCTGCATTATCATGAACATCGCTATTACATTGATAATGATCCACAACTATCTGATTTTGAATATGATACACTCTATAAAATCCTTGAAAAAGCGGAGTCAGACCATTCTGACTGGATCCGTTCCGATTCACCAACGCAACGCGTAGCATCCGATGTCTCCAATACACTGGAGACGGTAGCACATATGGTTCCAATGCTATCGCTCGACAATACCTACAATCTTGAAGATCTTCAGGACTTTGACCAGCGAGTTAAAAAACTGTGTGGGCTATCCGCAGATACTACTGTTGAATATTTGGTAGAACCCAAATTTGATGGTGGCTCGGTTTCAGTGCTGTATATCAATGATCAGTTGGTACGCGCTGCCACTCGAGGAGATGGAATACGTGGCGAAGATATCACCCTCAATGCCCGAACCATCAGATCCTTGCCGCTCAGTGCACCTTTCAAAAGTCTGGGTGTACAGCAGACGGAACTCAGGGGTGAGGCACTTATTCGCAAAGATGTCTTTGAAGAAGTCAACCAGTCAAGGGAGGAGGACGGACTAAGTCTATTGGCTAATCCGAGAAATGCTGCTACCGGTGTACTCAGGGTAAAGGATCCTTCGGAAACTGCTTCACGCAAACTGGATATGTTTATTTTCCAGTGGGGATACGCCGTCGACGCGCAAGGCAATGATCAGCTGGGGCGTTTTAAAAAACAATCGTCGCATATTGAAGCTCTGCAATCACTCGGATTTAAAGTCGCCATTGCCGAAAAAAAAGTATGTCAGGGCATCGCTGAGGTATTTGATTTCATTTCCGGCTGGGCCAATAAAAGAGACCACTTTGAATACGAGTTGGACGGAATGGTTATCAAGGTAAATGATCTATCCATGCAGGAGATCTGTGGATTTACCTCCCATCATCCGCGATGGGCGGTCGCCTATAAATTCCAGGCCAAACAGGCCACTTCCGTTTTACTGAACGTAGAATACCAGGTTGGCAAGATCGGTGCCATCACCCCCGTAGCCAAGATCGAACCCGTACAGCTGGCAGGGGTTACGGTCAGCTCGATTTCGCTGCATAACGAGGACTTTATCCGCAGCAAAGACATTCGACTTGGCGACACCGTACTGGTCGAAAGGGCAGGTGATGTAATACCATATATCGTCAAGTCTTTTCCCGAGACGAGGCCTGCCAATACCAGACCGATCCATTTTCCAACACACTGCCCTTCCTGCGACCATAAGCTGGTCCGTGAAGATGATGAAGCGGTCTGGCGATGTCCCAACGCCCACTGCCCGGCACAGATTGTTCAAAAACTGATTCACCACGCCTCCAAGGATGCCATGGATATTGACGGTTTAGGCGCTTCGCTGGTCGAGCGTTTCTACCAGCTTGGCATGCTGAAAACAATGGCGGATTTCTATCGCCTGGATTTTGAATTCATTGCCACCCTAGAGGGCATGGGCAAAAAGTCAGCTGACAAACTGCGCAGATCAATTGAAAAGGCTAAGGCAAATCCCATTCATCGATTTCTGCACGGACTGTGTATTCATCACCTTGGCAAAAAAATCAGCAAGCTCATTGCTGCGCACGTCAATGATATCAAAGATCTTGAACACTGGACTTTGGATCAGTATCGCGCGATCAAGGATGTAGGACCCGTGGTTGGACAGAATATTATGGATTTCTTTTCGGATGCAGATAATGTACGCATGATCCATGATATGGAAGCACTTGGCGTCAATATGAAACAAACCCCTGAGGACCGACCCGCAGAAGCCGTCACGGATGGACCTTTTTCTGGACAGACGATTCTGTTTACGGGCACTTTGCAGACCATGGGGCGAAAGGAAGCCGAGATGCTCGCAGAGAAAAATGGCGCGAAAAACCTTTCCGCGGTCAGCAGTCACCTCAATATCCTGGTTGTCGGGGAAGATGCCGGATCCAAGCTCACCAAAGCCCAGAAGCTTGGTACCGTGCGCATTCTAACAGAAGATGAATTTCTTGGCGAGATTGGCAGAAAAAGTTAAGGTGCCAGAATATCCCTTTTCCAGACAATGTCAGATCTGACGCGGGCGTAACGCAACCGGTCATGAAGTCTACTGCCTCTTCCCTGCCAAAACTCAATCATTGAAGGTCTGATCAGGTATCCGCCCCAATGCTCCGGGCACTGTACCTCTGCAGGATTAGACTGGTAATAAGGGATTTTTTCTTCCAGTATTTTCTTGTTCGGAATGACCTGGCTTTGCGGAGAGACGATGGCCGAAATTCTGGATTCAAATGGCCGTGAGTCGAAGTAGAGAACACTTTCTTGCCGGGATATCTTGCTTGCGACCCCTTCCACGCGTAGTTGCCTTTCCAGCGCCATCCAGTAGAAACACAATGCAACCTGTGGGTTGATTTCTATGTCTCGCGCTTTGATGCTATTGTAATTGGTGAAAAAAATGATTCCTTCAGAATTTAGTTCCTTGAGTAATACGTAACGTGAACTCGGTCGATTGTGTTGATCGACGGTGGACAGACACATGGCGTTGGCATCCGGCAGGCCTGCTTCGATGGCATCATCCAGCCATATTCTAAATAGTTCCAATGGCTGTTCCGGCGCTTCTTCAAAACTGAAAGCACTTTTTTTGTAGTCTTTGCGAAGATGTTGGTAGCTCATTGTACAGAAACAAAAAACCCGCGTCATTGGATGGCGCGGGTCGCGTTTTTATTTTAAAAAAAATCTACACAATTAATCGGCGACAACTTCAAATTTAAGTGGAGCAATTACTTGCTTGTGCAACTCGATCTGCGCCGTGTATTCGCCCAGTTCTTTGACCTCATCCGGTAGTTTGATCTTCTTGCGTTCAACGTCAATACCTGCTTGCTCCTTGAGGGCATTGGCAATTTGCACATTGGTGACGCTTCCGAAGATTTTGCCGCTGGTTCCTGATTTCGCCCCGATCTTCAGATTGAGTTCTTCAATCTGGGAGGCAATCTCTTTGTACTCGTTCAGTTTTTTATTTTCTCTGGCTTCCTCCTGGCGCATCAGTTCCTTGAGCACACGGAGGTTGGTATCGCTGGCAGGAACTGCAAACCCCTGAGGAATCAGGTAATTGCGTCCGAATCCAGGCTTCACATTGACAACGTCGTGTTTGTCGCCAAGTTTTTCTACATCTTTAGTGAGTATAATTTGCATAATACTTTTTTGTCTGGTGAATCAATCTAATTACTTCAAAAGGTCAGACAGGTAAGGCAGGATCGCCAGATGACGGGCTCTCTTTACTGCAGTGGATACCCTGCGCTGAAATTTGAGCGAATTGCCAGTAAGTCTTCTGGGAAGAAGTTTACCCTGCTGGTTAATGAACTGGATCAGAAAATCCGGATCCTTGTAATCAACATGTTTTAATCCGAAGCGCTTGAAGCGGCAGTATTTCTTTTGCTTCTGTCCGATATTCGGATTACTGAGAAATTTTATTTCATCTTGTGTTGCCATTTTTTAGACTTTTGAAAAGGTGATCAATTAATTTTCCTGTGGCTTTTCTGTTGGTGCCACTTCAGGTTCAGCCGAGCGCTTGGAATTCACCGCTTCCGGATTAAATGCCTGATAAGGAATGTACTCCAAAGGTTTTTTGACGACAGGCTCCTTGGGTACACGTTTACCGATTTTTCCGCTTCTCTTGTCTTCATTGTACTTGACCGCATATTTGTCAAGCTTTACAGTAAGAAATCTCATGATCCGCTCATCGCGCTTTAGCGTGAGCTCAAACTTGTCGATGAATGTGCCGGTCTCCGAGGTAAATTCTATCGTGTAGTACACGCCCGTCGAGCGCTTATTGATAGAATACGCCAAAGGCCTCAGGCCCATTTCATCTACATGGATGATCCTGGCGCCTTCGCTGGTCAGGATATCCTGGTAGGACTTTGCTGTCGATTTGACTTCATCGCCCGACAGCACCGGGTCCACGATGAAGGTAACTTCGTAATGACGCATGTTTATAAAAAATTTTAATAAAGGGCTGCAAAAATACGCCTTTCAGGCCGATTCATCAAAACTTTAGGCGCCTAAATTATTCTATCCATTACGACAGGCAATCTGCTGTTATAAATTATTCAATTTCAGTTATTTATATATCAAAATTGATCTTATGGAAATCAGAGTTCCCATTCCTTGTCGGAGACCGGAGGCACCGGCCAGTCTTTCTTGTGTTGCAGGCGCTGTTTCTGCCTTTGCCAGATCTCCCGCGCAAGCTCGTCCGCAAAATGTCCCGCGAAACTTCTCTGGATAAGCTCCTTCAGACGGCCTTCTTCAATGTCCAGACGATAAAGGTAGCTAAACAGCAGATTGATGTCGTTGGCCTGAAGCTCTTCGATCCGCTCGCGGATCCGATCAATATAGGCTTCTTCCGCTTCGTTGACGCGCAGTTGCATTTCCTGGTTGAAGCGCTCCTGTTCGTAAGCCATGATTATTTTTTCTTCTTGAAATCACCCCTTTTCCAGGCTTTAAAAAACTCAATCCAGGCGATCGGACTGAAAATCCGCTGGGGTGGTATCTGGCCCTGATAATAATATCGTTGGGCCTGTTGGTTGAGGTACAGACTTACACTCTCTCGGCCATCAGGTGGCGTAATTTTCATCAGTTCACGGATCCTGGACTGGATCAGGTTGGCCTCGGCAATCTTGCGCATACTCTCCTCTACATCCATAGCCAAAAACTCGGGACGGAAGTGCTCCCGGTCGGGCCAAGGATTCACCGTCACTTTAGGCAGAAATATGGTGTCCCGTTCGAGTTGCTGGTTGAGGGTAAGATGATCTGATTCTTCTCCTTTCGGAATGATGAAAAGCGCTTCTTTATAGCTCAGATAATTAAATCGAATCGTGTCCCCACGACTCGCAGCGATGCTGTAGAATCCCAACTCATTGCCAAAGACTACCCGAAACCCGTTGTTGATACTCACTTCTGCAAAAGGCAGCACCTTGATTTTCTGACCTTCTCGTGAATAGACCATTCCGCTGAGCTGCACCAGTTCGTAACCCTGCGCAGCCAGACTTAACGTACAGCCCATGGCAATAAGGAATGGCAGGATCTTGTGGTGCATCAATTGCAAATGAACAAAAATTTCAGCATAATGGAGATTCATATTTGGTAACAGTCTAAAGCAGCATTCGTTGTACTTTTAGACCCGTTTGAAAGAGTCCGCTATGCGTCAATTGTTGCACTTAAGTTTATTCGTAATTTTATTGGGACATGCATCGTATGCGCAGATTAAAAGTGGCCCGATGCTCGGATATGTAGAACTGCGCACAGCCAAAGTCTGGTGTGAGGTTATTCCGGGCACACACATCGGACTCGATTACTGGGCAGTTCAGGAGCCTGAAAAAATTCACCAGGCCTTCAGAAAAGTGAACAGTTTTATGAATTTTGAGACCGTCCAGTTTGACCTTGTCGATCTTCAACCGGGCACACGATACGAATACCGCCTGACCGGATATGAAGGCAAGCGCAAGATAGACAGCAAGTTGCCGCGTTACCACGGATTTCTGACTACGCAGGAACTATGGCGCTGGCGTCGACCGGCACCGGACTTCAGCCTGATTACGGGAAGTTGCGCATACTTCAACGAACCGGTATATGACCGTCCTGGCAACCCTTATGGGTCAGATTCCATTATTTTTGAGACGATGTCAAAGGAAAAAGCAAACCTGATGGTGTGGCTTGGCGACAACTGGTACACACGGGAAGCAGACTATGGCAGCGAATGGGGTTTATGGTATCGCGCATCGCGTGACCGATCGCTGGAATGCCTGCGCGAACTCAATAAGAATATGTCCAATGTGGCCATCTGGGATGACCATGACTTTGGACCTAACAATGAAGGCGCTGCATATATCTTCAAAGAGGAATCCCGCAGGGTTTTTCAATCCTATTGGGCTAATCCGACATATGGTATGGACAATAAGGGTATTTATACCAAGGTCAGCTATAATGATGTGGATCTCTTTCTGATGGACGGCCGCAGCTGGAGGAGTTCGGATGACCTACCTGATCAGATCAATGGACAACCCAACATGGCTAAAAGAATGTTCGGTCAGGAACAGATGGACTGGCTTAAAAATGCGCTACTCAACAGCACCGCCGCGTTCAAGATCATTGTATCCGGTTCGCAAATGCTGAATCCACTTTCTCCCTTAGATTGCTTCACACATTTTCCGGCAGAGAAAAAAGAGTTGATGGACTTTTTGCAGACGTCAAAGGTCAATGGTGTACTTTTCCTCTCCGGTGACAGACACCTCAGTGAGATTAACAAAATTGAAAGAGACTCCCTCTACACGCTTTATGATATCACGGTGTCCTCGCTGACAGCAGGAGTCTCCAAAATGACCAAAGAGGAAAAAGTCAACCCGAACCGCGTCAATAATTTCTTTCTGGAAGAGCATAACTTTGGACGATTTACTTTTACCGGTGACAAGAAAAACAGAAAACTGAATATCGACTTTATCGACAAAAACGGAAATACCCGTCACAGTTTTGAAATTTCTGCTTCTGCACTCAAAAACAAATAGCCATGTCCATTTTGCGCTGGTTGGTCAAAGGTCCTGTACGCTTGTACCAGATCTTACTTTCACCCATGCTGGGCAAAAACTGCCGTTACAATCCTACCTGCTCCAACTACATGCTCCAGGCAGTTGACGAGTGGGGACTGTTCAAAGGCACGTGGCTTGGGCTGCGACGTATTTCGCGTTGTCATCCCTGGGGAGGAAGCGGCGATGATCCGGTACCGAAACGTTAGTCGGGGGTCGAGAGTCCTAAAGGAGCTATGAATTATAAATTATGAATTATGAATTATTTTCAGATTCAACAGAATACTGTCTATTTTACTCGCGACTCACGACTCACAAATACTGAATTATTTTCACATCTACTTTCTACTTAAATGGTTTGGCATTTATTCTGCCCTTAATCAGACGGTTCAGATTTTGCTCCTATTATCAATGGACTGCTCTAACCATAGAATTCAGATAATATTATCTTAAAAGAAAGCTTTCCCTTCCCAGCCTTCCCTTAAAAAGGGAAGGAGTATTTTTCGTCTTTTTTGTCACTTTAAATCTTTTTTAGGTCCTCGCAATAATTGATAAATTTTGATATTGCGAGTGATGATGACACTTCTTCATTTTTAATCCGATAGACATGGTATCTCATTTCTTTAAGAATACGCTCTCTTTCCAGGTCATATTCTTTTTGATTTTTGTGAATCCTTCCATCTACTTCGACTATCAATTTTAATTCATGACAATAAAAATCGGCAAAAAAATAATTTGTTATTCCTAAAACTTCAGAATGTGCAATTTTATATTGCCTTAGAAACCGCAAACCTAAAAGTCTTCTATTCCTGACTTTTTCCCTGAATATTTTTTCGGAAGAAGTCATGTTTTTTCTTAAAGACCTAGCAAAATAAATAGCTTCATCGTGTCTCATTTGTTTCCCTTATTTATTATTAACACTTAGCGCTCCTTCCCTTTTTAAGGGAAGGCTAGGATGGGTTCACCGCTCCTTCCCTTTTTAAGGGAAGCCCGGGATGGGTTCACCGCTCCTTCCCTTTTTAAGGGAAGGCCGGGATGGGTTCACTACCTCAACACGTTCACATCTCCTTTCTCTATGAGCGTGCTTCCATCCTGAAGCTCAATCACCGCACTCCACACATATACTCCCGGCAAGGCCTTCTGTCCTTTGAACAGTCCGTTCCATCCTTGTTGTAATTCATTCGATGGGAAGGATTGCTTCTGCCAGACCAGGGATCCCCAGCGGTCGTAGATGCTCAATACCTTTATACTCGCAGTACCTCCGTAAATAAAAATTGTGAACCATTCATTGATGCCGCCCGGATGTATGACGTTGGGATAGTAGAGGGACACTTCTTTATTGATCGTCAACACCAACAGGTGAATGGAATCGCATCCATGGCTCGAGGTATAATCTTCTTCATAAGTTCCTGATGCAGGATAGATCTTCTGATTCACTGGCCAGAGATAATCGCTATTTGTGATTACCGTATCGATTTGTTTGAATTCAGGATTGATTTTAAGGTTCAGACTTATAATTGAATCACAACCTTGACTTGATTTGAGTGGATAACGGTATAATCCGGAGTGCGTATAAAGTTGTTGGTTGACTGGCCATAGATATTCCTTGCAAACTTCTGCTTGTTCCTTTATTTCATAATTCTTATTCACTTTTAAGTTCAATACATACATGGAATCACAGCCTGCTGCGTTGGAATATCTTTCTACATAGACTCCTGAACTGTCGTAGCTTCTTCCATTTATGGGCCACACATAGCTTCCACAGTTCGACACACTGTCCTAATAATGTTGTGAGGAGATATTTAGACTCAGATTGATGATGGAATCGCATCCTTGGGTATTCGAAATAGTAAATGAATATTGGCCACCTGTCTTAAAGGTCTTTCCGAGGAAATTCAAACTGTCACAGACTGAATATTGCAGGTCTACGGTATTGGATTTATTGATCGTTAGCTGGAGATGAATAATACTGTCACAGCCATGGATGTTTTGCATTTTATCCTGATACAGTCCGCTCTGTGTGTAAGTCTTACCATTCCAGTTGTAGGCATCACAGGCTTGTTGTTGAAGGCTTGTGGTATCTGATTTTTGGATACTTAGATTTAGCGTTATGGTGCTGTCACAGCCTAAATTATTTTGAGTTTTGTAAGTATATATTCCACTGGGGGCATAGACTATTCCGTTCCATAATATGGAGTCACAAGATGTTATTGATTGTGACGTTATGCTGGATTGATCAATCTGCAAATTCAGTGTTGCGGTGCTATCGCAGCCTTGTGCATTCTGCGTTTTGAATGTATATGTCCCGCTGTTGGTATAGGTATTTCCATTCCAGGTATACGTATCGCAGCTTCGGATGCTTGTCATTGAGTTGCTTGAGTTGTGGATGGTCAGATCAAGCGTTGTAATACTATCGCAGCCCTGTTGGCTCAGCGCCTTGCTTTGATAGCTTCCGGATTGGGTGAGGGTCTTATTATCCCAGACATAACTATTACAGGCGGTCTGTTGAATATTCTTTTGAATGATGCTGTCGATGGTGAGTTGTAAGGTAATACTGCTGTCACAGCCAAACATACTCTTGCCGGAATAAGTATAAAGTCCACTATTCTTATAGGTTTGTCCATTCCAGTCGTAGTGATCACAGGCGGATTGAATTTGTAAAGTATGGCTTGAAGGATGTATGCTCAATTGCAGCGTCGTGATGCTGTCGCATCCTTTGAGATTGATCCTTCGATCTTCGTAAGTACCGCTTTGATCGAGTCTCATTCCATTCCATAGCAAACTGTCACAAGCAGACTGGATGATATTCTGCTGATCTGAATTATTGATGATTAGATTCAATGTCGTGCTGCTGTCGCAGCCGTTCGTGCTTGTGGTATCATGCGTATACATTCCGCTGAGTATGTATTTCCGTCCATTCCACCAATAGCTATCACAGCTGCTTACATTTTGAATCGAACGGATGGTGTCAACGGTGCTTAATTGCAGGATGGTTATGACACTGTCGCAACCATTGTTCTTATAGATCTTGTGTTCGTACGTACCGGAATCCCTTAGCACGGTGTTAAAGAAATTGTATTGATCTCCTTTGCAGATATTCGCCTGAATAGGCTCGATGACCGGAATGTCTATGCTTCGCGAGATATTGTCGGTATAATCACATTCCAGTTGAATGAAGTCGCCATCTCCAAAGGTTCCATTCCCTGTCTTCTTGGTATTCACCACCATGAACAGATCCTTCATATCATTAAACTGAAATCGATACACCAAATTCAGCAAACTATCTCCCGCTAAGACGATCTGATCCGTATGATAACTTCCAATAAAAATTCCATTGTTATTAGGATCTCCGCTATAAAAACTAATGATCAGATTCGTATCTGCATCCTGTGAAGCATCCTTTCGATTGTACACTTCAAAGATCACCGAATAGGTCATCGTCTTCACATCGTAATTAATGCAAGTAATCTTACCACTCAGGCTTGCAGCGGCTTTCTTCACCATACCATTAGAATCCACATAGGATTCCTGCTGCATGAAGTTGTTGTACTTGCCGTTCTTGTACGTTGCCTGATTCTTCGGATACTGCGGCACCGTCAAGTCGTCGTTGATGAATAAAGGATTATAGGCGTATTGGTTCCAGATGCCGCGGGCGGGAGCCCAGCCGGGGAGGGTGTCGGGCGAGCCAAATACGGTTAGTTTCCCAACACTACCATCACGAATTTTACCACAAAGTAAGCATATTTTAGCTTGTCCAGATTTATCCAAATCGCCAACTAATGGCATTTCTGAAAGCGTCCATGAAGTACATGGTTCTTGGAATAATATCAAAGGACTTCCAGACGAAATATCAAATATTCGAAATTCAGTCTCATCCGCATATATTATTTCATTAGTTCCATTTCCGTTCAGGTCGAATGTTGCAATACCAGTTCCACCCGAGGAATCTGTAGTTTCAATAATCCAATCCAAATTTAAATTGATATTTCCATCGAAATGAAAAGAATATATTCTGCAATATCTTGAAAATAAAATGGAAGGAGAATTAAATTTATTAAATTTGCATATAGTAGGCACGCCAATTCGAGAAGAATTATTTCCAGAAATTTGTGCACTTGCTATTACTACAGGGTTGCCCATATTGAATGAGTACACATAAACTAAGGCTTCATTATTTATTCCAGGGCATGTCACAACCACATCTAGTTTACCATCTAAATTAATATCTGCTATTGCGGCAAACCCATCTCTATATTTTCCATTCATCATTACATTATATGGAGTCATACTATTACCAATACTTCCATTAAGATTTATCAAATTAACTTTGTATATTGTATATCCAGCTGCAAGTTCTATATCATTAACATTATTATCTAATTGAGCGGCAACAGAAAAACCATCTGGCAAGAAACCATCTGCATAATCTAAACCAAGTCCATTTGCACCACCATCACATAACAATACTCCAGTCTGACCATTAAATACTTTATTATTCACATAAACTTCAGGCCTACCATCTTGATTAAAATCAGCAAATCCAATTGCTCCTCTTGGCATATCTTTGATTTGCTTATAAAGATCTGCTCTTTTGTCTGACATCCAAACTTGAGAACCATCAAGCCGATAACAAAATAATCTACCGAAAAAAGCATTTGGATTTGTACCTGAATTTGAGGCTAACATAATTATTTCAACTTCACCATTTCCATCAAGGTCAGCGATGGCTATTTGCCCAAAATAATTTAATACAGATGGTTTATCCATTTTTCTCTTGATGCTTCCATTCCTCGAATCAAGAAATAATAATTTTTCATATTCATTATCCTCCAAAATAATTTCCGGAATACAATCATTGTCAATATCTGCCAATAGGAGAATTTGTCCTATATTAAAGCTGTCGTTGCTTTCAAACTTCTTTTCTGCGATTATTTTATTGTTAGAATATTGTTTAAATACATGGCATATATTAGAATCAATTTTATTACAGTTCAAAGATTGATTGAATGACTTTTTATTACTAATTATAATAATAAAGATCAACCAAAAAAACTTTAAAAATAACTTATTTTGCTTGGTAGATTTAATCATTAAACCTGTTTAAAAAAGCATAGCAATTACAATTAATTGCTATGCTTAGTAATGAAATTAAAACTTAATAAACTTTGTGGCTTTAGTTTTGCCTAAGCCATCTGAATACTTGATGATATATACCCCTGTAGGAATATTAACTTTTAAATCATAGTTTTTAGATGTAAATGTTCCTGAAGATATTTCTTTCCCTGAAAGCTCTAATAATTGGAATTGAGTTTTTAATAAAGAGGAATGAATTCTTATGATATCATCCTGAACAGGATTAGGAATCACTTCCAATTCTTGTGAAAATTTTAAATCAGCTTTTGTTGTTCTGAAATCAAGATTGTTACAATCTGGAAATGGTATATAAATTGTTTTATAACAACTCGGATTAACACAGTTACATGTCGATGAAGAACTAGTCGATAAGGTTAGTTCAATATCTTCATCAAAAGGACCTATCGCACCACTTGGCAGAAGAAAACAGCTATTTGTATGCGTATTTCGACCATAGGCATTACAACAAATATTGCTACTACTTGCACCAGCCTTTAAGCTAAAGTAATATTCTGTTCCACCTCCATTACAATAGACATCCAGTAAATAAGCTTCAATATTGCATTGAGAGTTACAAGGCTTTGGTGGACAAATAATAAAATTTGCATTGCATCCAGCACCATGTAAAATACTAATTGGCAGACAAGTTGTAGATCTAGTCAATCCAGATATTGTGTAGATGGAGTCAAAATTATATTGAGTACTTCCAGTAATATCTAACCTATAAAAGTTAGCTCCTTGTCCAGGATTAGTAACATTCAATTTAAAAGACCATGTATTAGTTGAATTATCACAACCTATATTAAAGACTTTTGCCCCTCTTAAAGTACTACAACCAGAGCAATAGTTCGGTGGAACAATATGAAATGTATCGGTACAATATTTGATATTAACAACAAGGTCCCATTCACCTTCTTGAATAAAGAATGGCCCTAGATTGAATGTTCCATTTCCTGTATCTCTTAGAATTAAGTATTCGCCTGACTCATTAGGATAAGGATCGCTTAATATTCTTTCCAAAGAAAATGTATCCTGATCAACATTTCCTAAGGTAACTTGAACATAATAATAATCATCGGACATGTTCACACTTGTGCCATTATTCTGACAGCTTCCTGTAACAACGCTTATTTCATAGGATTTATAATCATCCGGACATATGTCTATCGTATTGCTATAGACAGGTGGGAGGGAATATGCCCCGTATTTAAAATAAAATACGGCAAATAAATTTCGACAATCTGAAGTCGTGAAATTTGATTTCGGTAATTCAAAACAAAATGTTCTTGATGAAGTATCAATTTCTAAATCATATATCGTGAAATCCGGAATTTCAATTGAATCTAAATTCCACAGTCCGCATACATTTGGTATTGTATAACTTCCGCAAACAATAATTGTATCACCTTCACAGGATTTATAATTAATGCCAAGTCCTGTGCTATCTATTGGCCAGTCGAATAAACTTCCTGAGCCAAATGAACTTGAATCGCATGTTTCACAAATCCCATCAATATAAGCATATCCAAAATGTTCACCTTTGCCACAATCTGCAACAGATATTTCAATTGTTGCAATTTCGCCAATATATTCTTCAGGAATTCTAATATTATGGCATGACCAATCCAAAACATCTACATGTGCTAACTCACATGTATCTTCTAAATCTTCCTCACATTTAAGTATAGAAGCATCAAAACAAAGGTCATAATTGGGAGCCAGATCACATGCAATATGAAAGAATGGTTGAGCATCATAATGTTCTGACTGAGGATTCTCAAAAACTACTGCGAACCAAACCGTAAAGTCCTTTGTCTCTTCTGTAACTTTGAATCTCTTTATTATTTTATTGATGTCTCTATGGGTCTCACAAGGATCAAAGACATTATGACCTAATTTATTATTTAATAATAGCGCACTACCTCCGAATTTTGTCTTATTTATTCCTGCTAAGGCGTCAGTACCACTTGCAACTATTTCAAACCTATGATAAGCCGGAAGCACATAAGGCGTCCAGGTTGATTGACCTAATCCAGTATTAATGGGCAAACAACTTAAGCTGCCAAAATCGAATTGGGCAACTGATCCAGTATAATACGCAAACCCACTCTCAAATCCCCCATTATCACAAACAAGTGTATCTGTCTGACTTGACGTTATTCCAGGCATAAAAAAGTTTAAGATGAATAAATAAAATAAGGTTCCAATATTAAATTTTAAATATTTGGGGGGGCAGAATTATATTCTGCAACAGACGATGGAACTCGCCTTCGGGGAATAATTGAATAACGCATAAAAAATTGTTTATTGACAGAGCTTCCTCTGCCGGTTAAGAAAGGATAAACACCTCACAATATTGAAATGGGTTTATCTTCTTTTTATCCCTGCTGATCTTCTATCTTCTATACCGCTATTCAAAAGACCCAGCCAATCTCCTGAATGCTGCTTCCAATTCTACAAAGATAATAGCGGGTTTTTAGATTATCAATAGGGAAAAACACTGATTTTAGGTTTTTTCTAGAAAACTTTTTTTGAACTATGAACTATGAACTATGAACTATGAACTAATAGTTGTAAAAAAATGATCCAACTTGATTTTCATAGAAAATATAGCACTTTTATAAATAAAGTTACTTTTTAGTTCATCATTTATAGTTCATAGTTTATCGTTATCAAATAACTATTTTTGCCGCTTCAAGTAAAAATAATTTGCATGCATTTCGAGACCAAGACCATTCACGCCGGCGTTCATCCTGATCCGTCAACCGGGGCGATCATGACACCGATATTTCAGACTTCCACTTACGTACAGGACGGCCCGGGACACCACAAAGGCTATGAATATGCCCGCACGCAGAATCCTACGCGAACCGTTCTGCAGGACAACCTGGCATCGCTGGAAGGCGGCCATGCCGCTTATTGTTTTGGGAGCGGTCTGGCAGCCATGGATGCGGTTATCAAACTCTTGCGCAGTGGAGACAGTGTTCTTGCCAGCAACGATATGTACGGTGGATCTTTCAGACAACTGGACAAGGTGTTCAGGCAATTCGGTATTGATACCCGTCTGATCCCGATGCAGGATCCCGCCCATGTTGAAGCCTCTATTGCGCCCAATACACGCCTCATCTGGATCGAGACGCCAACCAATCCGCTGCTCAATATGGTGGATATTGAAGCTGTCTGCCACATGGCGCGTTCACGAGGAATCATGGTCTGCGTAGACAATACTTTTGCCACACCGTATTTGCAGAATCCGATCAGGCTCGGCGCCGATCTTGTACTCCATTCAGCCACCAAATACCTCGGCGGCCATTCGGATGTGGTACATGGGGTCGTCGTCTGCAGCAGCGGGGAACTCGCAGAGAAAATCAAATTTATTCAGAATGCCAGCGGTGCCGTGCCCGGTCCGATGGATTGTTTTCTCATCCTGCGTGGTATCAAGACATTGCACGTACGTGTGGACCGCGCCTGTGAAAATGCAGCCAAAATTGCGGATTTCCTGCTGTCCCATGCGCGCGTCAAGCGGGTGCTCTATCCCGGACTCAGTACACATCCGGGACATGCGATTGCCAAAAAACAGATGAAGAAATTCGGCGCCATGCTCTCCTTTGATCTACACGATGAAAGTATGGAAGCGGCGTTTAAAGTTCTCGCCGGAACGCGACTATTCTCCTGCGCAGAATCACTGGGCGGTGTGGAAAGCCTGATCGGTCATCCTGCCTCCATGACACATGCCTCGCTGCCGCGGGAAGAACGAATGAAAAGCGGTCTGACCGACACCTTGATTCGACTGAGTGTCGGCATCGAGCATGTCGACGATCTGATCGAAGACCTGCGGCAAGCCCTGGATTCGTAACTTTGAACTCTATACACTATGATGACACACCAACCTATCAAAAATTGGGCAGAAGACGACCGCCCAAGAGAAAAATTTGCCCTCAAGGGAGCAGGCTCCCTCAGCAACTCAGAATTACTGGCGATTATTCTTGGTACCGGTAATCGTCGCATGAGCGCGGTAACGCTGGCACGACATATCCTGGAGCACTGCTCACACAACCTGACCGTCCTGTCAGGCCTGAGCACCGAGCGACTACAACAATTCGAAGGCGTCGGTCAGGCCAAAGCAATCCATATTGCTGCGGCATTTGAGTTGGGCCGAAGGCGTCAGCAAAGTGAAGCGCTCGACCTGCCAAAGATCAGCAGCAGCGCAGACGCCTTCCAGTATCTTCGGACCCGAATGGAGGACCTCGCAGTGGAACAGTCCTGGATACTGTTTATGAACAACAACCATGCGGTGGTTGCTGTGGAACAATTGAGTGCCGGTGGAATCGCTTCCACTGTCATCGATCCTCGAATTGTATTTCGCCGCGCCCTGGAAAACAAAGCCTGCGCCATCATCCTTTCGCACAACCATCCTTCCGGAACGCTTAAGCCCAGCCAGGCAGACCATGAGATCACCCGTAAGATCAAGGAAGCGGGTAAGCATATCGACATCCAGCTTCTTGATCATCTGATCATCTCCAATAAAGGCTATTTCAGTTTTGCCGATGAAGGTGTTTTGTGATCATTTCAGCAGCACTGGCGGTATGCAAAAACTCCAAACAAAAGGCGCTGAGGATTGTCTTATACCTGTCCTGAAAGAAAAAGATATGTTATGCCTGGTGCGGATCTCGGGACAAAATGTAGATAATGGATAAGAATTCATCTTCCGGCATGGCCATGATCCGCAGATTGTTGCGGCTCGCCCGACCTTATCGCGGCCAGTTTTTGCTGGCAGCGCTCATGGCGCTGGTGATGGCTCCGCTCAATGCCTATTTGCCTTACCTGACCCACCGCATTGTCGATGATCATATTATGCGCTCCGACCTTCATGGACTGAGGGTTTGGTCAGCCGTATTTATTGGTGTACTGGTCTTATTGACGGTGCTAAGATATGCGTTCAGCATCCTGACAAACTTTTTGGGTCAGACGATCATTCAGGAGATGCGCCTCAGCGTTTTTTCCAAAATCCTGTCATTCCGTCTCTCCTACTTTGACCGTTCTGCGGTAGGGACCAACACCACACGTACCATCAATGATCTGGAATCCATCAACGTTGTTTTTTCCGAAGGTCTGATCACCATTGTGTCGGATATTCTCTCGCTCCTGATGGTACTGGTCATGATGTTTTATACAAGCGTCAAACTGACCCTAATTTCACTGGTCACATTTCCTTTGCTGCTCGTTGCTTCTTATGTTTTTAAAGAAAAAGTCAAGGCATCGTATCAACGGGTGCGCAATGAAGTCGCGCGGATGAATTCCTTCCTGCAGGAACATATCTCCGGTATGAGGTTGGTGCAGATTTTTACGGCCGAAGCGCAGACTGCAGAAAAATTTAGAAAAATAAACAGAGAATATACCCAGGCCAACCTTGATGGTATTTTCTATTATGCGGTGTTTTTTCCAGTCGTGGAAATTATTTCTGCGGCTTCCCTTGGATTCATGATCTGGTGGGGCGCCAAAGGGGTCATTGCCGAAGAAGTAACGGTGGGTCAGCTGGTCGCCTTCCCGATGTTTCTGGCTCGCCTGTTTCAACCCGTACGCATGCTCGCCGACAAATTCAATACCCTTCAGATGGGTCTGATTGCAGCCCAAAGGGTTTTTCAACTTCTGGATCTGGATGAGTCAGAACGCAATCAGGGAAGCATCGCCTCAGGTTCGCTCCGGGGAGAAATTGAATTTCGCTCCGTCAATTTTGAATATGTGCCCGGTGTGCCTGTCCTGCAGGATGTCAGCTTCAGACTGGAACCAGGACAGTCATTGGCAATTGTTGGCAGTACCGGATCTGGTAAGACCAGTCTGATTAGTGTGCTGACACGGCTCTATGACATCCAATCAGGTGAAATCCTGATCGATGGCAGACCGGTAACGGAATATGAACTTGGATATCTTCGAAGCCGTTTTGGACTGGTATTGCAGGACGTGTTTTTGTTTTACGGAACGATTGCCGACAATATCTCACTACGGAACGATGCCATCACGCGCGATGAAATCATTGCAACCTGTAAGTCTATTGGCGCCGATGAATTTCTGAGCAGACTGCCCGGCGGATATGACTACATGGTCGCTGAGCGGGGAGCCAATCTGTCTATGGGTCAAAGACAGCTGATTTCTTTTGTTCGCGCCTTATTGTACCGTCCTGACATACTGATCCTCGATGAAGCCACCTCATCGATTGATACGCAGACTGAACAAGTGATTCAGAATGCCATTGCCAAACTGGTCAATGGACGCAGCTCGATCATCATTGCCCACCGTTTGTCCACCATCCGCAAATCAGATCGAATCATGGTTTTGTCCGGCGGAAAAATTGAAGAATTCGGGACACACCAGGAACTAATGCAGCACACGGGTGGTTTATACTATGAGCTTCACCAGACTCAACTCGAGACTGAAAACCTCTAAACAACGAAATCAACAACTTTTTAGGAAGTAATTAATATATTATTAATTCTTGTAATACGATTTTTTGACTTATCTTTGCCATGAACATGCTGAACGGCCGTATTTATTCCTATGAACCTTCAAAAAGCTTTGGACAAAGGCTTTTGGGCACGTTGATTTTCGTTGCCATTATTGGAGTATGTCTTTATTTATTTTACCAGATATACAAGTTGCTTTTCCTTCTATCTCCAATATTTATTATTGCTGCACTTATTATGCACCCGAAGGTTGTTGGTAACCATATCCGGATGATCGGACAATCTTTCCAGCAAAATTTTGTAGGCGGACTTCTGGAATTAATGATACAGCTGATCGGGCTTCCCATCGTGACGATCGGGTTGGTGGTGAAGGCCTGGGCTTACAGAAAATTCGGTCAATACCGCGAAGGACAGGTTCAGGTAGAATCTTTTGAAGAGCGATACGCACATTACGAAGAAGTCGCCTCGACTCCGGTTGTCAATGCGCACAATACAGCTCCTCAGGAGAAGGACACCGTTCGCGAATCGGTCAACTATGACGATTTGTTTGAATAAAAAGTACCTGTGTTTGTAGCGGTTTTTGTTGCCTTACTGACTTTAGTCTATATTTTTCTCATCTCTTTTTTGATTGTATACTGGAACAGGATTCCTGTCTTTCGTATTCCGGATACTTTTATTCCAAAAACTAAAATATCCATCGTTGTACCTGTACGCAATGAAGCAGAACACCTTGCGTCATGTATCGATAGCCTGCTAAATCAGGAGTACCCACGTGATTTATGTGAAATACTGATCGTGGATGATCAATCTTACGATGAGACGCCTGACATTGCTGCAGCTTTTGACGATCCACGCATACAGTATATGAGACTGGGCGTAGAAGGTCGTACAACCATTGAGGGTTCTAAGAAAAAAGCCATCGCTTACGGGGTCAACCATGCCAAGGGTACACTCATCGTCACGACAGATGGCGACTGCACCTTGCCGGTTCGATGGTTAAAATCCATTGCTGCACAATATGAGCAGGAGGCAGTAAGACTGCTTGCCGGCGCGGTGATACCAACACGTAATCGGAACTGGCTGGAAGCTTTCATTCGTCTGGATATGATGAACACTTTCGTGATTCAGGCTGCAGGCGTCAAGTCCGGTAGTTATTTCATTTGCAGCGGCGCTAATCTTGCTTATGAACGCAAAGCATTCATCGAAAGCGAACCTTACAATACTAATCTGCATATTGCATCCGGCGATGATATTTTTTTGATCGACAAGTTTAAAACCCGCTATCCCGGGCAGTTGGCCATCCTCAAGTCGACTGAGGCAGTCTGTCTGACAGAGCCACCTGCGGATTTAGCATCATTTTTTAATCAACGCCTTCGTTGGGCGGGAAAAATGAAGAAGACCTCAGGCACGGCAACAATATTATTGGCGACTTTTGTATGGTTACATCGCATTATTCCCTTGGCTGCGCTGATCATAGGACTGTTACTTCATGACCATCTCTACATCCTCTCCGGAACAATTGCCATTGGTATCGGGTGGCTTTTAAACTTTGCCATGTTGTATCAGGCAGTATCTTTTTTTGGAAGTAAAAAATTACTCTACTGGTTTATTCCTTCCGAAATATTCTACACGATTTATTTTCTTATTCTCGGGGTTCTCAGCTGGCTACCTATGCAACTGGAGTGGAAGGATCGCCGGCTTAGCATTTGAACTATCAACTGCATTGGTTGATGATTAGAAACAGTTCGCATTAGATTTTTACCGAAGGAAGTAAATTCCCTTTTTTTCATTAGATTAGTATAATAAGTCTGATCGCTTGCCATCTTATTGCGTTGGATACAAATATTCTTTATCCATCAAAATGAAAGATCTTGAGGCTATTTTAAAATAGTTGAGTTCAATTCACTTTTAAAAGCATTTGATTCTAAATCAGAATCAGTGGTGAATCCGCTTACCCATTGGATGCTTGCAAAACAAAGAGGTCAAAAATATTCTGAGACATTAAATAAAATTTTAATTCTGGCGGACTACAGGCGCTGAGAATTTACATAAATTCGCCGATGATTTGATGCCAGATTAGCTCAGCTGGTAGAGCAGCTGATTCGTAATCAGCAGGTCGCGGGTTCAAGTCCCGTGTCTGGCTCCATTATATTGGTTCATCGGGATGTAGCGCAGTTTGGTAGCGCGCGTCGTTCGGGACGACGAGGTCGCTGGTTCGAATCCAGTCATCCCGACTGTAGTTCATTACAGCAAGTATCAGTTAAAATATAAGAAAAATATTTGAATTCAATATGCTTCCATAAGCTTCTGTGGCCCTTCGCTACTTTGTCTAAACATAACCAGTAATTTGTTACATGAATCAGCATACTACTATTTGTTATCAAAGTATTGATTTGACTGCTGTCCAAAATAAAAAGAGACTGTATGTAAAACTCCCAAAACTTTGACCAAATGTTCCGTGAATGAAGCTACTAATTAACCATTAAAAATTGATATGACTATCTCAATAACACAACCATTGCTGTTGCCCTTTGAGACCGATTAACTGCCAATCATCATAGAATTGAACTCAAAGGAGATTCACTTCGCAAGAAATCAAATCTTTAATATTAGTTACTTTTATGCCATCAGTTCTTTGTAAATGTAAGGGGTGGTAACCTTTGCATTGAAGAGGTGGGCACCTTTACTCCTGAAAATATGGGTACCAATGAACGGATTTTGCAGTCTGCTAATTACTATTGCCCCGAGCTACGCCCGGTTCTATGAATATTAATACCCTTCGGGGTTTTTTAATTTAGATTGGAATATAAACAATTCCTTAGGTGGGTGAATCCTACAAAACAAATTGCCCCAAAAATTTTTAACGAAAAATAATTTACTTTTTACTGTCTGCTACTTACTATTACACTGGGCTATAGATATGAAATACCTTCAGGGTATTAAATTCCTTAATAGCCCTGAAAGGGCGAAAGACATCAGGGACAGGTGCAGTCTGTCCCTATGTTGAACCAACATCCGGAGCCCTGAAGGGGTGACAGAGTGTATATATTATTGCAAAATCGATTATACCAAAGTCTTAACCTAAGGATCTCAGGTCCGACGTGTGCTTTCAAATGAATCTGATCCATTTTTTTTTTTTTTTTTTTTCCATATTATTTAGAACTTCTAGCAATTTAATAAAATTTATAAAAATTATTTTTCCGTTTT
>JAIBCI010000067.1 GCA_019694255.1 Saprospiraceae bacterium
TTAGCAATAAAAAAATAAATAATGATCGATCCCAAGCCTATGGTCCACTGCAACCATTTCATGATGCCTCTATTTATCCAAGGCCTAGATGCAATGGAATAAAAAAATAAACTCAGACCAACATAGGGTATATACGTATAACGCTCAGCATATGACGCCATTCCCACGGTAACAAATTGAAGTGTGAGCAACAGCATTAATATAAAAAAAATAATCCCTAAGAACATTTCATTTTGACGTCTAATTCTGAATATAAATATTAAAAGCATCATGGAAATGACCGTCAGCAATAAATTATCAAATGTTAGTAATTCCTGCGGTTTTGGCAAAGGATGCAAAGCGCTTAATTGATGTGGCCAAATAAATTGAAAAACATACCGGGCCATTGAACTGAATCCAAGAACTATTCTTTCAATAAAATTATAATGCACCACCGATTCTATTGATTGCTGCTGTGCC
Organism: Saprospiraceae bacterium; assembly: GCA_019694255.1. Taxonomy (GTDB): domain Bacteria; phylum Bacteroidota; class Bacteroidia; order Chitinophagales; family Saprospiraceae; genus Vicinibacter. Next base: position 460 of record JAIBCI010000067.1, read on the forward strand.
TTTAGGGTCAGAACACCAAAAACAATAGAAAGAACTAAAAATGGAATTTTTGATATCACATCCTTCCAATTTACGGTGCCGTTGATGTAATAATCAAATGTCAGCAAGACCAAAGGAAACATTACGGCCGCGGGCTTGGCACAAAGTGAAAGGAAAAACAGGCATAAAATTGTTAAGTAAGTTAGCCTGGACAAACGGCCTTTCGACTCAAAATATATAATGGAACCACCAAGAAAGAAGAAAGCATAGAGAACATCTTTTAACCCCGATATCCACGCCACAGATTCAACATGCAGCGGGTGTAAGGCAAAAACAGCAGCAATCCAAAAGGCACCCCAAAAATTACCTTTGGTCCAATAAGTTGCCAATTTAAAAGTCATCAATACATTCAAAGAATGAATCGACAGGACTGCAAGGTGAAAGTAATATGGCTGAATACCTTTTAATTTTGCAATCAAGGCATAAATGCTCATCGTCAATGGATGATAATTTCCCTGATAAAAGTGAAGTCCCCAGAAATGCTTCAAACTTCTCAGCAATGGCCAGGCCAGTTGAATATTATTCTTTACATACGATGTATCGTCCCAAACAAAAGAGAATGATAGAACAGGCCGATATAATATAAAAACACCAGTAATAAGTAAACTTAAGAAAACGAACTTCAATGGCGCTGACATTTCTGCATTTTGAGTTGCAGAATGCATATTGGCGATCCGGTTTTGCGGTGAGCTTTCAGAGATTTTTGTACGCATGTTGATCAGAAAATGAGAGCACAATTTCGAACATTCCCTGATATATGTATTAATTACTTAAAACGATAAATCCCATTGTACGTATCATTACGATAAATTAAAGCTACGATAAAGTGTGGTAAAGAGCCTGAAGACGTCAATTCTATTGTGACTGCCATTTGGTCAAAGTGTGGATAAGTAATTTATTTAGATCAAGAAAATGTATAGTATTAAAATTCACTTCGTGCAAAGATACCCATTGGAAGAAAGCAAATTTTTCAAATCAACTGTATATATTATTGAATATTAGATATATATTTAATTAATTTACATTTTATTACACCAATCCATCCCTCCTCCTCGAATTTATGATTCCTTTTACTTTCGATTGTGTCCAAGGATGATTAAATTTGCCAATTCATTAACAAAATCTAAAACATGAAACAATTTTTACTCTCTCTTTTGTGTTTGGTGTGTGTGGCCTATGTTCAGGCTCAGAACACATTCTCAGATGATATAGAGTCTTATACAGACGGAGCCTATATTGGCGCCTCCTCCCCTAACTGGACCGTGTGGTCTGGAGCTGCAGGAGAAGGCACTGCCGAGGACGCTACCGTTTCAACCGAAGCAGCACATTCAGGCAAACAGTCTATCAGGCTGGAAGCTGGATCTGCTTCCTCCGGTCCTACGGATCTGGTACTACCTTTCGGCGGCGAAAAGAACATCGGTACATTTACCTACACGATGTGGGTTTATGTTACTGCCGATAATTCGGCATACTGGAATTTTCAAGGAAAAGCAACCATTGGAAGCATTTGGGCTGTTGACAACTATGTCACTTCAGACGGCCATTTCTTCGCTACACTGGGAAGTGCATCCACCGGCCCCATCTGCAATGTGGATTTCGCTCATGAAGCATGGAATAAGTATACCCTTGTTGCCAACATGACCAGAAATGAATGGGAGATCAAAATCAACGATGTGTCAGTTGCGAAATTTGCGAATCCCAACAACTCAATAGCATCAATCGACATTTTCCCACTTTTCGGTGGCGATGTAGGAGGAAGTTCAGCAATTTACTATATTGACGATGTCAGTTATATCTATGAGCCTTATACCTTAAGAGCTTTAGACGGGGGTCTGATTTCAATCAATATGAAAAACCGTTTTCTTGCCAATGAAGCATCTGGTGGTTCCGTACAAATCCGAAATCTGGGAACAACAGCAATCAATTCCGTCAATCTCAGTTGTCAGGTCGGATCCGGCGCACCTGTTACAGCTTCTGTCAGTAATGTCAATGTAGCTTCGCTGGCTTTTTTAACCATTCCAGTAAATCCTATTACTTATGCTGCCGGGGCATCTGATTTGAAATGCACGATTACAAGTGTGAATGGCGCACCAGATAATGATCAATCGAATGATGACAAATCACTATCACTTTACGGTGTAACGCCAGCCCCTCATAAGGTCATGTTTACTGAAGAAGCTACCGGCACCTGGTGTCAGTGGTGTCCTAGAGGTGCAGTCTATCTTGATTCCATGGCCAGGACTTATCCTAAATACTGGGCTGGTGTTGCAGTACATAACAATGACCCAATGACTGTTGCGGTTTATGATAACTGGCTGAGAACTTTTCCAGGATTTAGTGGATATCCGTCTATTATCAACGACAGAAACCAGCTTACCGATCCGCTAACTGTCGAAGCAGATTTCTACGATCACATCGTAGTTCCTACACCTGTCATTCTTACGAACGGCGCGAAATATGATTCGACGAAAAGGGAACTTGAAGTATCTGTTAAAGGTGACTTTATCGATGATATTTCCGGTGACTATCGATTCAACCTTGTAGTTATCGAAAACAATATCCAGTTCCCGGGTACGGGATACAGACAATCCAACGCCTATGCTGGCAACTCCAGAGGGTGGATGGGCGGATTCGAAAAACTTCCAAACCCTGTACCAGCCAATCGCATGAAGTATAACCATGTAGCGCGCGCTATTTTTGACAATGCCGTTGGACTCGAGGGTTATTTGCCTTCGACGATTAAGAAAGGCAGTACCTATTATATTACCTATACCATGACGCTGGCGGATTCATTCAAGGTGCCCAATATCGAGCTAATTGGTTTACTTTATGGACCGAGCGGCGAAGTTGTCAATGCAACCATCACAACACTGGACGAAGCCATTAAAAACGGTTTGTACTCAAGTACAAGTAATCCTTCACTAGTATTTTCTGCTCCAAAACTTGCTCCGAATCCAAGTGATGCCCAGACCAATATTGAACTGAATCTACAGCAAGATGCCCAGGTAGGCATGGATGTTGTTGATTTAACTGGAAAGACCATTACCAGTCGCAATTATGGTAGACTCAGCGGAGATGTTATTTTGCCGATTAATACAGAAGAATTTGATAATGGAAGTTACATTATTAAACTTCGCATCAACGACAAGTTGACCACCAGGAAATTGATTGTAAATCACAGATAGAATAAATTTCACTAAAATGAAAATGCCGGTCATCGCCGGCATTTTCATTTTAATAAAAAACTAAACTATATGCGCAGATTCAAGTTATCTACAAGAGTACAACACCTTAATGAATCTGCGACATTGCGTATGGCCCAAATGGCCAGAGAGCTCAGCAATCGCCAAATTGATGTGATCAATCTCAGTCTTGGCGAACCTGATTTTGATACACCAACGTATATTAAGGAAAAGGCAAAAGAAGCCATAGATTCGGGCAACACCAAATACACGCCTGTGGCAGGCACGCTGGCGCTTCGCCAAGCAATTAGCGATAAATTTAAACGGGACAACCAGCTAAACTATTCTACAGATGAGATCATCGTCAGCAACGGTGCAAAACAAAGCTTCGCTAATCTTTGCAATGCAATGCTTGACAACCCTCTGGATGAAGTGGTTCTACTTGCACCCTACTGGGTCTCTTACTACGAAATCATTCGCTTGGCTGGGGGCAGCCCTATTGTTGTTCATTCCAATGTTGCAAATAATTACAAGCCTCGACTGGAAGATCTGAAAGCTGCATTATCTGCAAATACCAGAATGCTTGTTTTCTCAAGTCCTTGTAACCCCACTGGCACACTCTTCAATCAACAGGATTGCATGGAGATTGCCAATCTTCTAAAGGAATATCCTGATGTACTGGTTGTGTCAGATGAGATCTACGAATATATAGTTTTCGACCAAAAACATTTCAGCATTGGATCAATAGAAGGCATGAATGAGCGAACAGCAACCATTAATGGATTTTCCAAAGGATTTTCGATGACGGGCTGGCGGCTTGGATATATGGGTGCTCCAAAGGAAATTACTCAGGCATGTATTCGTATCCAGGGACAATATACCAGTGGTGCCTCATCTTTTACTCAAGCGGCAGGCGCATTTGCACTGACATCAGATCTTTCTATAACCAGGAAGATGTGCGAAGCTTTTAAATCCCGCCGCAATACTTTGATCAGGGAATTGAGTAGAATAACTGAATGGACGATTAACATTCCAGACGGCGCATTTTATCTATTACCGGATGTCAGTAAAACTTTTGGAAAAAAACATAACGGCAATATGATTCATAATGCAGAAGACCTTGCGATCTACCTGCTCAATGAAGCCCATGTCGCATTGGTTTCCGGTGATGCATTTGGTGCACCTAACTGCATTCGTATCTCCTACTCTCTTTCAGAAGAAAAAGTCATTGAAGCCGTTAAGCGAATTGAAGCAGCCCTGCAAAAACTGAGTTGAATATTGACGATGTTTGATTTGAACTAAAAGTATTGCAGATCATCAATTCGTCACTTTTCAAGATATTGAATAACCATTACAGCTATTTTGTAACATGGACATGCCAGTCCAAGTAGCAAGCTGTTAAGTAATTATCTGTTAATCGATGATTCGGTATCGGTTGCTTTTTATTTCAACCACTCTCAGGAATGAATTTTCATAATAATCTACACCGGATTTCCGGTCAGCAGACTTGTTTTTATAAACCGGCTGAAACTCAAAACTCGTCTCCAGCAAACCATTGCAGCTACTGTTAGATTTCCATTGAAAATCGGGACCATATTGCCTTAGTGACTTTATTGCATACTTGACCAGATCATATCCTTCCATAGCATCCTGGGATGGGAATTCTCTGTATGTATCGAAATATTTCTTTTTAAAGCTTCGTATCGCACTGTTATCCTGATCGAAAAAGTTGCTGATACTGATACGAATATTATAGATATTCATGAAATCAATGATCTCCGACTTCATTTCAAGCCATTTGGAGGTACCATAAACAATCACTTCCTTATTGTTTTTTTCTGAAACCATTCTTCTTAAAAAGTGATAAATATAATTTTCATCCTTAGAACTAAAATAAGGCAGGATAAAAACTGTTGGACCTGTAGCCTTTAATAGAGGACCTACGACAGGATCTACACCAGTGGCTAGATCTGACTCTTTAATAAACTTTTCTTCTATTGAATCCCTGAACTTAATGTTATCATTAAAGTATCTTGATCTGGATTCTTCCGGTGACCTGCTGATTATCATAATACTCTCGGCAGGATAATGCGCCCTGGCATGTTCATTCAACTTTGCATAATGGCTTGAAATTCCAGCTTTGGTCTGAATATAATAAGGATTATTTTCCGTGATTGTTGAGCTGCTGACCCAAGGACTAAGCAAAGATGTCTCGTGTGATTTTGCCCAATCGGCAGCATATTTAAGCGCTTCTGCTTTTTGGGGGCCGATGATCAGATGCGGCGGTGAATTATTAAATAGCGACAAGACCTCAGCAATTTCTGTAACAGATTCTGCATCCTTTACATTGAAGTTGATTTTTTTGCCTCCTTCGTTATTCAATTCATCCATTGCCATGGACATACCCGCATAATACTGCACAAAGCGCAGACTGCTGCTGTTGATTTTAGAGCCTAAAGAGTCATTGGAAGCAGTCTTAAATGGCAACATACATAAGATTTCAAAATGATCATCAGGCTTAGTATATTTCCGCTCTGGTTTCGTGGTTGCGTCCGCTTTGTCTGGAGTCTTTACGGGTTTTTCTTCATATTTTTTCCAGACAGCTGTATCAACCTTGGAAGGCAATTGATGCGTTGCGGTTGTATTGGGATGATTAACCTTGTTCTGATGCTGCTGCACAGAAGATTTTTTGGTCGCACATGAAAAAATGCTATAACATAGAATGCTAAGCAAAAGTATTAACCTACTCCCATTCAATTGTTGCGGGCGGCTTACTGCTAATATCATATACCACTCTGTTTATTCCTTTTACTTTATTGATAATATCGGTTGATATCGCAGCGAGAAGGTCATGCGGTATTCGGCTCCATTCGGCCGTCATGCCATCCGTGGACTGAACCGCTCTCAGGGCCACTACATTTTCATATGTTCTTTCATCTCCCATGACACCTACCGACTTAACCGGCAATAAAATGGCACCGGCCTGCCAGATTCGATCATACAAACCGCTTTTTATTAAATGATCAATAAAGATCTTATCTGCTTTCTGAAGGATTTCAATTTTATCACGCGTGACATCACTAATAATACGTATTGCAAGACCAGGGCCTGGAAACGGATGTCTGCCGAGAATATGTTGAGGAAGCCCAAGTTCTTTTCCTACTTTCCTGACCTCGTCTTTAAACAATGACCTTAGCGGCTCAATAACTTTGAGGTTAAGTCTTTCAGGAAGTCCACCGACATTATGATGAGACTTGATCACCGATGACGGTCCGTGGACAGAGGCCGATTCTATAACATCCGGATAGATCGTGCCCTGCGCAAGCCAACGAATCCCGGATATTTGCCCCGCTTCCCTCTCAAACACATCAATAAAAGCTTTACCAATTGCTTTACGCTTGGCTTCAGGATCCTCCAATCCTTTCAAGCGCTCATAAAAGAACGCTGATGCGTCAATACCATTGACATCGAGTCCTAAATTCTTATATGTCTCCAGAACCTGTTCAAATTCTCCCTGTCTCAAAAGTCCATTGTCAATAAAAAAGCAATGTAATCGCGTACCGATCGCTTTTTGAAGCAACAATGCCGCAACAGAACTGTCAACCCCACCGGACAAGGCCAATAGAACTTCTTCGCCACCTACCTTACTTCGAATGTCCTCTACTTTTTCCTCAATATAAGAACCAGGTGTCCAGTCTGCTTTAATATGACAGATGTTCAGAAGAAAATTACCCAACATTTTTGATCCATCAATCGTATGAATTACTTCTGGGTGAAACTGAAAAAAGTATGCAGGTTGCAGCAGGCCTTCTATTTTAAATGCAGCGTTTTGAATGGCAGAAGTTGATCCCAAACGAACAAAACCCTCAGGAAGACGTGTGATTGTATCACTATGGGACATCCATATCTGAGTAGGCTCATTCATTCCATTCCACACCGGATCTTCAACCAAGTTTGCCAATTGGGCAAATCCGAATTCCCGAGATCCGGAGGATGCCACTTCACCACCCTTTTGGAAGACCGTCAACTGCGCTCCATAACATATACCCAATACAGGGTAATGTCCAAGGATTTTGTCAAGATCTATTGCAGGGTGTTCCGAATCGCGAACAGACGCAGGACTTCCCGAAAGAATTATAGCTGCTACGTTGTCGAAAGAAATCTGGTCGAATTGATCAAATGGATATATTTCACAATAGATATTAAGTTCCCTTACTCTTCTTGCGATCAATTGAGTCACCTGAGACCCAAAATCCAATATGATTACTCGGGCATGCATTGATTTTTATTTAAAAGGACGTTACTAATCCAAAAGGCCACGGCCTTCCTTGATTATCTTGTTTTCTTCCTGCAGGCCCTTCAGGAGCCTGTCCAAAACTCCATTCACGAATTCCTGCGATTTGTCGGTGCTGTACATTTTGGCAAGTTCGACATATTCGTTGAGCGTTACTTTGGGAGGAATCGTCTTAATATTAACCATTTCCGTGATTGCCATTTTGATCAATATGAGATCAATAATAGCGATACGCTCGGCCTCCCAATTAACCAGAACCGGTTTAATCAGTTGATCAAGCTCACTGTTCGATTGAAAGGTCTTGTCCAAAAGTGTCTCCCCAAATTCTGTTACCGTCTCATCGTCAGGCAGGTGCTCACTGATAAAATCTGCTTGTGACGGAAGCACCTTGAGTGTCTTCTTGACTGCACCAATTACCAATGACTTGTCATCTGGCCATCCGGAATAATGGTCATCCATAATCTCATTGAACAGTTCATTGCGCCTGCAAACGCGATAAAGTTCAAGTAAAAGTTCAACCAAATTTTCTGAAGAGGTATCATCCTCCATGATATACTTGACGTACTTTTCCTCCTTGGTGAATTCTTTATAGATCTTACGGAATATATCTTCATCAATTCCCTCTCCAATTCTATCTGCTTTGAGCCTTTTCTGTAAAAACGGGTTCGTGGCGAGACTTTTGACCAACGGGTTGGTATATAACTTGTCAGAAAACTTAAGGTCTTCCTCTGATTTAAGGTGTTTTTTCTTCCTGTTAGTCGCATCTTCAACAGCAAAAGAGCAAACCTTAATTATTGAATATAAATTGAGTAGATACAAATGAAAAGCATTCAGTAGCGAATGACGATATGCCGACTTGATATCCTTGAAAGTCAGTTCTTTATCCTGATTCAGGCTATACAATTGCTGCATCACTTTGATGCGGACGTTACGGCGGCTTAACATGAATACCCTTTAGTATTGTTATTCGACGCAAAGAAACAACGATTCAACCTAAGAATCTAATTAATATTAAAATATTTTAATGTATTGGAGGCGCACTCCAGTTTAAAAAATCCCTCCTCATGTCCGTCATTTCTGGAAGTCTCCGGTAATGCCATTTCATGATAATTTTTCCATTTCGCCACAATATAATGCCCGGATTGGATCTCATAATTGTTTTCAATAGCACATCGTCTGCGGTGAATATAGGCTCTTTTACACCCAACTGATCAAACAATGAAGTCAGGGCCTCCTCACTGGCTCCTCCTGCCACAAAAAAGGCCTTTACGCTGTCCTGACGCAAGGAATCAATAAATGGAAGAATATAACTTGTCAAGATTTTTTTATAATCCTCATTCCATTCAAAAATATTTTTCTTGATGGTTTTGGATTTTAGTTCTGTGAAGCTCTTGACCACTTGAATGTCTTTGGTCTTCAAATCGACGACAGTATCGTATTTCCAAACAGAATCCTGCACCGTGCTGACTTCGGTATGTGATGTAAATGAAAGTTTGGGCATGTTGACCATAATCCTGCTTCGTGGTTCAGTAAGAATATCCTCTGTATATTCGGAACCTTGCAAATCGAAAATAGCAAAATCTGAGATTTTGGTTATTGGTATAGCCGGTAGGCTCTTGATTTGCTCCGCAACCTCCCACTCTGTCTTTGGATAAGACTTTATGTTTTCCATATATTCTTTGTCGTCCAAAACCCTGAATTCGCCACTGGCCTTATTTTTGAGTTTCCACTTTTCAATTTTGACATCTGCAGAAGCTTTCTTTTCTTCTTCCTGCTTTGTTCTTACATCAGTACCAACTTTAAAAGGTCTGAAATCCACAACCGGCTCATTCCATTTAAAGTTGGCCAAGCTGAAAAGATACAATCCTGTAATTGCAAAGAAACTGATAGCATTGCGCAGGGATGATGAGAACAGTGTATGAAAATTCCGCCAAGAGAAAAGAAAAATTACTGCGGGAATCATCAGGATTAAATCTTTTTTAAATGAAACATCCGGCGTAAGCTTAAGAAAATCGCCAAAGCAACCGCAATTTGTTACGCGCATATTGGACTCTGCAAACGCCGTCCACTTGCCAAATTCAAAAAAATTAACTTCCTTGGGAACATAACCGGTTAAAAAGGTATAGCCTGTCAAAATTGTAAAAAACACCATGATTATAAAGAATAACCAAGAGGTCAACTTTGGCTTGTGACCAATCATCAGCAGAATACCAATGATGATCTCAAGTACAATCATGAAGACACTGAAACCAAGCGCATAATTAGCCAGGACTGGAAATAGATCTGACATAAAATGTAAAAACGAACCTTTGGCAGTAGCTTCAAACTCTTCAAAATACTCTTCCATTTTGAAGGCTGTTCCCATCGGATCAACGGCTTTTACCAATCCTGAAAAAATAAAAAGAGATCCACAGAAATTTTGCAAAAAACTAACACCGGTATGCTTGATTGATTGCGTGTATTTTTTTAACAAGAAAGTCATTGCTGCCGAAAAAACGGCCAGGTAAACGCAAAGTGAGAATATGGTCATGAACGAAACTTTTTAATTTTCAAAATGCTTTTGCCAAACAAAGATAAGCCAGCCCTATTTGAACACAAAATCATCTCCACCAGCACCAGGTTAAACTTATCCAAAAAAAAATCAAGGCTTTGTTAATATCAATTAGGTAGTAATTACAAGAATGTTGGTCCGGTACTGTTTTTTTTCGGACCTTTACAGCTACCTGCCACATGAATCGATCCTATGCAGCCCTACCCGATAAAATATAAGACCCTCAGTGAACCTGCGCACGGATTAATCACTGAAAAAGGCAGTAAATTCATCGCGTATGCCTTGCCTGTCATGGATATGGAGGGTGTAAAAAAAGAAATCGAAAATATTAAAGAAGATCATCCGAAGGCTCGACATTGGTGCAGTGCCTTCCGCCTTGGCTACGAAGGTGAGACTTCACATGCGGATGATGACGGCGAGCCCTCAGGCACTGCCGGGAGACCCATTCTTGGGCAGATCGACAGTTACGGACTAACAAATACCCTGATTGTAGTGGTAAGATATTTTGGCGGCGTGCTGTTGGGAACAAGCGGCTTAATTCGTGCTTACAAGTCCAGCGCACGTGAAGCCCTTAAAAATGCCTTGATTCTTGAGAAAGATATTGAAATCCGGTATCGAATTGTCACGACACCTGAACCGATGTACAAAATACTAAAAATTGTAAAAAACCGGAATTACACAACCTCCGGCTTAGAGATGGATGAAAACTGTTCATTGGAGGTCGCTCTACCGTTGGTGGAACTTGCAAGTTTCTTTACAGAGCTTAGTCAGAAAATTGAATTGATAGACCGGCCGATCAATCCAGAAAGGCCTGATATCAGGGATTGTCTCATCACCAGACTTCCTGCCAGATGATAACTGTTGGATTAACCGGCGGCATTGGCTCGGGCAAAAGTGCAGTTGGCTTCATCTTTGAGCTTCTCGGCATACCTGTTTATTCTTCTGACCGCGCAGCGCGGCAGTTAATGGAAAATGACCCATACATCAAATCCGAAATTACGAATTTACTTGGCGTCAAATCCTATGACAATGCACATCTAAACAGAAAATATATAGCATCGCTCGTTTTTGAAAATGAAGCATTACTTAGCAAACTAAATGCCATTGTTCATCCAGCAGTGTATGATGATTTTAAAATCTGGATTTCAAATCAGAGCGCACCTTATGTGGTCAAGGAATCAGCGCTTTTGTTAGACACGCTTCCCCAACAACCAGTTGATCAGATCATAACAGTCTTTGCACCGCGTGAAATTAGAATTGAACGCATTATGAAAAGGGATGGCCTGAGTTTTGAGGAAACAACCAAAAGGATGTCGCTGCAACGATCCGATAAGGAATTTCTGGATAATTCAGATTATGTCATCGTCAATGACAATGTCCATTCCCTATCACACCAGGTACTTTCCATTCACACTGAATTGATTAATTTTGCATATTCTATAAAAAAATAAATTATGATAGGCAACATGATGAAACAGCAAGATTACATGCATCTTGAAGACCAGTTTGGAGCGCATAATTATCATCCTTTGCCGATTGTACTTGAACGCGGTGCAGGTATTTATCTTTATGATACAGATGGCAAGAAATATTTCGATTTTCTTTCCGCTTACTCTGCGGTAAATCAAGGCCATTCACATCCACGACTAATCCGCGCACTGACTGATCAAGCCCAGAAACTGACTTTGACTTCTAGAGCATTTTACAACAACAAACTGGGCCTTTATGAGCAAAAAATGCATGAGACTTTTGGTTATGATAAAGTGCTACCAATGAACACCGGTGCTGAAGCTATTGAAACGGCGATCAAGCTTTGCCGCAAATGGGCCTATCATCGGAAAGGGCTGCGCGAAGGGGAAGCCCAAATTATTGTTGCCGAAGGAAATTTCCATGGACGTACAATGAGTGCCGTGTCTGCCTCCACGGATCCTAGCAGTTTTGCCGGGTATGCCCCTTTGTTATCAGGATTCATCAAAGTCCCTTACAATGACCCTGAGGCATTTGAAATTGCTGCCCGAAACCCGAATGTTGCTGGATTTTTGATAGAACCGATCCAGGGCGAAGCAGGTGTAATCGTACCTAATGATCATTACCTGCCGATATGTTACGACATCTGCCGTGAACGAGGCATCCTTTTGATGGCAGACGAAATCCAAACTGGAATAGCCAGAACCGGACGTATGCTAGCCTGTGACTATCTTGACATTCATCCAGATATTCTAATTCTGGGAAAAGCTCTATCCGGTGGAATATTACCTGTGTCCGCGGTGCTGTCGGATGACCCGGTGATGCTTTGCATACGACCCGGTGAACATGGCTCAACCTTTGGAGGAAATCCTTTAGCGTGTCATGTCGCGATGGAAGCCTTGGATATTGTCATACAAGAAGGCTTGGCTGATAATGCCGCGGAACAAGGCAATTACTTAAGAGAAATATTGATTCAACTCAGCTCGAAGTATCCGATAATTCGTGAAGTCCGTGGCAAGGGCCTGCTCAATGCAATTGAATTGGTCAGGAATGAAGAAATTGCCTGGGACCTTTGCCTAATAATGGCCGAAAACGGGCTGCTCGCAAAGCCAACGCATGGTAATATTATCAGACTGGCACCGCCATTGGTGATTAGCCGGTCTGAAATTGAAGAAGCCGCCGGCCTGATAGAAAAATCGCTCAAGTCGGTAATGAATAAGGTGTAAATTAAAATCCGGTTGACCAAATAGCGCTGTATCCTGCCTTTTTGAATCGTAAACTTAACTGAATAGAAACTTTAAATTATTGAAAATCATTATATTTGCTATCCAAAATTACGTTCTATGAAAGTTAAATTCGCGACTACTCTCCTCTCACTATGCTTTATTACTCTAAACGCACAGACAATACAGTTTCAATTCTGTGGCAAAACAGAACCTGTAACAGTACTGGCAAACCGGGACCATGCAGCCATAAAGCTTGACTTTATCAAAATCGGTGTGCGGGGCGGATCTCAAAGTGCTCCGTTTTATGTTCTTGGCAATCAGGAATCTGTGGCTGATAATAACAACTTTAAGGATAAGACCATCGCCGACAATTGTCCTGCTTCGAGTTCCAAGACAGATTGCTCATCCTGCGGTACTTGTACCAATGTTGAGTCAACCACAGCGCTTAATATCGGCAATGCAATCGGAAAACTGGTGGGCACAGTCAAGGTTGAGACAAAGAGCAATGATATCTACATTATGAGTACGGGCGTAGATAATGTCGTCTGCTATGAAACGCACAAAATCAGTTTAGCCGGAAAAGCCAACAAAAAGCTTGATGTCTATTACAAATATGAAGGAATAGCCAAGGATAATGTTTCGCAGGTAAGAAACATTAGCCTCAATTACCGCTTCAACAATGATGCTTATTTTACAACACCTTATTTCTTTAATAAAAACAGCAATAATGTTGGCGTTTTTGAAGATGTGGGATCCATACTTGCCTCAGTACCTGTGGCCACTGAAGACTTATCTAAAAAATTAAGTTTTAGCATAAGCCCCAATCCAACTAAAGAAAAACTGATTATTCACATGACCGTTTTCCAGAATTTCAATGGATTTATTAATATTCTTGGGACTCAGGGAAATGTTGTGTATTCTGAAAACATTTCATTTGACACACAACTGACAAACAGAGAAATTAATATCAACCAACTTACCACCGGCACGTACATCTTACATGTCTCAGATGATGAAGGAAGGGTTAGTGTTCTAAAATTTCAGAAGCAGTAAAGCAGATTTTTTCAGAGTTCGAAGGTTGGCTGAAGAGCCGCAGAGCCCTCTCCACTGTAGAATTTGTTGATAATACCGACAACTTGCTCTGCATCATCAACGATAGGCATAAGGTCAAGATCTTGCTTGTTGATGTAACCGTAATTTTCGGAAAGGGTTTGATTTATCCATTCTTTAAGCGGCGACCAGAAATCAGTGCCCACAAGAATGATTGGTGTTTTATTAATTTTCTTGGTCTGCGTCAGGGTTAAGACTTCAAATAATTCATCCATTGTTCCAAATCCACCTGGCATCGCAATAAATGCCTGTGAGTATTTGACGAACATTACTTTACGAACAAAAAAGAACCTGTGGTGGAGGTTTTTATCATTATCTATATAACGATTGTGAAATTGCTCAAAAGGCAGATTGATGTTCAACCCTACAGAAATTCCATTACTTTCAAATGCCCCGCGATTGGCCGCTTCCATAATTCCTGGTCCCCCTCCGGTAATAATGCCAAAACCTTCTTCAGTCAATCTGGCTGCAATTCGCCGGGCCAATTCGTAATGCGGATGACCTTCTTTTACGCGGGCCGAACCAAAAATTGAAATACACGGTCCAAGGTTATTCATCGTCTCAAATCCTTCAACGAACTCAGACAATACTTTAAACATGGTCCAGCTGTTTTCACCTTTCAGATGACTCCACTGTTTCATTGACCTCATAAACCTGGTAATTAAAAATTAACGACTACAATCAGTTGGCTCTCGGCAAACTGATCAGGACTTGTAAGCCTGAAATTCTTTTTTGATGAAATCATTAAGCTCCTGCACGGTATCGAATTGTTCGAAAAGCTCTTTAAATTTATTATGGCGCTGGCTAGCGGGAATGACGAAATCGAGGACTTCTTTTCTGCCTATTTTTGTTTTGCTGAGGATAATCAAACGCTCAACCACATTTCGAAGCTCCCTGATATTCCCTGTCCAATTGTATTTCTGCAATTCTTCCAACGCTGCGTCATCAAAACGTTTAACCGGTATTCCGTATTCATAGCATATATGTTCTGCAAAATGCTCAGCTAAAACGGGAATATCCTCCTTACGCTCATTTAAAGAAGGCACTTCAATAATAATTACTGCCAAGCGATGATACAAATCTTCTCTGAACTTCCCACGTGCTATTTCATCTCTGAGATCTTTGTTCGTCGCGGCAATAATACGCACGTCGACTGGTATTTCCTTATCACCCCCGACACGGGTTATTTTATTTTCTTGCAATGCGCGTAAAACCTTAGCCTGAGCCGAAAGACTCATATCTCCAATTTCGTCCAGAAACAGCGTACCGCCGTTGGCCAGTTCGAACTTGCCTAACCTCTGCTTGATTGCGGACGTAAACGATCCTTTTTCATGACCAAAAAGCTCACTCTCAATCAGTTCAGACGGGATAGCTGCGCAATTGACCTCCACGATGGCGTTGTTGTTGCGGTTGCTCTTTTCGTGAATCCACCTGGCTACCAGTTCTTTACCAGTACCATTCTCCCCTGTAACAAGGATTCTGGCATCTGTCGGCGCCACCAGTTCTATGGTGCTTCTGACTTTCGCAATACTGGAAGATTCGCCAACAATCTCCTGAACTTTATTTTTTGATACTTTTTTCTGCAATATTTTCTTCTCTGAAATCAGAGAAGATTTGTCAATCGCATTTCTGAGTGTGATTAAAAGTCGATTGAGATCTGGTGGTTTTGAAATAAAATCATACGCACCCTTTTTAACTGCTTCAACAGCAGTATCTATGGTCGCATGTCCGCTGATCATAATAATCGGCACATCCGGTGCGAGCAGCTGAATCTTATCAAGCGCCTCCATGCCATCCATTTTTGGCATTTTAATATCGAGGATAATCGCTTCATACTGATTTTGTTTCAGCTTGACCAGGCAGTCCAGCCCATCACTGGCTTCTTCCACAGCGTATTTTTCAAGCTCAAGTATGCCACGGAGGGCACGCCTTATACTCTGCTCATCATCTACAATCAATATCCTGGCCATGCAAGTTAATCTATTCCAGATTAAATATCAGGGTCAAAGATAAAGATATGACAGATATTAAGTTACAAATTATTAAAATATTTTATACGTTCAGGAGAAACCGGCAAGCCAAAGCGGCCATAAGCCCAGATCCAATTGCCACAGCGTCCTCATTTACAATGAATTGTGCGGTATGCACGTTAGATGAAAATCCAGTGCCTAGACGGTAAAAGACAGCTGGAACAATTTGACTATAGAAAGCAAAATCTTCAGAGGTCATTCGGGGAGGCAATTCAGCAACAGTTTCTATACCCGGATATGCCTTAGCCAACTCAAAAAACACCTCTGACGCCTTCAGGTTATTGTGCAGGCATGGATAACCTTTTACCAGATTGAGATGGACCTTGGCGTCAAATTCTGCTGCAAGTTCGTTGCATAGCTCTTCCAACCCTTTGTGCACCTTCTCTCGCAGTCCTTCATCCATACAGCGAAATGTGCCTTCCAGGTGCACAATTTCTGGAATTACATTCGTAGCTCCACCCACTGTATTAAATTTTCCTATGCTGATCAGCGAAGGGATTTTCTCCTCATTTATTGCCGGTAACAGTTCTTGAATTCTATGGACAAGCTTTGAACCAGCCGTGATCGGATTATTTGCCAAATGAGGCATCGCAGCATGTCCTCCTCTTCCTGTGATGCTTATGTATAATTCATCACAGGAGGCCATCGCTTGTCCGGGACATAAGCCGACTTCACCAACTTTCATTCCAGGCTGTACATGCTGACCAATGATAACCTGAGGCAATTCTGAATGAAATATGCCTTCGGCCAGCATCAGACTCGCTCCACCCGGAAGCTTTTCCTCACCTGGCTGAAAAATAAACTGCACTCTTCCACCCCATTTTAATTTCATTATATCCAACAAACGAATTGCACCCAACAAACAGGTCATGTGTACATCATGTCCGCATGCGTGCATAACGCCTGAATTACGGGAACTGAAATCAAGACCCGTTTCTTCATGAATAGGCAATGCATCCATATCTGCGCGCAATGCGACCAGACCACTGCCCGTTGCGCCACCGTTAAGGACACCCGTCAATCCATAACCGGCAAAGCCACTCTGAAAAGGGATGCCCCATGATGCAAGAACACTACCAATGAAAGACGAAGTCTCCTTCTCCTGAAAGGATAATTCAGGATACTGGTGTAATTTGTGACGAATTGAGATCAGCTCTGGCAATAATTGCCCTGCGCGATAATGAAATTCTTCCAACAGATTATTCATGGGCTTTACGATCAAGATGATTAATTTCCTTGATACAAATATCGAGATCCATCCAAATTGAGTAATTCCAAAGGTAGTTCTTGTAAACTTCCTCTACAAATTCTTTTCCTCCGGCTCGCTGAAATTCATTCAGTGGCTCGACAACCCCAGGTCTCCAGACCGGATTAACCACACCGGTTTGCTCATCCAGCCTTGGATTAACCCAGGTTTTCAGTCCTAGTACAACATGAACGATATTGAGAAAAAAACGCCCTTTGTTTTTCTGAAAAAACACCAGAATCCAGCTGAAGAAAAGGACCAGCAAACTGAACATGACATCAAAAAACCTTTTCTGTCTTCTGTATCTGATCTTTTGCAAATTATACGTCAGGTCAAAAGTCATCAATTCACCCTGTTGGTTTTTGTCTGTACTTCCTATAATTCCGCTCCCGCTCGCTGTCAGAATCCGAATTTCTACTTCCTCAGGAACCTGGGACATAATATCTATCATCTTCACCGCAGATCCAATGCTAGGACAGAGAATGAGCTGATCAGCCTTAAAAACGCTGATCGCATCCGCAAGTGAATGATCATCAAATGAATGGTTTTGATCAACCCTGTTGAATATCGGAATATATTTCTGATGTTTCTTCAAAATCTGGCGAACTTGATCCTCTTCAGAAGCATTACCGATAATCAGCAAAGACCCACCTACGGAACTAACGCCAGCTATCTTAAATTTATTCACCAACAACCTGCTCATCACCAGATAAACGAGCATCCAAAGGAACAGCAACACCGGAAGCATTCGAGAGGACCGCAGCACCTCTGGAATTAATGCATAAATACTCAGGCTGGCAATCAGTGCAATGATATTACTTACCACAAGATCCATCAGACGACTGTGATGATCATACACGCCATTCAGGAAAAGCGTAATCATCCAGATCATGCAATACAGCCCCGCATTGAACCAAATGGCTTGGGTTTGAAAATAATATGGGGTGCCATGAAAAAAAAGTGACCAAAAAATCTTAACGGTATAGAACCCCAACAATAGAAAAGTAATGTCCGCAAGAATGGGGCCCGCACGATTAAGTAACTGCCTGCCAAAACCCACTACACCCCGAATAATAATTGCCAATTTAATAAAAAACGAAAGTGACTTTGCACGATTGCCATAATACTTATCATAAAACAGCATCATGGCTCCGAAAAAACTGTTCCAATAACTTAAATTTGATTTGCGTGTGCTTTCACCTTTAAAATGTATGATACTTGTGCCTGCATAATAGTAAATTGAATACCCTAGCTGTTGAATTGAATAAGAAAGATCGATGTCTTCCCCATACATAAAATATCGCTCATCCAATCCTCCGATTTGTTTCAGCACAGAACTCTTTGTGAAAAAGAAAGCGCCGGTAAGAATGTCAATACGGTGATCATGCTCATAATCCAGATGCCCCATGTAATAGCCGTTAAAAATACGGGACTTTGGAAACAACTTGTAAAGACCCGTAAGTTTACAAAAAGATATCCACAAGGTTGGAAATCCGCGTTTTGATTCTGGAAGAATCTTTCCTTGGCCATCGAGCATTTTGACACCCAAAGCCCCTGCATCAGGATTCGTCTTCATAAAGTCTAGACACTTAAGCAGGCAATCTTCACCAACAATTGTGTCCGGATTCAGTAACAGAATATTCTTTCCTTCTGAATGCCTGATCCCAATATTGTTCGCTTTTGCAAAACCGAGGTTAGATCCAGTCTCGATGATTTTTATCATTGAAAACCGCGTCCGAACCATTTCCACTGAATTGTCAACAGAATGATTGTCTACAACAATAATTTCTCCTTCAATGCCTTGCATAGCACGTATAACACTATCCAGACATTGCTCCAGAAAATGACTGACGTTATAGCTGACGATGACAATCGAAAGCTCCATCATTATTTTACTTGCAGGGAGTAAGGTACTCGTTCAGCAATGGAGCGACCTAGCGTAAATTCGTCTGCAAATTCAAGCTCGGATCCAAAAGAAATCCCACGGGCAATGATACTTATTTTCACTTCCTTTCCCTGAAGTTGTCTTGTCAGGTAGTATACGGTGGTATCTCCTTCAATACATGGTCGTATAGCCATGATTATTTCATCGACTTCATCTGTGTTAATTCGCGCAAGCAAAGGGTCAATATTTAACTGGTCGGGACCTATTCCGTCGACGGGAGATATCAGACCATTGAGCACATGATAAACACCGCTAAACTGTTGGGTTTCTTCGATGGCCATCAGATCTCTAATGGATTCCACAACACAGATTACCTTATGATTGCGTGATGGATTACTACAAATACTACATTGTTCTTCATCAGCATATGCATAGCAAGTTTTACAAGTTTTCAATCCTTCAGAGAGCATCATCAACGTCTGACTAAAATTCATTATCCTTTGCCGGCCTTTGTTGGCAAGATGTAGGGCAATTCGCATCGCAGATTTACGTCCGATACCCGGCAGACTGCTAAAAGCATCTACCGTCTCTTGTAAAATTTTTGAAGTATACTTCATTGAGGATCTAGCTAAACCTTGAAATGGCTTCACGTGTAAAATTGCTCAGCACGAGTGAACCTGAAATCGCGGCCCTATCTTTTAGAAGAGCTGGCCAGTGTCCGGTACCCTGCCAAAAAACTTCTTTGAGCGCCGTAAGAGCCTGTGGGTTGTAGTGCATCAACTGTGATGTAAAGTATACAATATATTCATCCAATTGTTGTGTGGTTTCGAATGCCTCCTGATACAAACCTCGCTGCTTGGCCCACTCGGCAGATTGCCATTCAGTTGGACTTAATGCCATCTGAGAGAATGCGGCAAGTCCTATTTTGCGCTCAACGGCGGGTCCTATCACAAAGGGGCCGATGCCGACTGCCAGTTCACTAAGTCTGACCGATGCATATCGGGTAGCCAGTGCATAATCACAGGCTGCCGCAAGTCCAACACCACCGCCGACAGCTTTCCCGTGTATACGTCCTATCACAATCTTACGGGCTGCTCGAATCCGAAGAATAACTTCTGCAAAACCAGAGAAAAACTTTAGACCTGAAGCCTGATCATGAATGGAAGCAAGTTCTTCAAAACTTGCACCTGCGCAGAAAGCTTTTTCGCCTCCGCTTTTAAGCAGGATTACTTTAACATTTGGGTCAGCATCCGCAGTACTGACAGCATTTGCGATTTGCTCGAGAATGGACAGTGGAAGGGCATTGCTTTTTTCACTAAAAAATTCAATGATTCCAAGACCATTATGATTTATACTATGAACAAATGGTTCCATATTACTATCTACTTTTTCGTTTTATTCCAAGAAGCATACGCTCCATTAGGCACCTGCCAATCTTCGGGAATCTGCCGGAGCGGTTCTGCCAAGCTGAAATCTTTATTCATATCTTCAGCCAGTTGTTGGTATAAAGCAGTTCCTTTACTTTTCCAACCGATCATTTCATCGCTTACATCGCGTATTACCCTCGCCGGATTGCCTGCGATCAGCTGCTTTGTACTGTAAGTCTCTCCTTCCTTAATAAAACTCATGGCACCCACAATGCACTCCGATCCAATGATCACATGGTCCATGATGACGCTATTCATTCCGATAAGGCAGTTTTGTCCAATTTCAGCGCCATGAATTATTGCCCCATGGCCTACATGAACATTTTCCTTCAAGTGTACAGTTACTCCTGGAAACATGTGAATCATGCAATGCTCCTGGATATTGCAGCCATCCTCAATAATGATTTCACCAAAGTCACCCCGCAACACTGCATAGGGCCCTACATAGACCTTGGCTCCGATTCGAACACAACCTGTTACACAGGCCTGAGGATGAACAAATGCCTCCGGGTGAATGTACGGCGTGTACTGCTTGTAACGATAAACCATATCAGACCTCAAAAATAGAAGATATTGTTCAAATTTGCACTTTTAGCATTAATGTGCAACCTCTAACAGGTGTGACGATAAGTCTTCAATACGTTCCATAAGTTCCTGCGAAACCCGAACAAACTAAACTACAATATTATAATACCATCATTCGATTATTCAATTTTAAATTTGCATCTTGAATCGTTTCCACTATGGCAAAGTTTGGCATTGAATTTATTCATTTTCTGGCTGATTTAGAAGTAAACAACAATCGGGATTGGTTTAATGCCAACAAAGAGCGTTTTAAGACGAGTGTGGAAGAACCATTTATTGAATTTATCGATCATGTTATTGTTTTATTAAATAAGGAAGGTGCTTCCCACAATATAAAGGCCAAGGACTGTGTGTTCAGGATTTACCGGGATGTTCGATTTTCCAAAGATAAGAGTCCATACAAATTGCATATGTCTGCCCTCATTAGTCCCGGCGGCAGAAAAGACTTTCTACATCCGGGATTTTATATCGAATTTACAGCAGACAAATTGAGGATTTATGCTGGAATCTATGAACCTCAAAATCCACTCTTGGAGAAAATTCGTCAGAAGATCTCAAAACATCCCGACCTCTTTAAGAAATTATATACCGCCTCTTCATTCCGAAAGACGTACGGTCAAATTTTGGGCGAAAAAGCAAAACGACTGGATGCAAAGTGGCGTTCATTGGCAGAAAAAGAACCCTACATTTACAATAAAGCTTTTTATTATAAGTGTGAGACCGATGCGGCATTACTCCTTGAAAAAGGCCTTGACCGATGGATTATTCAGGCTTTCAAAGCAGCAAAGGCTATGAACGAATTTTTATATTTTAAATAAATTGAATGAAATATCTAAGAATATTTTGAAACTTAAATATTTCTGCCAGCTCATACGACTAAAAATAAATTAAGCAATTTTTTGCCGTATTATTCATTGCCCACTGGAATTGTTTCAGCTTCTTTCAGATGGGTAGTCTCATTTGTACCGTGATATTCCATTTCATTCATCATATCCCGGTTGACGATAATGCCGGCATTTAATTCAAACCCCAGAAGTAAAATCAGCACATTCAGCCTTATCCAGATCAATGTAATAATTAATGCAGAAATTGTCCCGTATACTTTGTGATAGGATGAAAAATTATCAATGAAATAACCAAATAAAATCGACGTCAACAAAGAAGTTGCTGTAGCAAAAATAGTTCCTGGAGAGTAGCTTTTCATGGGCTTCCGGAAAGCCGGCCCCAAGCGATATATCAAATCAATTGTCAAGTAGAAAAGAAAGATTAGAATCAGATATTTCAAAATAGTGCCTGACACATTCTGCATAAAGGTCAAGTGCAGAAATGAGAAAAGCCATAACAGTATCTTGTTGCCCATAATTACCACTACTACGGACAGCATAAGCAATATTCCAAATAATATCGTTAGCACCAGTGCCACAGACTGACGCTCTAGAAATCCCCGCTTTCGAAAACTTGAATGATAGACTTTGTCGAATCCCCGCATCATCGTTAGTATGCCGTTGGATGCAAAAAAAATTGCAAGAACAAAACCTATTGATAGGAAATTTCCACTTGCTTTTGGCTTCAAGCTTCCAACAATATTTTTCCACAGGTAATCCTGCGCCTGATCTGGCAAGACAGAATTAAGTGATGTCTCCATGACCGTCACAAAATCCCAACTCTTGGGCAGATACGCCGACAGTGTAAATAGAAATATCATTGAAGGGAATAAGGCAAGAAAAAAATCATACGCCATTGCGCTGGCCCTGATATTGATATCATTGTTCTTTAGCTCCTTGATAATAAATGTCAGTGTCGCATAAATGCTTACACCCTGAAAACCAGGCAATGTATAGTGCTTGGACCAATGAATGAACTGACGAATAACCGGTAGTTCCGGTATTCTAGAGATCCATTTGTGAATATTAACCTTCAAAAAATGTTTTTAATTTTTCTGTGATGACCTGCGGCGCGATGACTCGCTGCCGACTTTTTATTTCTACAAAACACAATGAAACCAATCCATAATTGATCAGTTTACCCGTTGGATTATAAATTTTGGTATGAAACTGAATTGTCATTTCCGGTATTTTCTCAATCGAAGTCTCCAAATCCAACATCTCATCATAAAATGCAGGTCTTATGTATTTGACGTTCATTGACATAACCGGCATAAAAATACCCAGATCATCTTCCATACTTTTATACGAAAGGCCTAAATTTCGTAAAGCCTCTACCCTTCCGACTTCATAATAATAGGCATACTGTCCATAATAAACATACGCCATTTGGTCTGTCTCACCATACCTAACCCTAAGCTGAGTCCTGTTCGTGTACATTTGGATTATTTAATGAGCGGATCACGTAAGACTGGACAAGTCATGCAGTGGGATCCACCCCTTGCCCGGGACAGCTCACTTGAAGGCAAAGTAATGATCGTATTTTGTAAAGCATCTGGCTTCAAGGCCCCGCTGGTAGTGCCTCTAAGAAATTCTTCAGCGTGTATAATCTGATATCCGCCTTCGCGGAATGCCGCTTCGGTATGTGGATTGCGGTCATAAGTTAGCGCTATACCTGGCCTTAGCGCAACCAAATTACAGCCATCGGTCCATTGCTCCCTTTCCTGAAAAGGGGATACCCCATTACCACTCCAGATAAATCGAATGTCTGTATCAATCTCCGCATGCAGAAAATCTATCACTGAAGGATATTCTATTTGTTCTCCTGTCTTGCGGTAGACTGTTACATAACTTCCCAAACCGTCTTTGACGATCGGTTTGTAGCCGACGAAATCCAAATGATTGATCTGCGTAAAAAGAGTATCAATGTGCATGAAAGAACGCTCCTTCGGTACATCTACCTCGACAATATTATTAATCAGACCTTTCTCAAATAATATCTGCTTGAGCGTATTGAGGGCATGATCGGTTGTTCGTTCGCTGTTGCCAATCAGTAGATAATCCGAATTTAGCAGCATCATGTCCCCTCCTTCAATGGTCACCGGCTCACCCTTACGTGAAGGCGGGTAATCATCTACCAGGTTGAGGTTAATGAGCCTTTTTTCACCCAATAGATGACTAAAATCCGGATGCGCATAGAAAATAAATCGGGTAAGCAGATTTTCCCTCTTGCGAACAGATTTGGAGGCTTTTGCGATGACGACATGATCCTTGATCGTCAGTGCGATATCACGCGTAAAAATAAAATTTGGTATAGGATCAAATACAAACTGATCCATCTCTTTGTCATAACCTGAGATCATAACTTCAGACAAGCTTCGATGATCCATATGGGACAACCTGTCCGCGTACGATTTGGGAATCTCCTCAAATTCCTTGACTAGAGTTATTAGTTCTTTTTTAATATCCTCATTCGCATCAAATGCTTCTCTGATGAGGTCCTGTGTCTCCAGCACATTGACTTCACCCAGAAACGAATGGAGCACCTTTCTGAATATCTCATGCTCTCTCTGCATGGAAGGCAAATAAACGATATCATCGAATAATAACTCTCCTGCCATCCGCGGGCTGATTCGGTCGATGCCTGCATCCGGAGCATGCACGATAACACGCCTGAGTGGCATTATCTCGGAATTGACAAACACATCTCTCAGCGGCATGGATTTCTATTTTCGCAAAGATACAAAAGTTAAATTAAAAATATATATCACTGAATATCTTTTATTTATATATTAATATATTATGCATTATCTTACCTTTTTACCATCAATATAAACCTCCAGAACTTTGGTATCAGGAATGGAATCAACCGCACACGTTGCCAGATTTCGGTCTAACACTATAAAATCTGCCAGCTTGCCCGGCATGATGCTGCCCTTATTTTTTTCATCAAAGGAAGCATAGGCATTCCAGATCGTATATGATTTTAGCGCTTCGTCCCGATGCATACATTCTTCTGGGAAAAAAGCTTCCTTTTGACCAATGCTTCGCCGCGTAACTGCTGCAAAAATGCAAGCGAATGGATTGACACTTTCAACCGGTGTATCCGTTCCATTAGCCAAATGCACACCATTGTCGATCAATGACCTCCAGATATATGATGTACTTCGGGCCCGGTCTATGCCGAGGCGTTTGATGACAAAGGGCGCATCACTTGTGCAATGTATTGCTTGCATGGAAGCGATCACACCAAGCGACTTCAACCGGGCTATGTCTTCCCTGCGAAGATGCTGGGCATGTTCAATACGCCATCTTCGGTCCTGATTCTCAGCACCCTGCTTAAGAACCGATTCCATCACATCCAATACTTCTTTATTGCCGCGATCACCAATAGCATGAACGCACAGTTG
The DNA here is from genome assembly GCA_019694255.1 of Saprospiraceae bacterium. Lineage (GTDB taxonomy): Bacteria > Bacteroidota > Bacteroidia > Chitinophagales > Saprospiraceae > Vicinibacter. The sequence goes on from JAIBCI010000067.1 coordinate 25,796, forward strand.
TAAATTTTTCTCCTTTGCCAGGATTGCAACTCGTCGAACTAAGGAAGGATCGACAAGATTTTGCCCTGAAAAAGCAGGTTGATCAGTGTAGGCCTCCATCAACCAGGCGCCGTATGAACCTAGTGCGCCATCCATATACATCTTTACGGCGGCACATTTAAATCGGTCCGGTTGGGCTGATGGCCATGGCAGAAACTTAAGCTTTTGTTCGAGACTATCAGGCTGCTCATACAACATCGCGTAGATCCTTTGATGGATTAATCTTTCCTTGCAGGCTTTTTCGATAAACCTGAGTTCAAGAATACTGCTGCCTGCGTCTTGAAATGAGGTTATTCCATATTCCAGGGCCTTTGCCGAAGCACTTTGCGCTTTGAATCTGAGCGCACTTTCACGTACACTATCCGGCAAAGTAAGATTAAATTGGTCAAAGGCATTTTGAATTAGATCCATGGCATTCTCTTCAAAAATACCTGTCATTTGATGATCCAGGTCTATAACGATTCTGCCTCCTGGAGGGGTACGGCTTTCTGTTGATATGCCGGCCATTGACATGGCTTTCTGATTGGCAATCAACGCATGCCCACTGGCATGTGTCAACATTACGGGGTTGTCTGGCGAAACCGAAGACAATAAGTCATTGTATGGATATCCAGCAAAGGTCCGGAGCAGTTGATCATTCCATTTTTCCTGATGCCAACCCCGACCAATTATCCAATGACCAGGAGGAGTTGTTAAAACATGACGTCTGACGGAATCAATTACCTCCGCCCAGCTTTTTGTATTGATCAGATTTAAATCAATCAAACTTCCGCCCAGACTAAGAAAATGCCCATGCCCTTCAATAATACCAGGCATAATAAAGAATCCATGCATATCTCTAACTTCCGAGCACATAAACCTTCGAAGCAGTACTTCAGATTCTCCTACAGCCAGAATTCTGCCATCCTTGACTACCATGGCTTCGGCCCAAGGAATGCTGTCATCCGCTGTGTAAATTCTGGCATTACTTATAAGGAGATCAGCTTTTTGCGTTTCTTTGCATTGAAACACTGAACAAATCAGGAAGATTGATATTATTTTTCGCATGAGGGGAAAAGCATGATCAAAGAAACGAATTTCCAGTATCTTACAAAACTTTATCAGTCTTATATCAGTGAGATCAGCTGGAATCAGGAGCCCATATCACTTTATGAGCCATTTGATTACATCATGCAGCAGGAAGGGAAAAAAATTCGTCCACTTTCGCTCTTGTTAAGCTATGGATTGTTCTCGGATAATTTAACTGCTGCTTTACCTGCTGCATATGGCCTTGAGTTGTTTCATAACTTTACCCTGATACATGATGATATCATGGATCAGGCGGCATTACGTCGTGGAAAACCGACTGTCCACCAAAAGTATGGTGATTCATCCGCTATATTGTCCGGTGATGCGATGTTACTTGAATCGCTGCAAATGATCTTAAAAGCTGCGGGACCGCGAAATGCCATTACCCAGTTATTTATCAATTCAGGCCTTGAAGTCTGCCGGGGACAGGCTATGGACATGGATTTTGAAAATTCACAAAGTGTCCGCCTGCCCGACTATTTGCAAATGATTGAGAAAAAGACTTCAGTGCTTCTAGGATGTTGTCTACAGATTGGAGCTATGCTTGCTGATCAACCGGAAAAAATCTGCAATACACTTTACCAGATTGGACTTAATTTGGGAAATGCATTTCAGATTCAGGATGATATTATGGATCTGTACGGCGACACAACTTCCTTTGGAAAAACTCGTGGCGGTGATCTTATTCAAAGAAAAAAAACAATACTTCTGCTGACACTACTCGAAGATTTTGACCAAAAGGGCCAACAAGAAATTCTGGCGCATTATCAAAAGCAGAGAACTCCGCAGGAGCAGTTGGCATTTTATGAAGATATTCTGGACCGTCATGATATTAAAAACAAAGCCAGACATACTTTTGAAGATTACTGCAACCGATGCTATTCTGAAATTAAAAATCTGGATCTTAACGAACCTGGAATGCAACAATTAACACAGTTTGTTTCGCTTGTCTTAAACCGCAATTACTGATTATGAAAAATTTCTTTGCAATGGTCTTGATATCATGCACATTAGTGTATGGATGCACCAGTAAAAATCGATTTGAAAAAAGTAGTGACGGCAACACCAAAGAAACCTATAACCCTACCCCCACCAGTGGCCCCAACCCAACCAAAGATCAGATCAAGGGAAGCATTACGGATGTCGAAAGTGATGCCATCCCGTTTCTCAAAATTGATGCGGACACGCCAAGATGGTCTATGAATATGGGATTGATACAGGAAGGAATCTTTGACGTAAAGCTCAATATGTCCTCTGAAAACAAAATTTACTTTGGCTTATTGAAAAAAGTTCAACAGCCAAACCACAGTGGTATATTTTATGTCGGGGAGCTTAACTCCAACAGTGGCAAACAAGTTATACAGCTGTATGTTGAAAGACTCCCTTGCACTGACAACCAGCAAAAACAACATAACGCCCGGGTTACACTTCTGAAGGACAATAAGGAATTCTACGCCTGCGGAGATTTTCAGAATTAAAATGGTTGAATAGTCCGATTTTTTCCAAACAAAGGCACTTGTCTACCATCTGCCAAAAATTCATATCTTTGCATATATCAAATATTTAAATCCTTCGCTAACAGCGTTTTAAATTAACCGGTGGATTCACGATTCCAGTCATTATTGCATGTTATTGCATCCGCACTCGTGCTCGCCCTTCCTGGCATTACGCTTCTTGGGCTCTTGCAGGTATGGGATTTGCAACGTTCATGGGCTGGTCAGGTACCCTTCGTCATAGAGCTTAACAACGATGCCTCCAAGGACACCATCGAACAAATTAAAAAAGCTGTTTTGACGACTTCAGGCATTGACCCGGAAAGTCTAGAGTTTGCTGGTCGTGCAGAAGCATTCAAAGTCATGAAGCAGGATGAATCCCTTGGATTAAATGATGGTCTGACAGAGAACCCTTTTCGGGATTTGATCCTTGTCAAAAGCAATGGCGCTGTCTCCAAACCAGAGGTTTTGAAGAGTTTAAATAATAACCTGTTACCATTTAAGAGTACAATCACCCGAACAGATGCCGGACAAGGCTTAAGCGATGAGATGAATAAGGGTCTGAGCAAGATCCTTCTGATTTTAATGGCACTGACAATTTTCTTTACCGGACTAGCATACTTTATTATTCACTACTTGTTACGTAACTTATTACACCGAAGGGCCGAGATTATACAAACGATGCATCTGTTGGGGGCTTCAGATAATCAGGTATTTACGCCTTATAGAAGTCTTTCCTTACGGCTTGGCCTTGCCAGTGGATTTTTCGCGATTGTCTGGGTTGGAATCAGTATTTTGATATTGTTTGTACTCATGCCAGATCTGTATAAAATCGTCAGCCTGAATAATTTTGCAGCGGTCATAACCGTTTTAGCGATTCTTGGCCCAACTTTGCATCGCATGGGCCTAAAAAAGACCATTCAGTCAATAACTAAATAATTATCCTCAAATGGGAGAATCAAAATCAAAAAAAACAACAGAAACCATCACAGTAAAAAAGTCTGCGGGAATCTCAGCCTCAAATATCAATACCAGCTCAGATAGAACAGCTTCTTCGGTAACATACGGTCCTAAACAATACAGGATTGTACTTGTCGGCTTGGCATTGTTGGTTATTGGCTTTATACTTATGTCCGGAGGCAATATGCCCAATCCGGATACCTGGGATGAAAATATTATTTATGGCTTCCGAAGGACGGTTGCTGCCCCAGTGTTTATTCTCGCGGGTTTGATTGTACAGATCTGGGCGATCTTTAAAGTCTAATATGTCGGAATATTTGATGATTGTTATTCTGGGCATTGTCCAGGGTATCACAGAATTTCTGCCAATCAGTAGTGACGGCCACCTTGAAATTGCCAAATATATTCTGGGAGATAAATCCACCGGCATGGACAGTCTTGAGCTTACTGTGCTGCTTCACATTGCCACGACACTAAGTATTTGCTATGTATTCCGGGAAAAAATAGTAAGCATCATACGCGGCTTGATGATGCGTGATGCTTCTTCCTGGAGACTTGCAATGTTGGTGGTGATTTCCATGGTACCCGCTGCGATTGTTGGTTTGTTTTTTGAAGAAGAAGTCAGCAGTTTATTTGAGGGACGCATCATGCTCGTCGCGCTTTGTCTGTTTATCAATGGCTTAATTTTGTACGTTGGCAATAAAGCATTGGTGACCAATCAGCCGATCAACGAATGGCGTTCGCTACTCATGGGCATTGCACAGATGTTTGCCATCTTACCCGGGATCAGCAGATCCGGTTCGACAATTAGTGTCGCGGCCCTGAGTAATGTCAACAGGTATGAAGCCGCTGAATTTTCATTCATCATGGTACTGCCGCTTATATTTGGCAAAATCGGTAAGGACGTCCTGAATGGTGGATTTGCCCACCTTCAGTATTCTTCCGGAGCACTTCTTGCCGGATTCGCTGCAGCCTTTGTGGTTGGGATATTTGCATTCCGCCTTCTACTGCGCATGGTAGCCGGTATCAGGCTTCATATATTTGCTTATTATTGTATGACTGCAGGGATCCTTATTGCAGTATATGGTTTTTGGAGAGGTCTCTAATTGTCAAGAGAATTAATCACACTTCGCTGTTGCCTAAAATTGTCAGATTATAAGGTGTATCAGTTCATTTCAATTTAACAAGTATTTGTATACTATATAATTACAATCAATCATTAAAATAATTGCGAATAATCAATATGGTATCAAATAATTGGTTCAAGTCAATGATGGATTAACTTTGCAGTTTGGAGCTAAAGACTAATCAATTTTGCAGCTATCTCACCTAAATATAAATCACATAGATTTTAAGGCAGGCGCGGTGATTCTTGTTAACAAGCCTTATGGAAAAACTTCTTTTTTTGCCGTAGAGCTTGTTAAACGCGCGCTCAAAAAATTCACCCATGGTGAAAATATTAAAATAGGCCATGCAGGAACCCTGGATCCACTCGCCAGTGGATTACTGATCATGTGCACTGGAAAAATGACGCGCAATATTCAGGATTATCAGTCACTTGATAAAAAGTACAGTGGCATCATAAGGCTCGGTGCCTCAACTCCATCTTATGATCTTGAGACTGAAATCAATGAAACACGACCCTTTGATCACCTCAGCGAAACAGCGCTTTACCAATGCGCAGAGCGTTTTGTCGGAAGTATTGAGATGGTACCACCCATTCATTCCGCGGTCAAAATCAACGGCAAGAGGTCATACCTCATGGCACGGCAGGGACATCAACCCGAATTGAAGCCCAGGACTGTGCAGATTCACCAATTCAAAATTGACCCGACTGGAATTCCTGATATTCGATTTGAAGTAATTTGCTCCAAAGGTACTTACATTCGGTCGCTGGCACATGAATTCGGGCTACAGCTTGATACACGCGCACACCTTGCGGAACTGAAACGTGAAGCGATTGGACATTTTACGCTGTCTGGTGCTTTTGACCTGGATGAGCTGGTGACACTGCTAAGATCGCCGTCTGAAGCAGAATTTGAACATTGAAAAAATCTACTAAGAATGGTGAAGAACATTAGAAATAAGAAAAAATAGCGCGCTGAACTGGAATCCCTGAAATGAGTAATTATTACTATATTTTATTGCTGCCATCAATGATATTACTTTTGGAACGTTAATCATAGGCTTTATTCTGCAAAATGTCAGTGCAAATCAGTCATATAACTAAAAAATTCGGAGCCCAGACGGCCGTCAACAACCTCAGCTTTACGGCTCAACCTTCTCAAATTCTTGGTTTTCTGGGACCAAATGGCGCAGGTAAGACGACGACGATGAAGATGATCACGGGATATCATACCCCGGACTCTGGCGTCATTGAAGTGTGCGGTTGGGATATACAGAAACACCCCCGAGCGTGCAAACAAGCCCTAGGCTACCTTCCGGAAAACAATCCCTTGTACAAGGATATGTATATTCGTGAGTATCTACTGATATTCGCCAGATTAAACGGCTTAGCACGGCCTACTTCTCGCGTAGAGGAAGTCTTGCAACTCACCGGACTTGTCAAAGAGCAAAATAAAAAAATTGCCGAGCTGTCCAAAGGCTATCGTCAGAGAGTTGGCTTAAGTCAGGCATTATTACACGATCCCAAGGTGTTGATTCTGGATGAACCTACCAGTGGTCTAGATCCTAACCAGATCATTGAAATACGAGAGCTGATTCGCAATATAGGCAAAGAAAAGACGATTATTTTTTCAACGCACATTATGCAGGAGGTGAGAATGCTCTGCGACAGAGTCATCATCATCAACAACGGCAATCTTGTTGCTGATGACCCAATTGAATCATTCCAGGACAGATTTCAGGATCGCCAGATTGTACATGTCGAATTCAAGGCAGAACCGGATTTACGTATACTCAAGAAGTTGGAAGGAATTGACTCGATTAAATCTGAAAGTAAAACAAGTTATACATTGTATTCCAGCTCTTCGCAGGATCTACGCGACATTATTTACAATGCATCAGTTCAAAACAACTGGCCACTTCGGGAAATACACCGCGACCGAAGTAGCGTTGAAGAAGTTTTTACATTATTGACAAGACAGGATACCAAATAAAATGTGGACGATTTTTAAAAAAGAATTATCAAATTATTTTAGTCTCCTGATTGCATATATTGTGATTGGAATATTTGTTGTCGTACTGGGATTGTTGATGTGGGTTTTTCCTGATTTCAGTTTATTATATTTTAATTATGCCTCTTTGGACCAACTTTTTTCTGTCGCTCCTTTTCTTTTTCTGTTTGTGATTCCTGCATTAAGCATGCGGAGTTTTTCCGAAGAGATACACAGTGGCACGTTGGAAAGCTTATTGACAAAACCCATTTCAGAATCAGAAATAGTTTTTGGCAAGTTCTTCGCCTGCCTCAGCATGGTGATGATCTGTCTTATTCCATCCTTGTTTTATTTCTACTCGGTATATCAGCTGGGAACTCCCGTAGGAAATATTGATACCGGCGCCGTCCTGGGCTCCTATATCGGCCTTTTATTTCTCGCGTCCGCACTTGTATCCATTGGAATCTTTTGCTCAGCGATCGCCAAAAATCAGGTCAGCGCATTCCTGATTGCAGTACTAACCGGATATGCCATGTATTATGGATTCTATTTTGTCAGCAAACTACCGGTATTTGTGGGTCGCGTCGACGATTTAATTCAAAGAATGGGAATGGAATTTCATTATAACTCGATAAGCCGAGGCTACCTTGATTCGCGTGATTTGATTTATTTCTCAGGAATAATTTTTTTCTTTTTATGGTTGACGATTCAGTGGATTAAAAACCGTTTATTCTAAGCGTATGTGGAAGAAATTAGGACTTGGGATAAAAGCGCTGATGCTAGTTGGAATATTGTTATTTGTCAACATTATTGCATCTTATATCCATGGATATGTAGACCTGACTGAAGAGAATAGATTTACCTTGACACAGGCCACAAGAAATCTACTTCGTTCGACCAACAATGTCGTTCTCGTACATGTGCTACTCGAAGGAGATTTTCCTGCCGGCTTTAAGCGACTTCAACAATCCACCAAAGAAATCCTCGACCAGTTTGCGTCTGAATCATCTTATATCGAATATGTTTTTGAAGATCCCAACGCAGGAAGCGTCGAAGAAATCAACACACGAAGAAAAGAATTGACCAAAGAAGGATTAATTCCCACCAATCTGATGGTGCGAACCGGTTCCGAAAATAAAGAACAGATCATATTCCCCTACGCGATTTTAAGCCTGGGTGAAAGAAAAGTCGCCGTAAATCTTCTTGAATCAAGTGCCGAATTGAATCAAGATGAAAACCTTGCCAATTCTATCAGCTTGCTGGAATATAAACTGGCACATGGACTACAAAACCTTCAAACGAAGGAGTTTAAAAATATATTAATTACGACAGGACACGGCGAACTGGATAAAGATCAGACACAATCGTTATTCGGCAACCTGGACTTATTTTATAATGTCGGCTATGTTAATCTAGACAGTGTGCCCGTCCTCAAAAAGGAAATTGATTTGGTCATTATGGCCAAACCTTCCCTGGCGTTTTCTGAAAAGAATAAATTTACACTTGACCAATACATTATGAATGGCGGCAAGGTTATTTTTTTAATTGACAGACTTGCCATGAGCCTGGACAGTTTGAATACGCGCAAAGAGTATATTCCGGAACCCCTGGAGCTCAATTTGGAAGATTTATTATTTCGCTATGGATTCAGAATAGAACCTGCGTTTGTACTCGACCTGGAGTGCAGCCGAATTCCACAAGTCATCGGCTCACAGGGTGGAAAGCCTCAGATAGAGCTTTTCCCCTGGTATTATCACCCACTTCTTTCGGGATATGGTGATCATCCGATTGTTCAGAATATTGACCGGGTCAACAGTGAATTCCCTTCTTACATCGATACATTAAAAACTAAGACTGGTGTCCGACATACCATACTTATTACTAGTTCACAGTATAGCCGCTATCAATTGTCTCCAACAAAAATCGACTTCGAAATTCTACATTACAAACCGGATCCTTCCAAATTCAATAAGCCTCATCTTCCGGTTGCAGTTTTGGGCGAAGGTATATTTCCATCACTTTATGAAAACCGCGTCGATGAATCAATGAAAAGCAATCTTGCTAATCTTCAACTCGACTTTAAGAATATGAGCAAGCCAACTTCAGTGCTTGTCGTGGCGGATGGAGATATTGCTAAAAATCTCGTTGACAAGGAAACCGGAAAATTTTCACCCCTGGGATATTCCAAGTGGGAAAGAAAGGCTTTCAATGGAAATAAAGATTTCCTTCTCAATTCCGTAGACTACATGATTAATCCCGATAATGTGCTGGCGGCCAGGTCAAAAGAATTCAGAATCCGACTCCTTGACAGGGTCAAGGCTGAAAATGAAAAAATGAAGTGGCAGTTAATCAATATTGGACTTCCCATCTTTTTGCTTATTATAACTGGACTGATCAATCACTATATCCGGAAGAAGAAATTCATCAAATTGCCTGCAATATGAAAAAAAGATCCACCCTGTTTTATTTTGTTTTATTTGTTTTATCCGGTTCTGTAACTTATTATTTTATAAATTATAAGCAAACTAAAAACAAATCAAATTCACCCGATAGAGATTTTGCGATAGAAAATATCGATGACGTAGGTAAAATATTTTTAGCGCGAAAGCAGGGAGGCAATATACTCCTTACTCGCCAGGAAGATGGCTGGATGGTGAATAACAAATATAAAGTGTTTCCCAACACTATGCAATACATGCTGGAGACTATACACAACCTCAAAATCAAGTCCATTCCACCACGCAATGCTTACGAAACCATCATGAAGGATTTTGCATCTATTGGTATTAAAGTTGAAATCTACAATCTCAAGCAGGAGCTTATCAAAACTTACTACGTTGGCGGCGTGACCAATGATGAAGAAGGACTATACTGTCTTATGAACGGAGCAGTGCAACCCTATATTATGTATCTCGGTCCCTCCCCAACCAATCTCAGGGTAAGATATGACATTGATGAGCAGGATTGGAGAGACAGAAGCCTGTTGAATGTGAAGACAGAAGACATTGAATCCGCAAGCATGAGTTTTCCTTATGATTCAGATCGGGATTATACCGTACAACTCAGGAATCAGGAATTCAAAGTTACTGATCAGACGGGCAATATTCTGGCCAACGTGCCAGGCAACCGCTATATTAACTCATACAAACAGGAGTTTGCGCCAATTAGCACCGAAGCCATTATCAACGATCACAGGGCCAAGGACTCAATTTGCGCCATCAAACCCTATGCAGTAATGCAACTGAAGCTTATTAAAAATAACGAACCAATAACTTTAAAATTTTATCCAATTCCTGAACAGAGTGATCAGGCGATCAATATGGAAAAAAGTTTTCTAGACGCAAGAAATTTTTACAGATTCTATATTTGCAGACAGGACGGAGATTTTCTTCTGATTCAACTTCCGCAGATGAAGAGTATTTTTTTGGATCGCAAAGAATTTCTAGACCATTTAAGTAAATCAACTATGTGAAATATATAACACCCGCGCTTCTTTTATTTTGTTGCGCACTGACACCCTTACACCACACTACAGAAGCTAGTACCGCTAACGCTGAAAACTGGGGATTCTTTGCACACCGCCTACTTAACCGTTTGGCAGTTTTCACACTGCCTTCAGCTATGATAGATTTCTATAAAAGCAATATTGAGTTTATAGAAGAACATGCCATTGATCCGGATAAGAGAAGATACGCGTTGCGAAATGAAGCACCAAGGCACTTTATAGATCTTGATCACTGGGGAGTTAATGGCGCTGCCGATCTTCCTCGTCGCTATGAAGATGCCATTGTTCGCTACGCGCATTTTTTCCTGATCAGCTGCAAAGACACGATGTTACTTTTTGACACGAGCGGCACCGACAGTAACCGCACAGATTCGCTCCTCTTTACGCCTGAATTCAAAACAAGAATCACAACCTACCGCAATGGAATACCTTCGGACAGCATGTCAAACTGGGTTAAACATTACGCAATTTCTGTACAAGATCCAACACACTGGATCGTCAGTGAACCCGGTGTGCAACAATTATTCACAGAAATACTTCCATCCGGCACTGCTGTTCTAATCAGGGATCGATTTAGTGTTCATGGTATTCTACCCTATTCGCTGCCATGGTTCTACAAAAGGCTTGTAAAAGCATTTAGTGAGCAAGATCATGCTAAGATTATCAGGTTGTCCGCGGAAATAGGTCATTATGTTGGAGATGCGCACGTACCATTACATACCTCAGTCAATTATAATGGTCAACTCACGAATCAGGAAGGTATTCATGCTTTTTGGGAAAGCAGGATTCCGGAACTTTTTGCTGAAAGTGACTTTGACTTTGTCGTTGGTCGGGCTGATTACATTGAGAATATTGAACAGTATATCTGGCAGGTACTAGACCAATCTCATCATATGGTCCGGCAGGTTCTTGCCATGGAAAAAAAATTAAGCGGTGAATTTGCTGTTGACAATCAATATTGTTTTGAAACGAGACTTGGCGTAGTAACTAAGTTGCCATGCAAGGAATATGCTGCACGATACAATCAATTATTGGACTACCATGTGGAAAAGCGATTTCGCGATTGCATTCACGCGATCGGATCAATTTGGTTTTCTGCTTGGACAGAAGCCGGACAACCTTATCTTAACAAGCGTAAACAGGATCATCTTCCTCAGACATTTCCCGAATCAGATCTTCATCCGACGAACAAAGAGGCCTTTCCGGTCAGAGATCATGAATGAAGTGCCCGTTTTTACTGACCAATTCACATTACAAAGCATTGATTTATTATTTCCTCGGGCATGGAACATCACCCTCTATCCCTCATCAAATCATTGACTAAAATATCAATTGCGAATGAGCTTCTGTGTCATTAGAATACCATTTCCGTCCTGAATGATCAGAAGATAAACACCCGGATCCAGGACAGGTTGAATTCTAACTGGATTGGGTGAACCATGCATCTTGGCGGACCATACTTCCTCACCCGTGAGGGCAAGAATTTTTATGCGGTATTCATTTGGACTTTCAATGCGCAAGAAAATTTCATCCTGAAATGGATTGGGATAGGCATTTATCAGTAATCGGCGATGATCCTTTGAAGCAACCAGGCAATTGACCGTTTTTGTATCAAACTTCACAACTTTTTCTTCAGACAGAACAGGATCGCAATCATGAATTAACCTAAGCTCATATTCAGAACAACTGTCAAGATTGCTGATCTGCAACTTATTATCAAACACGCTACCCTCAGTCCATAATCCGTAGGGTGTTTTTCTGTACTTATAGTTCATTATATCATTTGCATCTGATTTGGTCAGCTGGAAACTTATGCTGGTCGAAGTTTTGGTTGTCTCTCTCACCGAGATGACAGGCTGACAGTTTGCATCCACGATACCAACACAATAATCCTCGTATTCGCCAAATTCAATTCCGGAAAAGCAGGCCGTCGGCGGCGAAATACCGTTTTCGCCATATTTGGCAATCACGCGCAAACGAGTAATTCCAGTTCTAGCAGTCGCAGGTATTACAAAATTGAATTGGGCCGATCCGACCTTGACAAATCCTTGTGGGATAAGGTTCTCCTGATCTTCAAAGACAGCGTTGTGATTCATATCCAGCCAAGCGGCTATGAAAAGCTGACTTGAGTCCAGACTGTACCCAGGTTCAATAATCACCTGATGGGTTGCAGACCGCACCAGATTCCAGCTCATCCCTGTTCCTGCAAAGTTGCCATAACCCAGATTGTTACCGGTGACATAGGTTTTTTGATCAATTTCCACCGATTCAATCCATTCAAATTCTGAAGCGGGCCTGTCTCGAATGCAGTAATCAATATCATCGCACTGATCACAACCTGAGGTTCGAAAGGAAATAACTGTTGACGGGATGGACAACTTTTGATCGCATAAAGTATACAATCGCAAATGATACTCCGTACATCGCATTAAACCAGTAATGGCAAAGATTGGATCAGTATAATTTTTTACAAGAAAAGAATCAGTTTGATGTTTTGTTTCATCAGTAATGGTATAGAAAAATTCGGGCAATGAGCCTAAACCCTGAAATTCGATCATGGCATTGTCAAACCCTGTTTCAACAATTTTTATCTGAGCAGGAGGCAAACAACAACCCAGTGTTCGCAAGACCATAATATTTGAAAAACTGTCTCTGAACCTATCACAGTTGCCCTTGACACGATATTCATAGTCATTGCACTTTTCAAGAATAACGGATTCGTATTCTTTGTTGTCCTTGATGATGATCTCATTCCAGAGTACGTCGCCAACCTTGCGATACTGCACCGTGACAGCGCTTAGAATGGCCTGATCTGTTTTAAAAAAAAGCCTATTGATTCCTGCACGAGCTGAGACCGGCGTAAGTCCCCTCATCATATCATAGATGTTTAAAACACCTCCGCTTGACACCAGATTGACCAAATCATTCAGATGACGTACATTTTGTAAAATGATATCCTTTGCGAGTAGTGCCGCAGCTGCCGGGCTTGTTCTGGAGAGGGTTACAACAGCATTACATGGAGCACTATACAACAAGGCAATTGCTCCGGCAACATGGGGACTCGCTGCGCTCGTTCCGTTAAAATAACCGAAAGTATTGCCCGAAGCAGTACCAAATACATCTTCACCATATGCAGCAATCTCGATAGATTTTGGTCCATACCCGGCCCTTCTCACTTTAAGATCCTCGTTATTTATGTTGGTGACGCCAATCAGATAATCGCTTGCACAATTCGTCGGGAGATCCCCTTCCAGATCCACATTGATATCCAGGTTGGCTGTTGAACAAGCGTTGAGTATACCAACGTTACCCAATGAATCATACATGGCGCACCATATTGGAGATTCCTCAGCCTTTCCATAATCACGTCCCCAGGAACTGTTGGTTGCGACTACGTACGCACCTTTTTTACCTCCTGACTCGTTATACATCTTTCGCATTTGCAGGGGATAGTTATAACTGAGGACTGCATTGGCTTCATCTCCACCACCCTGTACCATCATGATTTTAACGTTCCAGTTCACTCCCGCAACGCCTATCCGGTTATTTCCTTTGGCCCCAATAATTCCGGACACCTGGGTGCCATGATTATTAACTTCGATAGAGTCATTTGATTTGTAGGTATTCCAACCTTTATAGTCATCAATATAGCCATTCCCGTCATCATCAATTCCATTGGCAGGTATTTCGCGGTAATTATACCAAATATTACTTTTAAGGTCTCCATGGGTCTGTTCCAGACCTCCATCCACTACGCATACAACAATCGTATCACCCAGTTCGGTTATTCCTCCAGTTGCTATATCCCAGGCTTTTGTTGTACCGAAATCAGCCCCCGCGACCCCTCCAAGGCTGCCATCATTGAAATGTTGCCATTGCCGAAAGAAGTAGGTATCATTGGGTATGTTGCGCTCGTGGATCAGGTGATTTTTCTGAGCCAACAGAACACTAGAATTGGCCTTGAACTCACGGACCAGCTGATCTTCGCCAAGGGAGGCAAAGTCGAATTTTACCAGGTAAATATTCATGTGATCAGACAGTTTTTCAGCAGATAGAGGGGACTTTGTATGAATCCTGGTATTCAAAGTATGTCGGATCAATGAGGAAACAGAAGCACCAGGCTTGAGCATAACAATTACTTCACCCTGCCTGTAATCCAGAGACTGCCCAAAGGTCTGCAAGGCTAAAAGTGTCCAAAAACATGAAACAATTAAAACTCTGAGAACCATAGAACCAAATTATTTGATGTCAGAAAAATTAAACCAGCAGCAATGATCATACCAAGGCGTCATTTAATTCAATATATATTAAAAATAATCGTCATTTATAAACAAAATATAAAAAAATCACATATATTAGCGCTTTATTTATAATACTTTTAATTCAAAGCTCAATATGAAAACTCACGCAATTCTGTTATTTCTGGTGCTGATAATCCCAATTCGGGGGTTTGGTCAGACTGAACTGGAAAAAGCAAAATCACTGGCATCCAATCAACAGTATGCCAAAGCAATAAAGTTATTGGAAAACCTGCACAGCCAATTTCCTCTTGACGCCAATATTGAATTGGAACTTGCCCGTGCCTATAGGAATAACGGACAAATTACCCAATCGTTAACGATTTATGGCAAATTAAGCTATACAGATCCGGTTAATCCAGTGGCAATTCTGGAATATGGTGATATTTTAAGGACAGAATCAGAATTCAAACTCGCCAAAGAGCAATACCTGCGATACGCGCAGTACAATAAAGCCTTAGGAATTCAAAACGCAGCCGCCTGTGACTTTGCCCTTCAGGAATTGGGAAAGTCCAAAAACTGCGAGCTTGAATATCTCAAAGACCGCAGCAACCAGGCCATCGTCTACAAGGATGAAGTCATAACCAATTCCAAAGAACTTGATAAAATAGTTCTTAAAGAGGCTGTCAAGGCAAACCCTTCTGCGCCAGTGTTGACCGTTAAATCCGCTACATCCTCCAAAAAACTACAGGAAATTCTTGGCACCCATAGCCTTGAAAACACCAATCTTTCCTTCAATGAAGATGGAAATCAGGTTGCCTATAGTCAATCCGGAGCAATACATTCCAACGGATCTTCCGCTGAGATCATTAATCGGGAAATCTATTTTGCAGCAGTCGATGACCAAGGCAATTGGTCCTCAGTCACGGCCTTTCCCTATAATAATCCTTCTTACTCTGTTTGTTATCCCAGTCTCGCCAATAATGGTAATACTTTATACTTTTCATCCAATATGGCTGGAGGCTTTGGATCCTATGATTTATACGTCAGTCACAAAATTAAGCAGCAATGGACCAGCCCAGTTAATCTCGGCGCAATAATCAATACTCCTGGAAATGAAATTTGCCCTTTCTACAAATCTGGCGACCTTTTCTTCTCCTCGGACTGGCACAAGGGATTCGGAGGATTTGATGTATTCCGGACAAATCAACTTGGTCTGGCCTGGTCTGATATTCAAAATCTGGGAAGCTGTGTCAACTCAGCTTCAGACGACTATAACTTCATACTAGATAAAAATAACGACGGTTACTTTAACTCCAACAGAGGCAATTCCAGTGATGGAAGAGATATTTGCAAAACATCTCGCCTGCTTTTAAAATCAAATAACCCGGAAATTCAGGCTATTTCTTCAGAAGACGTTGGTATCAAATCTGCATTACTGCTTAGCCCGCAGGAAGAAGTAAGCTATCAGAATGATAATATTTTGCAAAGCGTTGACGATCCTGCTATTGGTTTCTTACCGAAAGAAGTGCAAAACACAAAACTTTATTTTGTTCAAATTGCCGCTATGTCAAACTATACTGCTGCTGCAGAGGCGCGACTAAAGAATTATACAAAATACGGCAATGTGTACAAAACAATTGAAGGCAATTTAACCAAGGTGCGAATCGGTGGTTACAATAATCTGAATGAGGCCCTTGCACTAATGAAAGTTCTCCGTAAAAACGGGTTCAAAGATCTTTTTGTAGTTGCAGATATCCCTACCGAAGGCCGCTGCATACTGATATATAAATCAAATGCCGATTTTGCCAACGCCACGGCTGAACCAGCAGAAGGTAAATTAAAAATACGTGTTGCAGAGTTCAAGGCTCCTGATTGGTTTGACAGTAGTAAAATAAATGACCTTGGCAAAATCGAACACTGGACAAAAAATGGATGGACCATCATTGTATTGGGTTCTTTTAATACACCGTCAGAAGCGATAACGGCTTTGGATAAAGTGAGAGAACGAGGTTTCAAAGAAGCTTATATTGTAGTAGAAGAGAATGGAAGGCTGTATCGGCAGAACTAAATGAGTTTTTTCAAATATTTTTTAGAAGCCTGATCCTGTATCAGGCTTTTTTTTTTACAAAAAACCAAAAGCGAAAAAATAAAATGGAAACATGGATTTGGTATGCATTGTTTTCTGCAATTTTTGCCGGATTGACTTCGGTGCTGGCAAAATTTGGGATGAGTCAGTTGAATGCTGACCAGGCGCTCTCAATAAGGGTGTTCACGATTGCATTCATAGTCATTGGTGTGCTTATTTGGAATCATCGGAGCAGTGCATTTAAGAATATCACAAACCATGATTTGCTATTGTTGATTGGCTCAGGAATTACCACTTCGCTGAGTTGGATTTTTTACTATAGGGCCATGAAAGACGGGCTTGTCAGTTACGTGGCCAGCATTGACAAATTAAGCATTGTCATCACTTTAGTCTTGTCTTTTTTAGTACTTAAAGAACCACTGAATACCAAAGTAATTGTTGG
Source organism: Saprospiraceae bacterium (assembly GCA_019694255.1). Taxonomy (GTDB): domain Bacteria; phylum Bacteroidota; class Bacteroidia; order Chitinophagales; family Saprospiraceae; genus Vicinibacter. The sequence continues at coordinate 42,746 of JAIBCI010000067.1, forward strand.
TACTTTGTTAATTGTAGCAGGCGTAGCTGTCCTTTTATTCAAATAACACCCGACGGAAAAATTATCTATACATAACCTGCTTTACCGCTTGAATGACACGTTGCGGATTGGGAAGAAATTCTTCAACAAAGGTCGGCGCATAACCCAGTGAGGTATCCGCAGCATTGACCCTTACTACCGGCGCATCAAGATAGTCAAACGCACGCTTTTGTACCATGTAGGCGATCTCACTTGATATACTTGCAAGAGGCCAGCTTTCATCAACGACCACCAGGCGGTTCGTCTTTTTGACAGATTCAATCACGGTGTTATAATCCAGCGGGCGAATAGTTCTTAGATCAATGACCTCAGCTGAAATTCCTTGTTTCTCAAGTTCGATGGCTGCAATCTTGACAACTTCCATCATTTTGTTGAAAGAAACAATCGTCACATCACTGCCCTGACGACGTACGGCAGCGACACCAATCGGAACGTAAAATTCTTCCTCTGGGACCTCACCTTCGAGTCCATACATAATCTCAGATTCCATGATGCAGACCGGGTCGTCATCAATGATTGCCGATTTTATCAGTCCTTTGGCGTCATGGGGATCAATACATGAGACAACCTTTAAACCTGGGCAATTAGCCAGCCATGATTCGAAACTCTGGGAGTGCTGCTGTGCCAGCTGTCCCGCGCTTCCGGATGGCCCCCTGAAAACTATCGGGCACCTGAATTCACCTGCAGACTGTGTAAGCGTCTTGGCCGCATTGTTAACAATCTGATCAAAAGCAAGTACGGCAAAGTTCCATGTCATAAACTCCACAATTGGTCGAAGCCCGTTCATGGCTGCCCCTACGCCAATTCCTGCGAATCCCAATTCCGCAATGGGCGTATCAATGACGCGTCTGGGGCCAAATTCGTCCAACATTCCCTTACTAACTTTATACGCTCCATTGTATAAGGCTACTTCCTCTCCCATCAATAGCACATTGGGATCACGGCGCATTTCTTCGCACATTCCTTCCCTTATCGCCTCTCTTAAAGTAATGACTCTTCCCATATCTCTTAATTGCCGCAAAATTACTCCTTTCAGTACAAATTTTAAGACTCTGAAAAATCAACAAATGACAAACACAATTCTATTTAAATCAATTGGTTAGAAACATACGGGAAATTCTGTCCATTTCAGGTTCGTTATTTTCCTTTGCCCTGGAACAAGACCAGGACTGTGTAAAAAATGATCTTAAAATCGAGGCTAAGGGACATATTCTCAACATAAAGGATATCATACTTCAGACGCTGGATCATTTCATCAATGCTCGAGGCATAGCCATATTTAACCTGTCCCCAGGATGTAATACCCGGACGAACTTTCAAAAGATGTTTGTAGTGCGGTGCGCGTTGTATGATCTGATCAATAAAATACCTACGCTCAGGGCGTGGCCCCACCAATGACATATCACCTCTCAACACATTGTAGAATTGAGGTATCTCGTCCAGACGCCATTTCCGCATGATCTTTCCCCAGGATGTAACGCGCGGATCGCTGTCGCTGGATAATTGAGGCCCTGTGGCTTCTGCTTCATTTACCATCGATTGAAACTTTAGTATAAGGAAGGACTTGCCGTACTGACCAATTCGTTCTTGGGAATAAAGGACTTTTCCGTTGTTGGCAAAAGCCGTTCGGATAATGATCAGCAGGATCACCGGTGAAAAGACTACCAGCACAGAAAAGCTCAGTATTATATCCATTAATCGCTTAATATACTGCTGCCATAAAGGCATAATGTCCTTTCTTATCTCAATCAATACAGCCCCATAGAGGTAATTCATCTTTACCGTACCTAGCAAAATGTCATATGTATCCGGAATCGTGCGGATAATCAGGTTATCGCCGAATTCAAACAGGATGTCTAAAATGTTTTTTAGTTTGCCATGTTCGGTTGATTCAATGGCGATGAGCACCTCTTCAACTTTATTTTGTTCTAAAATATTCCTGAGATCGCGTAAGTGTCCGAGGTGCGGCAATTGCCCTCCAAGATCATGCTCCTCCCCGCCATTGCTATCCAGGTAGCCAATAAAACGATGACCCAGACTATAACGGTACGATCTGATCTCCAGTAATAACTCAAGTGCCTTTTGATCGCCCCCGATAATAATCGTATTGAACCCCACTTTGCCTTCCCTCAGTTGCCTGCTGGCAAAAGAGAGAACGATAAGTCTATAGGCTTCAGTCAGCAATACAAAAATCAGGAATGCATTGATGAGTAGTCCTACTTCGCTCATTTTGACAAATGATGCGTCCATACGATAAACACCAACAAGAATTATGGCTGAGAAAACAACCGAATTTCCAAAAGTGCTAACCGCAATAGTCCATCGGCTTAACCGGTAGATATTACGATACTGGGACGATAAGAAATTAATCACCCCCCACAAGGAGGGAATGAGTACAATGCCAAGCCAGCAATACCGTTGCGCGGCATCTAACCTGGATACCATAAAACCATTCTCAATCAAATTTTGACAAAATAAGTACCACAGTGCCGCTACGATCGCCAAATCGAAGATGATGTACAAAATATTGGCACGACTAGTCATTGATGAATTAACTTAAAGTTGTCCAGATTTACTTGTTGAATGGTCTTTGCCACTGCTGTGTCATATGCTGCGTAGACGGCGACCCGATAATCTGTACACGTGCATTCATTGATGTAGGGTGTAAAATTGAAATAAATTTTATTCCAACTATCTTTGGGTCTGATTTTACCGAGCACATAATCTCTTGGACTGAGCCCCGGAGTGTATCCATAAAATCCTACATAAAATTCAACATCGCTCTTGTAATTGAGTTCGATATAAACCTGGTTTGGAGTCACCGGAACGGCGCGCGCAATATCATATTCTGCAATGAGCAACGGATGATCTTTGGTCAGTATGATCTCGCCAGAATTTCTTCCTTCGAAAGCCTGATCTTGCGCAGTGAGCGTAATTTGTGTAAATGCATCACCATCCCTGTCTGATTTAAAAAAATGACTGCCATCAAATGTTTCATTAAAAGTAAAAACATTTTGTGCATAATAATGGACAATGGGGCGAACAGTATCTGTTCTGGTGGGTTCCAGCACAAGCGTTTCGCTATACGGAGCGGTCATGGAATATCGCGTTGGATGGGTAATCATCCCGTTCTCTCGAATTCCCGCATAGACTTTAACTTCAACATTACCCAATATTGTAACCGGAACTTTGCAAGGTGTTGCATAGGCTCCAACAAAGGTATCATTAACATACACCCATGCGTCGCGAAATGACTGTGAAGCAGTTCCTTCAACTTTTACTGTCGTCATTTCAATGGCAGGGATAAATAGGTAAGCAGGCACGGTCACTTCGGAATGATCGACACATCCATAAATCACCAATGAAATGAGTATAAACAACCGTCCAGTCCTATTCATTGATCATTTTGTTAATGGATTCAACCAAACTCAACGCACGGATACCATCCTGCAAACTAACATCACAAACTTTGTCTTCAAGGATACATTTGGCAAAGGAACGAAGTTCATCGACAATGGCATTACTGCTATCTATTTCGAGTTCCTGGAGCTTGATATATTTTTTCCCCTGGTAGGTATCCAATTCAAGGGTATTGTCTTCCTGATTGTCGAGAAGCGAAATCACTTGCGCTTCTTTCGAGGCAAGGTCAAGGCTGATATACGCATCATTCTGAAATATCCTCAGTTTGCGCATTTGCTTCATGGAAATTCGGCTCGCTGTGATGTTCGCAACCAGCCCGCTTTCAAATTCTACCCTTGCATTACAAATGTCTGCTGATTTACTCACAATACGAACTCCGTTTGCCCGGATATCAACGGGCTCGCTTTGAGCGATCAGGCTGATGAGGTCAAGATCATGAATCATCAGATCGTGTACAACAGAGACATCAGTGCCTCTTGGATTGAATTGCGATAATCGATGTGCTTCTATAAACCTGGCATTTTTTATATACGGGAACACCGCTACGAAACAAGGATTATAACGTTCAACATGCCCGATTTGAATCTTGACTTTGAACTCTTTTTGCAAAAGTTCAAGCGCATATGCTTCCTTAAGGGTAGACGTTACTGGTTTTTCGATAAAACAATGCTTGCCCTGGCGAATAGCCTGCTGTGCGATTTCAAAGTGCGTCATTGTTGGCGTTACAATATCGAGCGCTTCACAATGGCTGATCAGCTCACTAATATTGTGAAATCGTCTTACACCTTGTTCACGTAGGAGTTCTTCGCCTGCGGACCCATCGGTATCATAACAACCAACCACTTCAATTTCGGGAACCTGCATTAGACACTTCAGATGAATTTTGCCCAGGTGTCCCAAACCCGCAAGACCGACTTTTAGTGGTGATTTCATCTAGTTGTGTCTAAAGATGATCAAAAGAAAGATGACGAGAAAAACAGAGCTGACAAATAAAGCGCCTGTATTGATAATATGAACCCTAAAACGATTCATCAGTTCCTGATGTTGAGGATATTTTTCCAATACAGAATCCCATTTATTGCGGTTGAACATGTCGGCGAAATTGAATTGAATTCTGTTTCTTACCAATTGCCTGTAAAAGTTCATTGTCCGCACCCTGATGTACAGATTAAAAAGCACAAATATGCCAAATATCGCAAGCATCAAGAAAATCCTCATAACTCAGGCTTTCATTTGATTTATTAGCTCAGATTTGGCTTCTTCAAGTGCTTTGTCGAGTCCGGAAGTGTCCTTTCCCCCGGCTGTCGCAAAAAACGCTTGTCCTCCGCCGCCGCCTTGAATATGCTTTGCCAGCTGACGTACCAGAACAGACGCATTGAATGCACCCGTGTTGGTCAGTTTTTCATCAATGTAGACCATGATGTTGGGTTTGTCTTTCTCAACATATCCAAATACAATAACTGCATTTTCGATCTCCTTTCCAACAGCATAGATCAGATTTTTCGCAAGTTTACCATCCTCAACCGGAATGCGCTTAGAAAGGAATTTGATTCCATTCAATGGCTGAAATGAATTTATCAATTCGCTCTTGAGAGACATGGCTTCGCGCGATCTGAGTTCGTTGATTTCTTTCTGAAGAATCCTTTGTTCTTCCAGAAGTAAGCGTATATGCTGAAAAGAATCCGCGGGATTATTGAGTAATTGCCTGATTTGCTGAAGCTCTTCCTGCAGACCCGTTACAAATTTTTCTGCACCATTGGCACTGACCGCTTCAATTCTTCGTACACCCGCGGCGACGGCAGACTCGGCGACAATTTTAAAAAAACCGATATCACCCGTCTGACGAACGTGGCATCCTCCGCATAGTTCAATTGAATAAGTTGGGTCAAAAGTGATCATCCTAACCTGGTCACCATATTTTTCGCCGAAAAGCATCATCGCTCCAGCCTTACGCGCTTCTTCTATCGGCAGGTTTCGGTCTTCACGAATGGCAATATTTTCTCTGATCTTTTGATTGACCATGCTTTCTATAGCTCGGATCTCTTCGGCGTTCACTTTTTGAAAATGTGAAAAGTCAAAACGCAGATAATCCTGATGTACTAATGATCCTTTTTGTTGTACATGGGTACCCAGCACTTTTCGAAGTGCGGCATGAAGCAGATGTGTGGCGGTATGGTTTCGTGTAATCCATTCCCTTCTTTCTCTTTCAATTATGGCCCGGACCGGTGCTTGCGGATGAGCCGGAAATTCCTCTGTTATGTGCAGAATAAGGTCATTCTCCCGGACTGTATCGACCACTTTAATTTCCTGCTCACCAAAACACAGAATGCCTTTATCTCCGACTTGTCCTCCTCCCTCCGGATAAAATGGCGTGGTGTCAAGGACCAGTTGGTAAAGGGTCTCCCCCTTGGTATCGAGATGCCGATAACGAAGCAGACGGGTATCATCGACATGACGCTGGTCATATCCAACAAATTTGGAACTGCCTTCAACAAGCACTTGCCAATCAGAATAAGTTTTTTTGGCATCTGCGCGTGAACGCTCTTTCTGACGGGACAATTCGAGGTTAAATCCTTCTTCATCTACATCCCAACCTTTTTCAGCGGCGATCAACCTTGTTAAGTCAAAAGGAAATCCAAATGTATCATACAATTCAAATGCGATATCTCCTTTCAGTCTGCTATCGTTGATCTGCAGTTGATCCAGTTTTTTAAGGCCACCTTCGAGCGTTTTTAAGAATGAACTTTCTTCTTCACGAACAAACTTAACAATAAATTCATTCTGCGCCTTGATTTCGGGAAAAAAATCGCTCATTTGTTGGGTGAGGATGGGAACCAGACGCCAGAGAAATGGCTCCCTGAGGTGCAGAAAAGAATAGTAGTATCGCACGGCCCTACGGAGGATTCGTCGAATCACATAACCAGGACCTGAATTTGCCGGTATGGTTCCATCAGCGATGGTGAAGGCTATCGCTCTTATGTGATCTGCCATTACGCGCATGGCCATATCCGAGCGTTCGCCGGGATCAAAAGATCCCTTGTAAGGAATTTTGCAGAAGGTAGCGGTGTAGTCGATCAATGGACGGAAAACGTCGGTGTCATAGGAGGCATTTTTGTGCTGGAGCACCATACAAAGCCGCTCAAAACCCATTCCGGTATCAATATGCTTAGCTGGCAATTCATGCAGACTTCCATCAGCGCGACGATTGTATTGGATAAATACCAGATTCCAGATTTCCATGACTTCAGGCACACCCTTGTTTACCAGTGCAGCACCGCTGGCTTCGGTAAATTCTTCATCTGGTCGAAGGTCAATATGTATCTCACTACAAGGCCCGCATGGCCCGGTGTCTCCCATTTCCCAAAAATTATCTTTTTTGGAGCAGAATAGGATTCTTGATTTCGGCACCCACTTCTCCCAGTAAGTAGCCGCTTCACTGTCAGGTTGAAGCCCATCTTTTTCATCCCCGCCGAAAACGGTGACAAAAAGTCTCTTCGGATCAATTGAATATTCCACTGTCAGAAGCTTCCAGGCAAGGGCAATCGCTTCTTCTTTAAAGTAATCGCCAAAGGACCAGTTGCCCAACATTTCGAACATGGTGTGATGGTAACCATCCGCTCCTACCTCCTCCAGATCATTGTGTTTGCCACTGACCCGTAGGCATTTTTGCGTGTCTGCCACCCTGGTGTTAACAGCGTTCTGGTTTCCAAGAAAAATGTCTTTGAACTGATTCATACCCGCATTGGTAAACATCAGGGTTGGATCATTTTTAACTACAATTGGTGCGCTAGGCACAATTTGATGCTGGTTGGTCTGAAAAAAATTTAGAAACTTGTGTCTGATCGTTTTGGAATCCATGGGTCATAATAGGTTATCTGCCAACGCATTAGCGGAGACAGGCAAATATGATATTTTTATAAATCGCTATATATAAATATTTTATACATTTAAATATGTTATATATTACTAAATTATGATGAATGATTGACGATTTTCAAGAATTTTAATAACTTTGTAGCAACAAACAAAATCTGAATTTCTAACCGTCCGCAAAAGTAGGGCAAAATAGACAAGTAGAACTTGAGGTTTGAGAAATATGTATATAATCCCCACACGCTTCAGTTTGAGAAGGTCAGTCTGACCACAAAAAGCATTCTGTTAAGGGTTGTTGGGTTCGTTTCTGCAGTGGTAGTAAGTGCAGCGCTATTGTATTTTATGATCTCGGAGTATTTCCCTACACCGAAAGAAAAAGCCCTTCTCAAGGAACTTAACCAGAAAGATTATCAGTTTGCAACCCTCAAATCGCAGGTCGAACGTGCAGACAAGATTATTCAAAACCTTCAGAACAGAGATGCCAAGATACACCGCGTCCTGCTTGGTATGGATCCAATTGATCCGGGAATGTGGAAAGCCGGTATCGGCGGCCATGATCCCAATGAGAGTTCTAAATGGATGCTTTCCGGAGGATCCAATATGTCGGAGGCAAAGAACTATGTTGACCAGCTTGAACGGCAGGTTTATCTTTTGAGTAAAAGTATTGACGAAGTCGAAAGTGAAGCCAAGACCAAAGAGAAAATGCTCGCGAGCATCCCTTCAATCAAGCCTGTAAGACTGGATCATCTGGCACGTGATGTACAACAGCTCTCCGGATTCGGGATAAGACTCCACCCTGTCCACAAAATCAATAAAATGCATACCGGCATAGATTTTACTGCGCCTATTGGGACTCCAATTCAATCGACCGGAGATGGAAAAGTCGTTCGCATTGAAAACAAGGCTTCAGGGTACGGTAGATCCGTGCTGATTGATCATGGATTTGGCTACAAGACACTCTATGCACACATGCAGAATGTCAAAGTCCGTCCCGGACAAATTATCAAGAAAGGGGAAGCAATTGGTACAATTGGCAATTCAGGACTGTCCACAGGACCACACTGCCACTATGAAGTTTGGTTCCATGAGAAACCAGTCAACCCGATACATTATTGCATGGATGGCCTCTCCCCTATTGAGTATCAGGAACTCGTAGAGCAATCCTCTACTGCCAACCAGTCATTTGACTGATCTCCGGAAATTCTAGTTAATCTTTAATTTATTGGTATCCTTTGATGTCGCAGCCACGAATTTGGTGTTGCGCTTTATGGACGATGCATTTATGAGCTAATGAAATATTTCACGAATAAAGGTTGATGGAAATGTGCTCCAACTTTATTAATTCAAGCTTGTTTCAACAAGTTTGTCTAGCCATAGAAGTTGCGCTTAAAATTTTTGTATTTCTTAATTGATGATACCACCTATATTAGAGTACACCAATTTTTTGAAGTTAAGCAAGTTCTTTAAATTACATAGGATGTATTAAGGCAGCATTAAAATCTATGTAAATATCTTTTTACATAACATGGCAAAGAATTTCTTTTTATAAAAAATTCAAAAAAGATTGAAAGAAGTTTCATTTTAAAGTTTTCACGTTGCGATGATTTTCGTTCAAATACGATAATCTTTTTGATAAAAAAAAGTCCGGGATTCGACCCGGACTGAATGTAATTACTTAAAGCAATCGTAATTGTACCAAGCAAGTCGGCATCAAAATGCTCCCACTTATTTCTTAAAGAGCTTGCCGAAGATGGTACCGAGCAGTCCTCCACCGGCGGGCGCTTGCTGTGCCGATTGTGCCTGCTGACCCATCACGCCACCCAAAACGGATCCTATCAGATCACCAAAACCTCCTTGACTGGCCGCCGATTGTGCCGAACCCATCAAGATCTTTGCCAGGTCGAACATAGCACTTCCTGACATTCCGCCATTGGCGTTGCCGGCGTTGTTTTTCATTCTTCCAATAACCGCCATGACGATTGGTGCAAGAATTGGCATCAGTTTCATAATTTGCCCTATGTTCAGCCCGGAACTTTGGCTTATCTGTTGTGCAACTTGCTCCTGGTTGTTTCCAAGAATGTGTCCCAGCATTCCGGCTCCGTTGGTCGCTCTTGGGTTAGCATTGTTGCTACCGGTTACAATACCCAGCAAGTCGTCCAGTATGCTTCCGTCATGATCCTTGTCCAAAGCAGAACTTAGCGATTGAAGACCTTGCGGAGTTGAAGCATTATTGGCTAATCCACCCAACAGTGCTGCAAAAATTCCGTTGCTGGCCTGCGTTGTTTGTTCTTCGCTGGCTCCAACCTGTTGACTGATACTGCGTAAGGTGTCACCAGATAGTTGCTGTTGAAGCATTGACATCAAATCCATATTTTTTTGTTTTTAATTATATAAAATTTTTAACACACACATAATTCAATCGTTGATAAATTTCACATCCAAATTCAAATTTGTGAATATTTAGCGAAATTCGATATCTTCTAATTTTTCATCTTCAGTCAACTGCTTGTTGAGTTGTTGAAGTATTAGTTTTTTATTAATCAGTAATTCCTTTCGAAGTGAAGATGAACTGGTATGAATACACAATATCCCTTTATGAAAGGTAATCTTCTCTGTATATGCACCGGCAAGCGATCCAAAAGACTCGATCCAGATCGTCTCCAGTTTTTTCAAGTTGAGTTTTTGTTTGAATTTTTTTTGCTCTGAAAATTCCCTGAGCGCCTCGCGGATGGTTTGTTCATGTGACTTAGACATAGGTGCTCAGTTTTTCTCCCTCAAATGTAAAAACTTTCCCGCGAACTGGATTTTGCATCACAAGGTTTCTCGCACGATCCAAATGGGTGTCTGTTATAAAGCACTGGCTGATCCCAATCTTCTGCACCAGATTCACCAGTTGTTTCACCCTGTCTTCATCCAGTTTTGCAAACAAATCATCCAGCAACAGGATAGGCTCGGTCAAAGTGTGCTTGCGCAAATACTGGACTTGTGCGAGCCGTAACGCCATGACAAAAGTTTTAATCTGTCCCTGTGAACCATAATTCTTGAGCGACTGACCATTGAATTGGTATTCAATTTTGTCCCGGTGTATGCCAGAGTGAACCCTCCCTGCAAGGAGATCGCGCGAACGATCCTCGGCCCAGCGTTCAGCTGCCTGCCCAATGCCGAAGTCTGACTGATAGCTTAAACTGCAGTTTTGCGCGTTTTGGCTGATGGCTAATCCCATTGATTCAAGATCCGGGGCTATTTCACTACAAAAGTTCTTTCGCGCTTCATGAATCAGGGTAGCCGGCTGTACCATTGAGTGGTCATAGGTATCCAGTAAAGCATGATCCGTTCTTGTGCCCGATCTGCTTGCTTTGAGCAGTGCCATTTTCTGATTGAGGAGACGGTGATATTCGGCCAAAGCCCGGAAATAGGAAGGATTGGTTTGTACCAATGTCTGATTAATGAGTTTTCTTCGCTCTTCCGATTCAGCCAAAAGTGTATAGGCATCATTGGGGACGATCATGACAACCGGAAGACGCCCCAGGTGATCAGCGCTCCGATCGCTTTCCATACCATTCCAAGATATGACACGCTCGGAAGCACTGCGCCGAATAATAAGCTCATGATCCCTGTCTCCGTCGGACCAGTATGAAATCAACCTGAAGAATTGACTTCCGTAGCGCATATTATTTCTGTCGGAAAGGTGAAAAAAACTCCGCGCCATGCATGAATAGTAGATAGCATCCAGCAGATTGGTCTTGCCCGAACCGTTCGGCCCAATAATACATTGCAAACCTTCAGAAGGCTCTATAACAAGCTTCTCAAAGTTTTTGTAATTGGCGAGTTCCAGGTGTCGGAGCAGCATGCTGATTTGGAGCTTGCGAAAATAGCTGGTTTCGGTTAATTTTGCACAAAAATAGCAGGATGCCGCAGGTGGTCACTAAAACCGAATCTTCTCGAAAAAGCAAAACTTCAACCCAGCCGGTTTTTGATAAAAAGACCTGGCTTACGTGGTTCGAAACAATGTACCGGATCAGAAAATTTGAGGAAAAAACGCTGATGATGTATTCACAACAAAAAATCCGCGGGTTTTGCCATGTTTACATTGGGCAAGAAGCCATCGCAGCCGGCCTTGTCAGTGCGATCCGCAAAGAAGACGCACTGGTTACGGCGTATCGTCAGCACGGAATTGCTTTAAGCCGCGGGATCTCAAGCCGGGCCTGTATGGCTGAACTTTATGGCAAAGAGACCGGTTGCGTCAAAGGCAAAGGAGGAAGTATGCACTTTTTTTCCAAAGAGCACCGTTTTTTTGGAGGTAATGGAATTGTTGGCGCCCAGATTCCCATTGGAACAGGCATTGCACTTGCGGAACAATACCGCAATAGCGGACTGATTTGTGTAACAATGTTTGGAGATGGCGCAGCGCGTCAGGGAGCCCTCTACGAGTCGTTCAACATGGCCATGACCTGGAAGTTGCCGGTCATTTATATCGTGGAAAACAACGGATATGCTATGGGAACCAGTGTCGAGAGGACAAGTAATGTGCTAGACCTTTACAAGATTGGCTCCGCTTTTGATATGCCTTCCAAAGCTGTAGACGGAATGGATCCGGTAGCTGTTCACCTTGCACTTGAAGAAGCTGCAGCTTGGTGTCGCAGCGGGCAGGGTCCGTATTTCCTGGAAATCAAGACTTATCGTTACCGAGGGCATTCCGTATCCGATCCTGGTAATTACCGCAGCAAGGAAGAGGTGGAGCACTACAAGACGCTCGACCCGGTGTTGGTTACAGAATCCCGGATTATCAATGAAAAAATAGCTTCAGAACCCGAATTGCAGGCAATCAAGGACCGTATCCATGCAGAAATTGAGGATGCCGTGCAGTTTGCCGCTCAGTCTTCCTATCCTGCGCAGGAAGCTCTTTACGACGATAATGACATCCAG
>JAIBCI010000086.1 GCA_019694255.1 Saprospiraceae bacterium
CTCAGCGCACTGCCAGCTAACTCCTCTCTAAGAAGTTCAATCTCTTGCTTTGTCATCATTTTCCTATTTCTCGCAAAGCTATTACCTGTTCTATTCCAGGCATATAGGCAGTTTATTGGACGGATACCTTATTCATCGGACTTGATAACAAGTATCAATTCGGCAATTTGATTTAATTCCATAGACAGCAAAACAAAAACGATTCTCCAGATTGGTTTTTACTTTTAGCTTTCGGTTGAAATTAATGATTGTTTCATTCTCCGATACTTCGTCAAATCGATATAACTCAAATGTTTCATTTTTGATATTGGTCTTCATCTGAATTACTAATTCATTAGAGACTGTTTTGTTACTTTTCTTAATTTCAATACTGAAAGTAGGGCCTATTTCCACTGTATCATTTGAGCGACCTGTACAACCAAGTTTGTCAACTATGCCAAAAACGTATTTTCCGGCATGCAAATTTGTGAATTTTACTTCGCGCTTGGAAATATTAGCGTAATGATCATTTCCAACCTCGTCATCTAGTTTAAAATATTTATAAGGCAGGTTTCCGCCATTTATTTTAATATTTTTGAAAACGAGTATGCCATTGTTTCCTTCGCAATTACTAATATGGTCAATATGATTATCGGCACCAATTTTAATATAAGGGCAAATCATTATACAGTTTTGTACATAACACCCCCCTTCGGTTTCTATTTTGTAGCAATACGTGCCACTTTTTAAATTCGTGAGAATTTTAACTCCATCACGTTCTTTTATAATTATATTGTCCTGACTTGTCCAGCTAATTTTATAATTCTTAACCCCGGATATTGTTAATTCTATTTTGCCGTCGTCTGATCCCGCAGATGATTCATGTTGGGCATTTATTTTAACATTCGAAGATCTAATACATTCACCTCTACACGTGTCATGTATTGTCATGAAGTTAGGGCTTCCATAACTTATTGAACTAGTTGTTAATATTATTAGTGCTAATTGTTTGCAGCCATTATGCACTTTCAGGAATCTTATTTAGTCTTACACATACGACCTTATACTCTGGACATTTGGCGATTTCGTCACTAACATCCGAAGTAACAATATTAAGCATCAGCTCCGGAAAGTGAAATGTTGTACTTAATATGCCAGGTTTTACTTCATCTGTAACATTGGCTTTAATCTGCACCTTGCCTCTTGCGGATTCAATTTCAACCATATCTCCAGAATCTATCTTATGCTCTTTGGCGTCCTGTGGGTTGATCATCAGGATGTCTTCTGTAATGATATCTTTATTGCCGGTTCTTCTGGTCATTGTTCCGGCATTATAATGTTCCAATACCCTGTTTGTGGTCAAAATGTATGGATACTCTTCTGAATATTCAAGAATTTCAGGAGTTTCAACATATTCTTTGAATACGAATTTTCCTTTTCCTCTTTTGAATTCTTTGGTGTGTAGAATTTTCGTATCCGTTCCATCCGCGAGAACGGGCCATTGTTTGCCATTTATTCCCAAATTATCCCAGGTAACACCTTCGAAGAATGGCACTATTCCCGCCACTTCCTTAAGAACTGATTCCGCACTATAATCTTCCTGTTTATATCCCATTCGATTCATTATATCCACGACAATCTGTCCATCTGCTCTGGCTTCTCCAATAGGTTCAACAACCTTTTGTACCTTTTGAATTCTCCTCTCTCCATTTGTAAATGTTCCTTCTTTCTCTAAGAAAGACGCGCCGGGCAAGACAACATGTGCAAGTTTGCTTGTCTCTGTCATAAACAGTTCCTGCACAATCAACAAATCCAAGGATTTTAGTGCACTAATCACTTTGTTGGTATTTGGATCAGATTGTGCCATGTCTTCACCGATAACATACAATGCCTTAAGCTTTCCATCAAGTGCCGCATCATACATTTCTGGTATTTTAAGCCCGATTTTATCTGACACATTTGCCCCGTAATATCTACTGTATTTTTCCTGAATTTCCTTCTGGGTCAGATCAAGATAACCTGCTCCCTGGTATGGCTGAACGCCCATATCTGCCATACCCTGTACATTGTTCTGTCCGCGAAGAGGGTTAACGCCACATCCGGGTTTTCCGATGTTGCCGGTAATCATCGCCAGATCTGCAATCAACATTACCGTATATGTTCCCTGATAATGCTCCGTAACACCTAATCCATGAAAACTCATAGCCTTTCCTGCTGTTGCATAAGCTATCGCGGCAGTCCTTGCATCTTCACTTTTTACGCCAGAGATATTTTCTAATTCTTCGATATTAAGTGATAGAATATTGTTTTTAAAATCCTGGAATCCTTCGGTCCTGTTGTCTATAAAATTCTTATCTGTGAGGTCCTCTTTGATGATGTGATGGAGCATCATATTCAGTACAGCTACATTTGTACCTGGGCGCAATTGAAGATGATGGGTCGCATATTTTGCAATTTCGGTTCTTCTGGGATCAATGACAATGGTCGTTTTTCCCTTCATCGCAAATTGCCGCAGCTTGGCGCCAGTAACAGGATGCCCATCTGTCGGATTGGCTCCGATGATCATAATAGCATTGGTATGCTTGAGATCCTCAATGGAGTTCGTTGCTGCGCCGGTTCCAAATGTACGTTGCATTCCCAAAGCAGTGGGTGAATGACAAACTCTTGCACATCCGTCAATATTATTCGTGCCGATGACTGCGCGGATGAATTTCTGCATCAGGTAATTTTCTTCATTCGTACATCGTGCAGAGGAAATGCCCCCTATAGATTCTGGGCCGTACGTGCTTTTGATCTCATTCAACCGGTTAGCAATGTAATCCAGTGCTTCGTCCCAGCTTACCTTTTGAAGCTCCCCGTCTTTTCTTATCATTGGAAACCTCAATCGCTCGGGATGCTTATAAAATTTAAATGCAAATCTGCCCTTCAGACAGGTGTGTCCGTTGTTAACCTCTGCATCTGAAGGCGCTTGAATGCTTAATATTTCATTGTTTTTTACACTTACCTCCAGATTACATCCAACACCACAGTATGTGCATACTGTTCTGATTTTATCTTGACCCACAAGTGCTTTGGACTGAAATACATCTGAAATTGCCGAGGTGGGACATGCCTGTGCACAAGCTCCGCAACTGACACACTCTGAATCAAAAAAACTTTGATCCGCACCTTTGATAATTTGCGCGTCAAATCCTCTTCCCATGACGCTTAACACAAGTTGCCCCTGAATCTCATCACATGCTCTCACACAACGATAGCACATGATACATTTGCTCAAGTCTGAGGTCATATATGGATGAGACTGGTCCTTCGGCCTGCTCAGATGATTCTTTCCTTCCGGGTATCTGACCTTTCGGATACCTACTCTTGCTGCGGTATCCTGCAACTCGCAATTCCCGTTAACCTCACAGGTTAGGCAATCAAGCGGGTGATCTGTAAGTACCAACTCAATAATATTCTTTCTTAGCTTTTGAATTTGTGGAGACTCTGTTTGAATCATCATTCCTTCCTCAACCGGTGTATGACATGAAGCTACTGTACGCCAACCACTAATTCCTGAACGGCTGACCTCAACTGTACAGACTCGACAAGACCCAAATGGTTCCAAATTCTTGGCATCGCATAATGTTGGAATTGTATCCTTTTCGAAATGTCTTCTGACGAATTGCAAAATCGTTTCTCCAGGTCTAAAAGAATATGAATTGCCATTGATTTGCGCGACGTTCTTTAGCTGCGTTTGTATTGCTCCTGAAGGATCGTGGAAAAGTATATTGTTTTTCATAGGTTAGCACTTGCCAAAGGTAAATATCGGAAATACTCCGAGTAAATTTAATAAAATTATTTTATTATGGGTTGATTGAGCATGACCTTAATAATACTATCGATTCTGCTATATTCTAGGTTGCATTGTTCATGTCCCTCTGCCTTTGCACTGTGATATTCACCACCCGGATGGATGTAGGCGATCTTACCGTTTTTATCAAGGAGAAAACTAACCGAAGTGAATGGTTTTTCTCCGCAACTAAGCCAGACTTTTGCAAGGTTTTTCCAGCTCATATCCAATCCGATTGGAAACAAAAATGCTTTGTTTCTGGCAAAACTTCGAACATCTTCGACGGTGGGTTGTCTGTCAATTGGCTTGGGGTGATAGATTCCCAGAATTTCAAGGCCCTGATCATGATATCGGTTATACCATTCATTTAAAGCATCCGCTGAGTTTGAGCAAAAAACACATTCGTCAGTCCACCAACGAATTAATACGACTTTGTTCTTTAAGTCTTCTGTCTTAAGGGGTGGACTTTGAATCCATTCCATATTTATAAATGGCGGAAAAAAATCACCAACTTCGTAGCATTTAGGGTGCTGACAAGCCTGAAAAATGAGTACCAGAACTGCCCAGATATGCTTATCGCTTCTAATCATAACATGATCAGATAAAGCTCCATTCGGTACCTTCTTTGCCGTCTTTTACTAAAATACCCGCTTCTTTGAGACTGTCTCGGATTTTGTCGGATGCCACCCAGTCCTTGCGCTCCCGCACATCTGCCCTTAATTCAAGTATCAGGTTCATGAGCCTGTCAACTGATTTAGAACCAGATTCGTCGAGATCATTATAGACACCAAAAATCTGGCTGGTCATAAGTCCAAGGTGTTCTTTTAATGCTTGCCAGGAATTATGGCTGATTTCTCCTGCCGGAATATGTCCGTCTTTAATTGAGTTTATCAGGCTGACTAGCTCAAAGACAGAGGCCAGGGCATTGGGGACATTAAAGTCATCGTCCATATGGGAAAGACATGTTTCAATAATTCCTGATATTTCTCCGTCTCGACGACCTCTCTCAGCAGAAAATTGTCCATCAAATTGATCGATGGTCCTGAGGGCCTCCATTAACCTTCGAAAGCCTTTTTCAGCTGCCTTTAATGCCTCGTCCGTAATGTCCTGAGGGCTTCGGTAATGTGCCTGAAGGAAGAAAAATTTTACGGTCATCGGACTGAATCCTTTGCTGATATGCGGAGAATTTCCGGAGAAAAGTTCCGTGGGAGAAATCGTATTTCCTTCACTTTTGGACATTTTCCTGCCATTAAGCAGAAGCATGTTGGTATGAAGCCAATAGTGTGCCGGGGCCTTCCCGCAGGCTCCCATCGACTGTGCTACTTCGTTTTCATGATGTGGAAATTTAAGATCATTTCCTCCTCCGTGAATATCAAACTCCTGCCCCAAATATTTAGTACTCATGGCGGAGCACTCCAGATGCCAGCCAGGAAATCCCACTGACCATGGAGATGGCCATCGCATCAGATGTTCCTCCGATGCCCTGATCCATAAGGCAAAATCCGAAGGGTGATTTTTTTCATCCTGATTTTTAAGATTGTCTCTTGATTCAGTGAGTAGCTCTTCTATGACCCTGCCACTTAATGCCCCGTATGGGTAACCAGCTTCAATAAATTTTGGTGTGTTAAAGTATACTGAGCCATCCTTGACATAAGCAAAACCCCGGTCTAGTATATCCTGGATCATCGTCACCTGTTCAATGATGTGTCCCGTTGCTCGTGGTTCGATTGATGGAGATTTGGTGTTGAATATTCTCATCATATCATGAAAACCAATAGTGTACCGCTGTGCCACTTCCATTGGCTCTAACTGATCCAGCTTGGCGCCCCTGGACATTCTGTCTTCGCCGTCATCCAGCAAATGGCCGACATCCGTAATATTTCTTACATATCGTACTTTATATCCGCAATACATCAGATATCTGTAAATAATATCAAAAGAAACAAATGTTCGGCAGTTACCCAAATGAACATCACTATATACAGTGGGTCCACACACATACATACCTACACGACCTTGTTGAATCGGTTGGAATACTTCTTTTTCTTTCTTAAGACTATTGAAGACTTTTATTTCGCGGATCATCCCGCAAAAATACGGCACCACTTGCACGGCGATATCACTTTCCTGAATTAGAATTTAATTTATTTAAAGAGGTTCCTCCAGGATATTTTGTCTTCGATTGTCTTTGTGAGTTCATCAATAGGGATGCGCGTCTGCGTCATGCTATCCCGTTCGCGCATTGTTACAGTATTGTTCTCGAGCGTATCAAAATCAATCGTGATACAATACGGTGTTCCAAGGGCATCCTGGCGTCTGTACCGCCTTCCTATAGCATCTTTGTCGTCATAAGCACACAAAAAAGATATTTTAAGTTCGTCCATTATTTTTTTGGCCTTTTCAACCAATTCTGGTTTGTTTTTTAATAATGGCAACACGGCGCACTTAATCGGCGCAAGTGCCGGATGCAATTTTAACAAAACTCTTTGGGCTTCTGCCCCCTCCGCATCCGGAACCATTTCTTCAGTATATGCTTCGCTCAGTATTGCGAGAAACATTCTATCACATCCTATGGATGTTTCAACAACATAGGGAATATAACTTTCATTGGTTTCAGGGTCAAAAAACTGCAACTTCTTGCCTGACAACGACTGATGATTCTTTAGATCAAAATCTGTCCTGGAATGAATGCCTTCTAATTCCTTGAAGCCAAAAGGAAAGGCAAATTGAATGTCAACGGCCGCATTGGCATAATGTGCAAGATTTTCATGATCATGAAATCGGAGTTTATTTGCCCCTGTGCCTAGTGCCAGGTGCCACTTCATGCGTTGAGATTTCCATGATTCGTAATATTTCATTTCGTCTCCTGGCTTGACAAAAAATTGCATTTCCATTTGTTCAAACTCTCTCATTCGAAAGATAAATTGCCGCGCTACAATTTCGTTACGGAATGCTTTTCCGATTTGTGCGATTCCAAACGGAATTTTTTGTCTTGTGGTCTTTTGAACATTCAGAAAATTTACAAATATTCCTTGTGCGGTCTCCGGTCTTAGATAGAGTTTGCCTTCTTCTCCGGCAATATTTCCAAGTTGCGTGTTAAACATCAAGTTAAACTGTCTTACCTCGGTCCAGTTGCGAGAACCCGTATCGGGATCGGCAATCTCCAGTTCCTGAAGAATCTCTCCCAACATCTCCATATTGTTCTGGGTCATCGCCACGTTCAATTTATCTTGAATGGTCTTGGACTTCATTAAGTATTCTGATACCCTTGGATTGGTCTCTCGATACAATTTCTCATCAAAATTTTCTCCGAAACGTGCTCGTGCCTTCTCGATCTCCTTTTCTGCCTTGTTTTCAATTTTGGCGATAGCATCCTCAATAAGTTGGTCTGCACGATAACGTTTTTTTGAGTCCTTATTGTCAACCAGAGGGTCATTAAACGCGTCAACATGTCCGGATGCCTTCCATGTCTTTGGATGCATGAAAATTGCCGCATCGATGCCAACAATATTGTCATTCAATTGAACCATACTTTTCCA
Source organism: Saprospiraceae bacterium (assembly GCA_019694255.1). Classification (GTDB taxonomy): domain Bacteria; phylum Bacteroidota; class Bacteroidia; order Chitinophagales; family Saprospiraceae; genus Vicinibacter. The sequence goes on from JAIBCI010000086.1 coordinate 7,351, forward strand.
CCAGTATGTCTTTATGTTGTTTTTCAGCTCAGATCCGTATGGACCGTAGTCATATACCGCACTGAGGCCGTCATAAATTTCTGAAGATGGATAAATAAATCCGTATTCCTTACAGTGTGAAACAATTTTCTTAAATACATCTTCATTTTGTGCCATAGCTTAATATCTATATCGTGCGCAAAGATGAAGTACGATAACGAGATTACAAAATGTGACGCTCCTGGATCTTTCCTCCTTTATTCAGCAACAACATCAGGGCATCCTGGGATTTTCCGGTTTGAATTAGTCGTTGTGCTTCTTCAAATACTTTTTGTAAATCGTTCCATGTTGATTCTGAGTATTGTTGGTTTTGAACTAGAAAATTTGCAATCTCTGATAAATCGGGCATTTTTTTTAATCCACATAGCGTGGCGATGTCATTTGCGGTCAGCAGTTTACTTTGCTTGATGAACTCCGGTAATCCTTCATATCCTATGATGGGCAGACTTTGACTTTGGGGCATTGAAAGCACTGCACTTCCACTTGCTCGAACGTAGTATGCTTTTCCCATTCTCCCCATAAGATCTATTTTGTGCGGATCAATATTGCCTTCTTCATCCAATACGCTTTCATCAATGTGCATGCAGAGCACATCGCATATGATCAGGTGTCCTGCACCTCCTTCCTCTCCAAGATGGATGATGTCTCTGACACGACATTCCATATTGACCGGAGACTCACGAATGAGTGATGGGGCCACATTAACGGCCGGGTCTTCGTGCAGATTTGAAGCTTCAAATTCATTGACTGAATGATCGAAGTCTACCGAGCATAACATCATTTGCCGGACTATGGCATGGTTGACCACACTGACGACACACTCCTTCGTATCGGCAATATTGTGAAGTGTGTCTTTGGTCGTATTGTCTAATACCCTTCTGTTGGATGAAAAAACGAGAACAGGTGGATTGCTGCTATATGCATTAAAAAAACTATACGGCGCAAGATTGCTATGACCGTTTCGATCCTTTGTGCTGACGAATGCAATTGGTCGTGGCGCAACTGAACCTAAAAGGTATTGGTGTAGCTTTGCCGTTGGGATACTGCCAGGAGTTATAATTTTCTTCATTTGATGTTAGCTGTGACAAAGGTAACTTTTGAATTCTGGTTACCCCTTTAATTATCGAATCCGGTGTTAAACGATTTCTTCATGAAGTATGTTTAATAACTTCTGCCGGGTAAAATGATGAAATCATATTTTCAGGGTGTTTTGTTTAGTTCCGCGTTGTTGTCTTCAAATGAAGACAGGCTTTTTGACCAATTATTTGAACTTTTCAAGGAGCTATTGATGATGACGGGAGGGTCTGTTGATGAAGCTGTTCAGTGGCTTCATGAGCTGGACAGGCAATATCATTTATCACGGCCGGATTATGGGTTGGCAGACTTTCTCCGCGACCTTGAAGCACGGGGATTTATCACCCGGTCAGGTGCTGATCAACGATTGGCACCAAGTTCTAAAATGGACGCTGACATCCGTCGTTCTGCTTTTGAAGATTTGTTTGGAAAAATACTTCGTTCTGGAAGTGGCCGTCACAATACGAAGAAAGAGGGACAGGGATTTGACCTCTCTGAAAGCGCCAGACCCTATGCGTTCGGTGACCGGTTCACTGACATACAATCTGCTGACACACTCCGTAATGCTTTGATCGCCCAGGGCATTGATGATTTTTCATTTACAGAAAAGGATTTGGTAATTCGAGATCAGATTGACCAAAGCTTGTGCTCGACGGTCCTGATGATTGATATCTCTCATTCGATGATCCTTTACGGAGAAGACAGGATCACCCCGGCCAAAAAAGTTGCCCTGGCTTTGGCTCAAATGATCCGTCAGATTTATCCTAAAGATAGTCTGGATATCATTGTATTTGGAGATGATGCCTGGGCTGTTGAACTAAAGGACCTTCCTTACCTGCAAGTAGGGCCATATCATACCAATACAATTGCAGGACTGGAACTGGCTTATCAACTCTTGTTAAAGCGTCGGGGGTCGAATAAGAATATTATGATGATTACTGATGGTAAGCCAACCTGTATGAAACGCGGCAAGGAATATTATAAAAACGCTTTTGGTCTAGATCGTCAAATAGTTAATCGAACGATCTCTGCTGGAAAAAAATGTAATAAACACGGGATTAATATTACAACCTTTATGGTGGCCTCAGATCCTTATCTCATTTCTTTTGTTGAAGAATTTTCTGAAAAGGTTCACGGCAAAGCCTTCTACACAAATCTGGAGGGTTTGGGAAAACAGATTTTTATTAATTATGAAAATAATAGGAAAAAAAAGAAGTAATGATTGAGTTAAACACTTTAGGAGCATTAAAATCATCAGGCTACAAGTCAAAAAGCATTCAGGATGAAATTAAAGATAATCTTAAATATCGCATTTTAAATGATCTTCCCATTTTTGAAGGAATTCATGGTTATGAGCACAGCGTATTACCAGATGTCGAACGCGCATTGCTGAGTGGTCACAATATTTTATTTCTTGGTCTTCGTGGCCAGGCCAAGACAAGAATTGCCCGACAATTTGTTTCTCTTCTGGATGAATTCATTCCTATTGTTCGTGGCAGTGAAATAAATGATGACCCTTTTCACCCTATTTCAAAATATGCTGTTTCTATTCTGAATGAATTGGGTGATAACACCCCGATCGAATGGGTGTCTCGCAACGTACGCTATGTTGAAAAACTGGCTACACCAGATGTTTCTGTTGCTGATTTGCTCGGAGATCTTGATCCGATAAAAGCCGCAACGCGCAAACTTGAGTTCTCTGATGAACATGCAATTCATTTCGGGTTAATACCGCGCTCAAACCGATCCGTTTTTGTCATCAACGAATTGCCCGACTTGCAGACCAGGATTCAGGTTGCCTTGCTCAATATACTTGAAGAAAAGGATGTTCAGATTCGCGGCTTTAAAATCAAACTCCCCTTAAACATCCTCTTTGTTTTTACTGCCAATCCTGAAGACTATACTCAAAGAGGTAATATCATTACTCCGCTAAAGGATAGGATTCAGTCTCAGATTCTTACTCATTACCCTGATTCTATTGCGGTAGGAATGAAAATAACTGAACAGGAAGCGCAGATTCGACCTGAGCTAAAGCAGACCATCGCTGTCTCACCATTGCTGCACCAGATCATCGAACAGATCGCTTTTGTCGCCAGAAACAGCGAGCTTGTTGATCAGAAAAGCGGTGTATCTGCCCGCTTGACGATTTCCGCACTGGAGCTTCTCTACAGTGCGGTCGAACAAAGAATGTTGCACGGCGGTGAAAAAAATGGTGTTGCACGATTGTCAGATCTTATCGCCATTGTGCCGGCGATGACCGGAAAGATGGAGTTGGTCTATGAAGGAGAACAGCTTGGCCCTTATGAATCCGCTTTAACGATTATCAACCAGGCAATTCAAAAAACAGCTGCAAGTATTTTGCCGAAAGTTGATTCAAAGAAAAAGAATTCTTCTGGATTATACCAGGTGACTGCTGACTGGTTCAGTCAGGGAAATAGAATTTCCATCGACACACGAATCAGCGACAAAGCATATATGTCTTCGCTTTTAAAATGTCCGATGCATGAAGACCTGATTAAGTCTTTTCCTAAAAAAGATGGATTGGTATACCGTGAACTTGTCTTGCATACGATGGCGGCATCCAATATTATTCAAAAAGATTGGCTTGATCGGAGAATACAGTTTAAAGATCCTTTGTCCAGCATGCTTAATGACTTGAATATTCAGTAATATGTCAGCTAAAAGTTACCCATGGTACTTGATTGGTGGGATTTTTGCCTTTCTTGTTATTCGTTATTTCTATTTTCAAAATCCACTGGTTTTTGGAGCCACGGCCCCATTATTTTGTAAAGAGCGCACAGATGGGCGGATTATTTGCCTTGACAGCGCGGTCGATCATTATGTTCTTCTGGATTTCTGGGGGTCCTGGTGTGGTCCCTGTCGGTCTGCCAATCAAATTTATGCGTTGATGTATGATCGCTACCAAAATGCCTCTTTTAAGGAGGCCAAAGGAATTCGTTTCATAAGCGTTGCTTTGGAGAAGAATCGTAACAATGCCCTGTTGGCTATACGACAGGACGGGCTGCACTGGCCGGATCAGATTATTCAGGAAGAAATGCTGGATAGTGAGCTGGCAAAGCTTTACAATATTAAAAGATTACCCGCCAGTTTTCTCATTGGCCCGGGTGGAAGAATTATACTTTCGGACCCTGACATCAAAGAACTGGATGATTATCTGGCACATAATCTTTTAAAAAACTGACAAATTGGCGTGATTTCTCATTTGGCAAACATATTGAAAGCAACATTATTACAACGAAATTTGGAATATGCTCACAGAAGAAAATAAAATTGAACCGGAAACCGCTGATCCTTCAATTGAATCTATGTCAGGCGACACACCCGGTTCCCAGGAGGTCAAGGAAGCCGATATGGAAGGCATAGAACAGGATGAATTGACTCGGCTTCGGAAGGATGTTGAAGATCATAAGGACAAATATTTGCGTTTATATGCGGAATTTGATAACTATAAGAGACGAACATCCAGAGAAAAGATTGAGTTGGTTAAGACCGCCGGGCAAGAGATTATTTCAGAACTGATTGGCGTTTTAGATGATTTCGACCGTGCGCAGAAAATTGCAGTCGAGACCGAAAATCCAGGCGTTTATCCGGAAGGCATGCGCCTTGTGCACCATAAACTATCGGGTATTTTACATAATAAGGGATTGACCCCCATGAATTCAACAGGAAATCTTTTTGATCCGGAGCTGCACGAAGCCATTGCAGAAATTCCCTCGCCTTCCGATGAATTGGTGGGCAAGGTTGTTGATACCGTCGAAAAAGGCTATATTCTGTCCGATAAAATTATTCGATTCGCCAAAGTTGTTGTTGGCAAATAATTCATTACGTTCCTGATAAAATAATATGTCGAAAAGGGATTATTACGAAGTACTCAATGTTGCCCGGTCAGCAGACAGTGATACCATCAAAAAGGCTTATCGCAAAATGGCGATGCAATACCATCCTGACCGCAACCCGGGAAACAAGGAAGCTGAGAATAAATTCAAAGAAGCAGCAGAGGCCTATGAAGTACTGAGCAACGACGACAAGAAAGCCAGATATGATCGTTACGGACATGCCGGAGTCGATCCCAATGCTGGATTTGGCGGGCGCGGCGGAGCAGGAGGAATGAACATGGAAGATATCTTCGAAAACTTTGGAGATATTTTTGGTGACAGCAGTCCTTTTGGTTCTTTTTTTGGCAATAGTGGCGGTCAGCGGACACGCGGAGGAATGGGTCAGAAGGGAAGTAATCTGAGAATTAAGGTTAGTCTCACCCTTGAAGAAATTGCCAGTGGCGTCACAAAAAAAATTAAAGTCAAAAAACAGGTTTCCTGCAGTACATGTGGTGGTTCTGGCAGTAAGGATTCAAAGTCTTTCAAGACTTGTGCAACCTGTAATGGCTCAGGTTACGTAAGACAAATTAAAAATACTTTTCTAGGTCAAATGCAGACAACCACGACCTGTCCAAACTGCAACGGCTCAGGCCAGATGATCGCCAACAGCTGCAGTTCTTGCCGTGGTTCTGGCGTAGAATCGGGTGAGGAAACGATCGAAATTCAAATTCCTGCTGGTGTTGATGAGAATATACAACTCTCGATGCGGGGGAAAGGTAATGCCGGGCCAAACGGTGGTCAATCCGGGGATCTGATCATTAATATTGAACAAAAGCCTCATAATACTTTTACCAGAGATGGAAACAATCTTCATTACGATCTATATATCAATTTTGCAGATGCGGCACTTGGACATCAGCTTGAAATACCTACATTGAACAGCACTGTTAAAATAAAAATACCTGCGGGTACACAAAGTGGCAAAACATTCAGGCTTCGCAGTTTGGGTCTTCCGGCAATGCAGACTCACGGCAAGGGTGATTTACTTGTTCATTTGAATATCTGGACACCCAAAAATCTTTCCGATGAGGAGAAAAAAATTCTTGAAAAACTGCGGTCACATTCAAATTTTAAGCCAAATCCAAGCGATGAAGAAAAAGGATTTTTTGAAAGGATGAAAGAATTCTTCAATGCCTAAGCATTATTATACCCTCCTTCTTTTATTGCTTTTTGCGTGTAGGGAAAAGAACCTTTTTTCAAAAGAATATTCTTTAAAAGACGGATCTTGGTATTCAAAGGATACTCTTGTTTTTAAGTGGAATTCGCCAGACACAACTACAAGATATAACCTGGTCCTTGGTATCGGTCATGAAGACAACATCCCTTCGCAGAATATTTATGTTAAGACTATTAGCTCAGATCCTGCCGGCAAAAGCAAAGAACAACTGGTATCACTTGAACTAATAGCAACTTCCGGTAAGCCGTTTGGAAATTGTAACAATGTCCCCTGTGATCTCAGAATAATTCTTGGTTCTGGTGTTTTTTTTCCGCAGCAAGGCACTTATTCCCTGGCTTTGGTACCCTGGTCAAGGGTTGATCCGTTAACCGGTATTAATAAGATTTCGCTTACTATAGAGCCTTCTACTCAAAAAAAGTAAAGACTTTTTAATAAAGTTATAGGTTTCTTCAGCTCTTCATAGTATTAGATCAAATCGTCGGGTATTTGTTAATTGGCTGGAGTAACTTAATGCCGGCCCCACAATTGAACTATGGCTTTATGATCTCCGAATCCTTTGGTATCATACCAAAAGCTAACCTTTCTGATTACTCTTTTTTTACCCTCAAGATCTATAATACGGCTCTCGCCTCCTGCTCTAAAATTGTCTTTTAATTCGACCGTTTGTTCTTCCCCATCCCCGAAATGGATAACCATTCTTTGCATGTTAATTGGCGCGCGTTTAACCCTGATCTGTACTGCCGAAAACCTACCTTCACTTGCCGTAACCATTATTTCATCTTTGTCTGCCTTAAAATTAACGGACCTTTCACCAAGCATTTCCCAGCCTCTTTGAATGCATCCTGAAGAATCTTTAGAACTAAATGCGCTTAGAAGCATAGAGCAAAGTAATAATAGAAATAGCTTTCTTACGATTTTCATATTAGTAATTTTACACCCTAAATGTAGTGAGTAATACTAAATTTAACCTGTTATTGTTTACTTTTAATTTAAGCCAACCCTTGGCAAATTTCTTTTTATTTTTGCCGCATTCGGGGTGTAGCGCAGTCCGGTAGCGTACCAGTATGGGGTACTGGTGGTCGCTGGTTCAAATCCAGTCACCCCGACTAATTTTTATGTCACGTCCCCTGTCTAGAGAATATTTCCAGAATATGGATGTTTGTTTCCTTGCAAAAGATTTGCTGGGCAAGATTTTAATAACAAATCTGAATGGCCTGATTACGTCAGGAATTATTGTTGAAACAGAGGCCTATCGCGGTCCCGATGACCGCGCTTCTCACTCCTACAATTTTCGCAGAACGCCCCGAAATGAGACGATGTACCGATCAGGGGGCTATTCATATGTATATATTTGTTACGGAATTCACCACCTTTTTAATATTGTTACCGCTCCTGAAGGAATTGCACATGCTGTCCTGATACGGGCTCTTGAACCCCTGGAAGGATTACCAACCATGCGGACACGACGCAATGGTGCGGCAGATAACATATTGACAAAGGGCCCTGGTGCTTTGTCTGAGGCTATGGGTATTACAAAATCACTTGATGCCAATACATTATGGAAATCTCATTCAAAAATTTCCGTGTTGGATGGTGGGATAATTTATCCTGATGACAAAATAATTTCATCTTTGCGCATTGGTGTGGAATCCGCGGGGGAATCTGCTCTTAGGCCCTGGAGATATTTTGTAGCCGGCAACCGAAATGTTAGCGCCCACAAGAAACCATTTATTGGATGATCTCCTGATTTCTTTCTTTATATATTTTTTCTCCTGCTGATTTACTTTTCTTGTTTGCATCAAACAGAACAAAAACAAAAGTCATAAGCGCACTCATTAATAGAACATAAATAAGTATATCTGTGTAATTTTTTAGTGTTGGAAAAAACGGAGCAATTATTAACTGTTGGCATATCGACAGTATTAAAACACTTGCGAGCGCAATAACGGTTACTCCGATATACTTTCTTTGTTCATACATTCTGTGTTTTCGATACAATGCAATATATGCTTTTCTGCTTTTTGTATCTGTAGGATCGATATGAATTATTGTCCGGTAAACTTCCTGGGCGGATATGGTTCTGTTTTCTTCCATCAATCTTTCGGCTCGCAGAAGTAATATTTTCCGATAAAGGCTTCTCAGGTGATCATTAAAGTATTCCTGATTTATTATTTCTATCAGCGCCCTGGTAGATAGTTTGTCAAATAAATATATTTTATCCAGGGCAAGTAGCGCTTTTAAATAAGAATATTTTATTTCAATATACTCGTCAAACGGAAGTGCTTGAATTTCCTGAGAATAATAACGACAAAATGATAAATACTCCTGGTGGCCTGACTCAGGAATCTTACGCCATCTCGCCAATAAGTTAGAAATATCTAATGTTTTATCTTTTTTGTTTTTCACTTTTTGATTTGATACAAGATGGGTCTGGAAGGAACTGCATCCAGGGCCAGGTTTGCTACCTGCAAATTTAATAAATACTCCCCGTCCTCTATCTTATCTGGAATATAAATAAGTTCAGTTATCGTGCATTTGTTTTGTCTTTCTCCGTGCCAAAAGGCTTTATGTGCTGACAACTGGCCCCCGTCTTCTTCTTTGTCAACTGAAGGGAGGTCTATCAGTAAGTGTTCCACCCCGATATCTACCAGGTATTCCATCGCTTCTTTTTCAATAAACGGGGGATTGGTCCCTGAGTAATTACGTTGTCGTTTTGTGGGATCATTGGGAAGTGTACGGATACAAATGCATTCTTTGGATTGCCCTTCAAGTAATATTTCCAGCGTCCTTCGAGAAATACTTACGTCTCCGTTTTCTTTTTTAGTTGGGTAAACACTGATGACCGTGCATAGAAAGAAGAAATTTTCAAACAGGGCATTGACCTTCAGACCATTATTGAAAATATGCCCGGAACACTCTGTGTGTGTTCCGTTGCCGTGTGCGTTCATTTTAACGTTCATAAAGTTTACAGGGCCGCCTTCAGCGATTGATCCGATAAAGGATCCTGCTCTTACGGGCTCTGATGTGAAAAATGGCGCATAAAAACAATTGACCTGATTCGGGCCTTCTTGCATTGCAATACTAATATCAATGCCAGATCCAACTTCAAATAATATTGTGCCCTTGCTTAAGTAAACGCCTTCTTTCATTGTATTAGTTTCTTTGGTCTAATCCCCAGTACAGTTTGGTCTGAATAGTCCCTAGAAAACTGACTGGCTTCAATTGAACAAGCTTTATTTTATAATTGCATTTTCGCACCGCTATTTGATGCTTTGATCCAATAACCTCTACTCTTGAGTCCATTGTACAAAGAAAACTATCTATTCGTCCTTCTACTTCAAAGGATAGAATTGCGTCATCAGGAATAACTACCGGACGAACATTCAGATTGTGCGGGGCAACAGGAGTTATGACAAAACTAGGTGTGTTTGGAAAGATGATCGGCCCTCCGCAGGAAAGTGAATATCCTGTTGACCCCGTAGGAGTTGCAACAATTAATCCGTCCGCCCAATATACATTCAAAAGATCTCCGTTGATGTAGGTTCTAATCGTAATCATCGATGAATTGTCCCTCTTCAGAATGGTCAGATCATTCATTGCAATAGGGATGTCCCCAAAAAGTTCGTAGTTGCTGTCGAGTTCCAGCAAGGTTCTTTCTTCAACATGATACATCCCGTTAAAAAGCTGATAAACTGCATCGGGAATTAGCTTTTTCTCAATACTTGCCAGAAATCCCAGACGACCCATGTTAATTCCCATAATTGGAACGCCGCTGTCTCTTACAAGCGTAACAGCCTGCAACATCGTTCCATCTCCTCCTAGACTAAGCAATACATTCGGCCTTTGCGTCTTGATATCTTCGTGATTGTTCCATTTTTGAAAGCCTTCGGATGATAATAAATCATCCGGAAATTCTCTTAGAAATGGTTCATAAATGCCTACTTCTGCTTTGTATTCTTTTAACTTGGTAAGAAGTCCCCGAAGATAACTATAATCTTCCTGCTTTAGCTTTTGTCCAAATAAATATATCTTCATCAGAATGCTTTTGTTGTATGAAAATAAAATCCTCTTTCACCCAAATGGTTGACCGCATAGTTTACATCAGCTTTTATAATGCTGTTGATTGTCCATTGTGCACCAATGCTTATACTTCCAAGGTTGGTATTGGATAAAGTATTTTTGTATTGATAATAGGGGTCGTTTGCCCTTGCAGTAGATGCTTTGATGAATAGATCAACGATAATGTTCAACTTTATTTTTGGCTCATTCCGCAGAAATTTAATAAGTGATCTGTTAAAATCAAAAACCTTATAATTAATCTGGCTTTCTCCAATAACAAAGTCCATTGCATTAATTAAATAAAGATCATACCCGTTTAGGAGATTGTTTCCAAGGCCAATGCCTGAATACAAGTTAATTGCAGGCTTTGTTCTGATCAATGCAGTACTTGCGTTAATTGCCGCCCTGTAGAACCATTTTTGTGTAAAACTGTACACAAACTCGACTTGTGTTTGTAAATTCAAATAACTGCGTCGTTCTACATCATGGGTTAGATCAACCGTTGACTTGATATAAAATCCATTTGTTGGCCTCACTGGATCATTGAGTGCATTGAATTCGTAGGTGCTGATAGCCTTCAGAAGATTTTGCCGCGTTCGTCCCTCCAGGAAATAATCTGGTTGAAGAATGGCGATGCTGTCCCTTGTTATGTTCTCCGTCCATTCAAGTTCTTCCGAGAAGGCGTTTCGTCTGTCTGTTCGCATTCTGATTTTTGTTCCTGCCTGCTTTCTCAAAAGATTGTTTGTTCCTGGTTTTGAATAAAATACTGGTTTGCTGTTTTTTATGTCATAGGCTGCTTCAGAATACTCAAGATAGCTAACTCTGACACCGGCATCAATGTTTCTGCTTCGACCAATATACGGTTTAATAAAAATTAATTCATATTTATCGGTATATCCACCCGCAACTTTAAATTTTAATTGGTCCTTTCTTCCTGTAAGGTTATAGTGTGTTAGACCTAGCCCAATACTTGTCCTTGACAAGTCATGTTTGAAGTCCTTATACCATATGTTAAAGTTTCGGTCGACAAGTTCAAAAATAATCATCGGGAATAATAACCAGTTTTCTACAACCTGAATCGTAATGTTTACAGTACAAAAACTATCAATATCGAGCTGATAATTAATTATTACACTGGAAAATAAACCGGTTCTTTTAACATTCGCTTCTGCTTCACTGATCCTTTTAAGGAGTGCTGCTGGTTCAATCTTGTCTCGGGCATGGAGCCCACTTTCAAACAAGATGACACTGGCTTTGGTTTTTTCGTTTCCTTTTACATTAATTTCATGAATCACAAAATCCGTACACCCTATCTGAGAATATGCGTTTTTTACTGCAGCAAATAACACCAGCAGCCAGATAATTAGTCTGCCGGTGCGATAATTATACATTCAAGTAATGCATTAATTCATCATAGCGGTCTTTGAGCGGTTCTTGGACAGTTTCGCTGTTGAAAATCATGATTGGATCATAGCCATGTCGCTGTAAATCATTTATATAAACATCACTGCACTCTTCGTTAAATAGTATTATTACAAGTAAATTACCTTCGCTCAGTGCTATCCTTAAAAGGCTCGCAATAACCAGATGATGCTCCTCCGTAACCTTTGCAATTGTTGAAATTGAGTATTGGGCTCCTTGAATCAAACACATCAGTAGACTTCCAGATTCCTCCCTGCCGATCTGCTCCTTGTAATGTCTGACATAATCTACCGTTTTAATACAGCCCTTGTATTTGAGTTCGTCACTATACACCGGTATGACAGATAATCTTGATTTCGCTATTTCTTCCCAGTATCTGTAGGGTGGGTCTTTTTCTGTCAAGGTCCCTGGAACGATGAGGTCTTTTTCTGTCAAATTTATTTGATTGGGTTCTTCAACAGATAATAAGTCCACCAAACCTAAAAATTCTCCTCGTTTCACTACCGGTGCATGGATTATATTCTGTTGCTTAAGACTTAATATTACCGACGGGTCCAGCGGATTGATTTCTATATTGTCTACAAAGATTCCGTAGATAGCTTGATTTCTCATTTATATTCCTGCCTTAGCTGTTCCTGAAACAAGGTGCTGTAATCGCTTTTTGGCAAAGAAAAGGATTCTGCTTTTTTCCTGTTCTGTTCTTCCAGAATATTTTTTTCTCTTTCCTTAAGTTCATCCACCATTTCCTGCGTAAGACGAAACCGATTATTTTTAAATTTTTCGAATACAGGAATTATTCGAATATAGGCTAATTCTTCCTGGGACATTATTTTTGCTCCTTCGTTGAATCCCAGGCTGACTGCTTGGTCTAAATGCTTAAATGCCTCTATGGCTTTTTCTTCCATAGCATATGCACAGGCCATATTATAATGGACTCCTAAATCATGAGGATTGAGCTTAAGGGCTTTATCAAAATCCTCAATTGCCCCTTTGGTATCATAATCCTTCAGTTTTCTGGTTCCGCTTTGTTTAAGTGTCTCTGTTTCCTTTCTCGACTTCAGTGTCTCAAAAATATTTTTGGACTCTTTAGCAGTGGTAACCTCGTCTTCATCCAACAAAATATATTTTCCTTGCCTGCGTTGCTGTTCTGGAGAGACCTTCCGTCGGTATCCGTATCGGTCCCTAAAATTGTTACTGTTATACTTTCGGTCAAATTCATCCTGATCCATCATGATCAGTTTGAATCCATCATAATATCCAATTAATGTTGATAATGCAATCCCAACCAGGGACAATCCGGTAAATATCTTTAATCCAATATAAAGCAAGCCCAGTTCCGGTTGTCTGAGATAAAACCGATGAACACCCCAGGTGCCCCCGATGAATGCGAGCCCGGCTGCTATCCATTTACTTTTCACTTTTATTGTATTTAAAATTAAGAATGGCAATGTCATCCGGGATTTCCGATCCATTGCTAAATTCCATTGCCTTCTTCATAATACCCTGGGCAAGTTGTCTGGCATTGAGATTCAAATTTCCGGCTACATATTCCTTCAACATTTCAACGGTGTAGTTAATTCCCTCAGTATTTTTAATATCGACCAGTCCGTCCGTAAAAGCGACCAACGTGCAATCTTGGGTCAATTCAACCATTCCTTCACTAATGCCGGGTAGTTCTTCGAAATGACCAATGATTGTACAGGTAGCCTTCAGCTCTGTTACTTTGCCGTTCTTAAACAATAATGGAGGAATATGGCCTGCATTAACATAATACAGCATCTTGTTTTCGAGGTCCACGACTGCAATAAACAGGGTGAGGTATTTCTCGCCCTTCGTAATTTTCGATACGGTCTGATTAAGTGCAATAACCAATGTCTCCAAATCTCTGTATTGTTGTCCAAGATTTTGAATCAGTGCCTGAAAATTGGCCATAATCATTGCACCGGCTATTCCTTTACCACTCACATCAGCAATGCAAAAACTAATTTTTGTATCGCTGAATTTGATATAATCAATATAATCACCTCCAACTTTAAAATGCGGTCTATAAACATTTGCCAATTCATAATGATTGCCGCGCGGCATTTCATTGGGAATCAACATTTGTGTAACTTCATTAGCAAACTCCAGTTCTTTCTCTTGGGTTATCTGCCGGCGCACCAACCGCTTATTCTCCGAAGCAACGGCAATAATATTGGTGAGAGAGGTGATAAATTGTATATTATTATAAATGTCCGACCCTTCCCGGATTCCGCTGATCAGTGAATAGGCGATTGGCTCTTTCTTATGATATACCGGAATGATGAACTCAAATGGCTGAAGTAATGCATCATCTGTTGGCTTTATTGTATGAAGCCTTTCATAAATGATAAATTTTCTGGCGAGGTCTTCTTCCCGGATATCATCATCAATGTTGTAACGCACAAACAGTTTCCATCGATTGTCTTCCTTGATAAAAAGTGCTATTTTGTCAATGCTTAGTTCCCAGGTCAGGAAGTCTTTATACATCTTGTAAATATCTTCCTGCGGCAAGTTTTCGTTGATCGCCTGTGTAATATTAAGTAATGAGGTCATTTGAAGCTGCTTAAGGCTAAGCATGTTCTCCATTTTAGTTAATGTGGCCTCTATTCCCATTTAGTCTCTGCTGAGTTTAACATCTATCCGGTCCCTGACCGTATTGGCTACAATCTGAAATGACAGGATGAGCAAAACTAAAACAATGGCAGGAATTAGGGATTGTATTATTTGACCATTAAATGCCTGGGTATACTGGTCCTGCATAATATTGCCAAGCGTTGGAATCGGTGGTTGCAAACCCAGCCCCATAAATGAGAGGCCAGATTCCAGTAAAATGGCCAATGCAAAATTAGAGGATGCTTGTACTAGGATTGGTCCGCTAATGTTAGGTAAGATTTCAATAAAAAGAATTCTTGAAGGTGAAAAGCCTAACGCTGTGGCTGAGCGTACATAATTACATTCTTTCTGTACCATTACCAATCCCCGCACCAACTTGGCCATATCGGCCCAAATAGTTATGCCTATAGATACAAACAAAGCACCTATATTTTTTCCCGCAGCAAGTACAATAACAAATGCAAATAGAATGGATGGAAGAGACCAGAATACACCAATTGCAAAATTAATAGCCCTGTCTGTTCTTCCGCCGAAATAGCCGGATAAGGAACCCAGCGTTACACCAATTATTACAGCAAAAAGAACTGCAAAAAAGGCGATTAATAATGTATATCTTGTTCCGATAATGAGTCGCGACAATAGATCCCGTCCGAATCGATCGGTACCTAAAATAAATAGGTGACAACTTTTTGCTGGTGACTCGTTTTCAACCAAGACCGGTCTTTCATAATGTTGAATCCCTGTGATCGCATCAACGCTTGATTCAAACGGTTGTAAATAATTTTTGGCAAAACAAGCTTTGCTTAAAGGGTTTAAAAAAGCGATCTCTGGTAATTGTGTATTGCAATATCTGGTTCTGTCCGGTGTAATCAAATAACCCAATATGGCTAAAATCATGAAGCTTGATAAGATGACGATACAAATTATCTCATTTAACTTTAAGCTTCGCATGTTACTAATCTAGTTTTTTATTGCTCATATGCCTTTCCCGGTCTCTGTCTGTTTTTAATCTCAATTTTTCTTTGAATGCATCTTCGAGATCAATATCAAGCTGATCTGACAAACAAAACACGACAAAGGCAATGTCTGCCAGTTCATCTGCGATGGCTTGCCTGACATTTTCTGGTGCAGATCCTTTTTTCCATGACTGTTGTCCATACTCCCTAATAAGAATTCTCGCAAGTTCACCAACTTCTTCTGTTAACTGACCAAGATTGGTCAATGGATCAAAATATCTTTTGCCAATTGACTGAACCCAGTTTCTTACTTCAATCTGTTGTTGTCTCATTATTCTTTTGCTTTAGTGTCGATAATGATAGTGACCGGTCCATCATTAAGTAGTTCAATTTGCATATCCGCACCGAATATACCAGTTTTCACTTTCTCCGGATGCATTGCGCTCATTCCTTGAATGAAAGCATCATATATGGGTTCGGCAACAGGGCGTTTGGCAGATCGTGTGAATCCTGGTCTGTTTCCCTTCTTTGTACTGGCAAAAAGAGTAAATTGACTAACAACCATGATTTGGCCATTGATCTCTTTTAGGTTGAGGTTCATCTGCCCTTGTTCATCTGAAAATATTCTTAATCCAGAACACTTGGATAGTATCCATTGTAAATCTTCTTCCTCATCCTTTTCCTCTATGCCCAGAAAAATCAGCATGCCTTTGCCAATTTCACTGTGTAATATCCCTGAAATTGTTACCCTGCAGTAACTTACCCTTTGTATAACGATGCGCATTTCACAATATTAATTCTTGTAGCACTCTGGTTTATGATCTGATTCTATTTTTTTCACATTTGTTTTTTCCACAATGTATAATGATGTGTTATTGTATTATCCTTTGAAGTGGTAATGAGGATTTTTTCAACAATTGAATGTGCCTTTCTCGCTTAGACTTATTCATAAAATTTATATATTAGATATTTTGATGTGTAAGTGAAGCTTGATGGTTTGATGTGGCTAAAATTTTTAATAATCAAACAAATAATCAACAAGTAATTACTAACAGAATTCTTTTGTTAATAACATACATTATCTTGATTATAAATAATTTAAAATGTTTATAATTTGTTGGTAATTTAATTTATTCATCATTATTCACATTTCAACAGCCCTTGTTATTTATGGTATATTTTTAATTTATATTTTAAAATAATAAAAGTGATTATTGTTTTTGGGTAGTTGTTTGAATCAAATTTAAGCTGGAATATTGCACCATGAAACGAATGATAGCAGACCGGCAGATATTTCTTTGGCTTCTTAGCGGGGTGTTTATGCTATTGTTACAGATCATTCTTGGTGGGATTACAAGATTGACGGGTAGTGGTCTCTCAATCACACGATGGGATATCATTACGGGTATTATTTATCCTCTAAGCGAAGTAGAGTGGATGAAAGCATTTGATATGTACAAACAAACTCCGCAGTACAGTAAAATTAACCATGGAATTTCGCTCGGAGACTTTAAGTTTATTTACTTCTGGGAATATTTCCATCGCCTCTGGGCCAGGTTAATGGGATTAGTTTTTGTGATACCTTTTCTTTATTTCTTCATAAAAGGAAGGTTAGGCCGGAAGTTGATTTTCGATCTTTTGATTGTTGTTGTACTAGCTGTCTTCGTCGCCTCTCTGGGTTGGATCATGGTTGCCAGTGGATTGATCCACCGGCCATGGGTAAATGCTTACAAGCTTTCTTTTCATTTATGCGCAGCAGTTCTACTGATTGGTTTTCTATGGTGGACAACTTTGCGTTATGGCTGGTCACATAAACGAGTGGCATCGAATACTACATCAGTCAATTTAATAAGAATTTTACTGGGCTTATGCTTTGTACAAATATTTCTTGGAGGAGTAATGAGTGGTATGAAAGCTGGTCTCGCGGCACCGACATGGCCTGACATGGGTGGCCATTGGTTGCCGTTAGGAATTGAAGAAATCAGTGATAAAAAATGGAGCTTGTTTGGTGATTATGATCAAGATGTAGTAAATCCTCTTGTAATTCAATACTTTCATAGAAATGTTGCATATATGGTATTTGCAATGTGTCTTTTTGTAGTTTTTTATTCTTTCCGTCTACGCCAACGAGAACTTACAAAGCGGTTAGTTATTCTATTGTCTCTATTGACTGTCCAGATTGGTCTGGGCATTATTACAATACTGAATTGCGTCGGCTATGTTCCGTTGCTATGGGGTGTATTACATCAATTGACAGGGATAATTTGCTTTTTGTATATACTTTACCTGGTCTTTTTAACAAAAGCGGATTTACCCCTTGAGGATTAAAATAATATAATGTTTGAAGCTATTATTTCTACATTTGTAAGGTTGTAAACCTTTGTGAATGAATTATCAAGTTAAGGAAGAAGGAAAGTTCAAATATCTTGAGTCGCGACCGGATGGAGAAGTGGTTATGCTTCTTCATGGTCTTTTTGGCGCATTAAGTAACTTTTCAGGAATTATTGATGCATTTGGGCCGTCTTATCGCATAATAGTCCCGATTCTTCCGATTTATGATTTGCCGATCCATCAAGTTAGTCTGGATGGTCTGGTCAGACATGTGAAGGATTTCGTTAAGTTCAAGTCTTTATCAGAGATTAACATATTAGGAAACTCACTGGGGGGGCATGTTGCATTGCTATATACCCTTGAAGAACAGGAAAAGATGAATTCGCTATGTATTACTGGTAGTTCTGGATTATTTGAGTCGGCGATGGGAAGTACTTTTCCTAAGAGAGGAGATTACGAATTTATCAAAAAGAAGACCGAAGAGACATTTTATGACCCAAAAGTTGCAACGAAAGAGCTCGTTGATGAGGTGTTTGAAATTACTACTGATCGCCTGAAGGCTATACGAATTATTGCTACAGCAAAATCAGCCATCAGGCATAATCTAGCAGATAAATTATACAAAATTCATATACCCACGCTGATTATTTGGGGCCGGAATGATATTGTTACCCCACCATTTGTTGGAGAAAAATTTCATGAACTTATAAAGGGTTCAGAGTTGTTTTTCCTGGATGAGTGTGGGCATGCGCCAATGATGGAAAAACCGGATACATTTAATAAGATTCTGTTAGATTTTCTGAATCGATGTAGAAAGTAAGAATTTTTCAGCGAAGAGGCAGCGTTATAAGGTTTGAAAGCATCTTAAAATACCAGATGCCATGCCATTTAGAGAGTTTGAAGATATTATCAATGGTTGTTTGGCGGGAGACAGTGCCAGCCAGAAAGCGCTCTTTATTCATCTATCTGGGAAAATGATGGCGGTTTGTCTTAGATATTCGAGAGACAAGATGGAAGCGGAGGATTTGCTTCAGGAGAGTTTTATTAAGGTATTTACCAATCTAGGTTCCTACAAATTTGAAGGGCCTTTTGAATTGTGGGTTCGGAGAATAATTATCAATACTTCAATCAAGCGATACCATAAGATGAGTTACCAAAATGAAAGACCTTCCAGTGATATGATGCCGGATATTGAATTATCCGTGTCTGCCTTTGAGGGATTAGCTTATCAGGAGCTGATTTCGTTGGTTGAAGGATTACCTGACGGGTATAGAATGGTCTTTAATCTATATGCAATTGAGGGTTATTCGCATAAAGAGATATCCGACATGCTTAACATTAAAGAGGCAACCTCGCGATCCCAACTGGTTAAGGCACGATTGGTATTGCAGGAGAAATTAACTAAATATCAAAAAGTAGTTATATGAAATTTAAGGGAAATGATCACATGACAGATCGTTTTTTCAGGAAGAAATTAAAAGATTTGGATGTTGGATCTCAGGATCACCTTTGGGAGGGAATCGCTACCGTCTTGGAAAAGAACAAGAAATCGCATAAAATACTTGCTTTCGGGTGGTTCACCCGGATGATTCTCCTGTTCACAATATTGAGTTTAGGTGTAATTCTAGCATATAAAACGAGAATAGAATCCAAGATTGATGATAAAATAATCAAGAATACTGGTCCGTTTACAGCAGCGGCCGTGCAGAACAGGTTAGATATTTCAGGTCGCAGTGAGGGGGAAAGCGGAAGCGCAAGCACATCATATTTAACTGATAATCAAACACTTAATAAATCTTTTGAAACCCAATCTCAAGCCTATAAGGGCAAAGATCACAAGAGCAAGTCCATATTGCCAAAGGCCAAAAGTGACAGATTAAGTTCAGACATGGGGCAAGTCTCAGGTGATGTGTTATCAAGCAATTTACAAACCGCAAATAATTCAAATTCTCAATCAAAAGAAAACGAATACTTGCGTTCACCTGAGTTTTCAGTACGAGCAGATGAACCAATAATGCAATTAGTGAATGATCACTTTTTATCAAAGGTGTTGTTTTCTTCTCAGCAAGGTACTGTTAAAAGTAAAAGAAGAATAAATGACGACTGTTTTAGCAGAAATGTGAGTCCATTGAAACATATAGACTTGGATATTTACTATGCACCGGAAGTATCTATGAGAAGTCTTTCCGCAAGAACTGAAAGCGCCATACCCTATGCACAAAAGAGAGCAGGTGCTGAATCTTTTACGGGTTCCGGTTCGCTAGGAATCAGGGTTTCTTACGTTACTAAAAAAGGTATTGGTATCCGGAGCGGGTTGAATTATAGTAAAATTAATGAGCGATTTGAGTATTTTAACGGGTATGACACAACCTGGACGATTGGATATGACCAAAACCATAATCCTATCGATACAACATTTAAATACAACGCAAGAATTCTGACAAAGCACAATAAATATAAATTCACAGACATACCAGTATTGTTAACCTATGAAGTTAATCTCTCTGATTTTGTATTGTCATTTAATGGAGGACTAGGATTTAATATTTCCACCCAATCTACCGGTCAGGTTTACTCGAATGATCAAATGTCTTTACTTGACTTAAGTAGTGCGGTGAGCGAATCAGGGTCAGAGAAAATTTATAAAAACAAGGTAGGAATGAGCATTATCGGAGGATTTGGGCTTAATTATAAGATTAATAGAAGGATAATGTTACTTGCAGAGCCTTCCGTCAGGTACTATTTAAGCCCTATAACTTCTGATAGTTATGTGCTCAAGCAGAAATATCTTCAACTAGGAATCCTTACGGGGTTGCGTTACAGATTATACTAACGATAGGAAGATCTACTTTTTTGAGCCTGGCCAGATTTGGCCGGGCTTTTTTGTTTCACGTGGAACAAATAGGATATAAATATTACTAAACTACACGATATTTGTTTCACGTGGAACAGGTTAGTGTCTTAAAGGGGTAATTGATGTCGTCGAAAATCAAAGGGTCATTTACACTTGAAAAATTTGGGCAAAAGGGCGAAAAAACAGGATGGACCTATATTCATTTAACTAAAGAAATGGCCCAGGTCCTTTTTCCAGATAACAAGAAATCCTTTAGGGTTAAATGTACGATTGACAATCAAAAAGATTTAGAAATCAGTACATTGCCTATGGGTGCCGGGGAATTTATTATACCAGTCCGAAAAGACCTTCAAAAGAAACTTGGGAAATCAGCTGGTCAAGAGGTCGCAATGGTTATCGAACTATGCAGACATGATTACGTATTGAATAAGGATTTTGTTGATTATCTTGAGACAGACGCAAATGCGTTATCATTCTTCAATAAACTAACGGGATCACATCAGCGGTATTTTTCAAAATGGATCGATTCGGCGAAAACGACACAAACACGGGTAGAAAGAATTGCGCGCGCGGTTAACGCCCTTTCAAGAAAACAGGGTTATGTAGAAATGATACGAAGCCGAAAAACAACGTAATTAGGTGATTATCAATCACTTATCTTTTTGTGCTTCCAGCGTTTATGTGACCAAAGCCAATTGGATGGTTCGCGGCGTATGGTCCTTTCCACTCTTGACATAAATAACTGTGTGAGCTCTCCAGGTGCCAGTTCATTCGGATTTTCACATAGCACCTCCAAATTAACAACATATCTTGAATCAGTCACTCGCTGTTGATCAAGATAAATGACGGGCAAATGATATCTGTTGGCATACTTTTCAAGACCATGAAGACAAGCAGTATCCTGTCCAAAAAACTTAACCCAGATCGCATCACGTGTATTGGAGGGATTTTGGTCAGACATCAATAATATTACACGGCCATCAGGAATTAGAGACTCCATCATACGGGTATGTCGTGTACTAATTAACGTCATTGTGCATTTGGCTCTAAGGGATTTTATGTATTCTTCAAGATACCGGTTGCCAATTTCTTTATAGATTCCAATGCTTTTATTTTTGTATGTGTACCCAGTAGCCAGAACCGTCCACTCCCAGTTTGTATAATGAGGACAAACAGCCAGTACGGACTTCTTTTTATCCAGATAATCCGTGATCAGTTCAGGCTGCCTGAATTCAATTCGTGACAGAAGTTCAGCTTCAGATAAAGTAAGACCCTTGATAGCCTCCAACAACACAAAAGACAGATTGTCATATACCCCGCCAACGAGACTGTTTACTTCTGCCGCAGTTAAGTTAGTAATACATTTACTCAAATTCCGGTGAATTACAGCCAGCCTGTATCGTACAAAATAATGGAGAAAAAAACTGAGAAGGCGACTTAACGGACTTAAAAAGGCAAAAGAAATTCGTGTGAATGAAATAATGACGATCCGAACCAACCAGAATTGCAACATATTAGGTGCAAACCAACAAAAAAAATACTAACCGGATTTACCTTTGGAAATTTGAATGAGAAAAATATTTATTGCAATCAGTCTTCTTAGCCTAACCGACCCCATTCAGGCACAGCATCACCTTGAGGTAAATCCATTTATTGGCACAGGAGGGCATGGACATACCTTTCCTGGCCCGGTCATGCCTTTCGGGATGGTACAATTAAGTCCGGATACAAGAACCGAAGGATGGGATGCTTGCTCAGGATATCACTACTCGGACACCACGTTACTTGGTTTCAGCCACACACATCTTAGTGGTACTGGCGTTGGTGATTATTGTGACATTTTGGTAACACCACGATCTATGACAAACATAGATTTTTATAAAACTGAAAATTTAATTACGCCAATACATTTCAAAAAATCTGAGGAGAAGGCTCATGCAGGATTCTACCAGGTTAGACTCGATCAAGAGAATATTATAGCCAGGCTTACAGCAACAGATAGAACCGGTGTTCATGAATATCAATTTGATAAGGCCGGCACCAAAGTCATAGTGATTAATCTAAGACACAGGGATAAAGTATTGAAAGCATTTGTACACCAATCTGGGCCCAATACAATCAATGGCTGCAGGATCTCAAAAGGTTGGGCGAAAGAACAGCATGTATACTTTGCAATGGCGTTTTCTCAAAAAATTTCAAAGGTTAGTTATAGTGAAGATTCTCTTATTATGACACTATTTTTTGAAAAACAAAAGGCCAAGAAGATTACGCTGCAATGTGCAGTGTCACCGGTCGATATTTTAGGTGCTGAAAATAATCTTTACAGAGAATGGGTTTCATTTGATTTCAAAAAAGCACAAAAAAATTGTGAAGAAAGATGGGACAAAATGCTATCAAGAATTGAATACGCTTCATCGCCGGACAGACAAGAAAAGAAGACCAACATATTTTATACTGCATTATATCATTCTCTGATTCATCCCAGCTTATCCCAGGATGCAGATGGAAGATACCGCGGTCTTGATCAAAAAATCTATCAGGCGGAAGGTCCCAATAAAAGATACACTGTATTCTCCCTTTGGGACACTTACCGGGCAGCACACCCATTGTATCAACTAGCTTACCCTGAATATAACTTGCAATTTGCAAAAACCTTTTTACAGCATTACAAGGAAGTCAAACGCTTACCGGTTTGGGAGCTTTCCTCATGTGAAACATATTGTATGATAGGCAATCACGCAATTCCGGTTCTGGCCATGTGCTATTTGGATAGCACAAGAACACCAGGACTTAATTACAAAGATGTTTGCGAAGCAATTGAGGCTACATTTAATGCGGACTATTCTGACATTTCTTATTTTCTCGACGGATACATCCCGATGAATAAAGCTTCGGAATCTGTTTCAAAAAGTATAGAAAATAGTTTTGACTATTATGCGTATGATCTGGTAGCGGAAAGAAAGGGAAATGAAAAATACTATTACCGCAATCTTTTTAATCCCAACTCTGGTTTTTTGGAACCCAAAAGATCGGATCATTTTTTAAAATCTTTCAATCCCACCGAAGTTAATTTTAATTATACCGAAGCAAATGCATGGCAATATCTTTTTGGTGCACAGCATGACATTGAATGGATGAAAAAAAGTCTTCGGGTCCACGAAAGACAAATTGCAAAAACAAGATTAAATCTTAATTCGGAGCAAGCGTTCGAAAAAAGACTTGACAGTTTATTTACGACCAAGGTTCCAATGACTGGTCGCATACAACCGGATATCACAGGACTTATTGGACAGTATGCACATGGCAATGAACCAAGTCATCACGTGGCATACCTGTACAATTACTGTAATCACACAGACAAAACCCAAAAGATTGTTAAGAAAATAATGAATGAATTCTATTCTGACCAACCGGATGGCTTATGTGGAAATGAAGATTGTGGTCAGATGTCAGCGTGGTATGTCTTGAGCGCCCTTGGTATATATCCTGTAGATCCGGTTAGTGGAAAATTTACACTCGGGCTTCCTGCTTTTCAAAAAGCATCAATAGCGGTTCCTGGATATAAAATGATAAACTTGTCCTGCAAACACGATTCAAGCGACGGGTGGGTTAAGGAATTGATGATTAACGGAAACAAATGTACTGCGGACTTTTACATAAGACCCGGCGACCAGATTCAATTTTATCTTGACAAAAAAGGCGGCACCATATGGAATAATAAACCAGTAGTTCCTGAAAAATACACCCTGTTGCCAACGTTAAAAACGGAAGAAGAGATATTTGAGGACAGTACTTATTTATCTTTTTTACAAACGGGCGAGAACAGGATCGAATATTCCTTTGATACTGCCAACGATGTAACAATCTATTCAGTTCCGGTAGTAATAAATGAAAACAAAAAGATTTTTTACAGAAATAAAAATACTTCAGCGAAGTCCAGGGAGCAATGGAGAAGTATAGAGTTTAAGAAGAAACCCAATCAGCTTAGCTATAGCGTACAACAGCAGTATGACAATCAGTATTCTGCCGGCGGTAAAATTGCATTGGCTGATGGTCTCACGGGGAGCAATGATTTTAGGGATGGTTTTTGGCAAGGATACTGGAACACCGATATTGTTATAGACATAAAGAGAAATAACGATACATCGTCTTTGGGCGTGTCAGTTGGAATGATTCAGGATCAGGGTTCATGGATATTATTTCCTAGTAGACTGGAATTATATTCAACCCAGGACGGAAAGAATTATATACTCATAGAAACGATAGAAAATTCTGAACCGCAAGATACTCCCAACGGAATGCGAAAGACTTTTCGTTTTTCCAAAGTTCCCGAGATGCAATTCAGAATCAAAATTGTTAATCCCGGAAAACTACCGGAATGGCATTTAAGCGCTGGCAACCCAAGCTGGATGTTCGTAGATGAAATTAAACTTGAATAAAGTGAAAAGAAGAAACTTTGTAAAGCAGAGCGGACTATTTGCAATTACTGCAGGAATCGTGAAGGATTTGCGCAATTTGGAAAGATTAGCGAAAAGCCAAAGCAATAAGCCAATAGTCATTGCCACGTGGAACAACCATAAGGCTGTGATGCAGGCCTGGGAAATATTATCAAAGGATGGGTATGCACTGGATGCGGTTGAAGCTGGCGCAAGAATTCCTGAGCAAGATCCAGAAGATACTTCTGTGGGATACGGCGGATTTCCAGACAGAGAGGGCCGGGTAACGCTTGACGCTTGTATTATGGATAGTGAAGGGAATGCGGGTTCTGTCCTCTTTTTACAAGGAATAATGCATCCCGTATCCGTAGCAAGGCTGGTGATGGAAAAGACTCCTCATGTGTATCTTTCCGGAGAAGGAGCAAAAATTTTTGCACTGGAAAACGGTTTTAAAGAAGAAAAGCTATTGACAGATAAGGCCAAACAGGCATACGAACAATGGAAGGAAAAGCAGCAATATGTTCCAAAAATAACTCCCGAGCAACACGATACAATTGGCATTTTGGCAATGGATTCAAAAGGGAGGCTTTCCGGGGCATGCACTACTTCCGGAATGGCATTTAAAATGCACGGAAGGGTTGGCGATTCTCCAATCATTGGGTCTGGTTTATATGTTGACAACCAAATTGGTGCGGCAGCAGCAACCGGATTAGGGGAAGCTGTAATTAAAAAAGTTGGCTCCTTTTCTATTGTTGAGATGATGAGAAACGGAATGAATCCAGAAAAAGCATGTAAAAAAGCCATTGCAAGGTTAACTGAAATAAAAGGACCTAAAGATTTTCAGGTTGGATACATTGCCATTGATAAAAGCGGAGCGTTTGGCGCCTATAGCTTAAAAAAGGGCTTTCCTTATGTAATTGTAAGAAACGGACAGGTTGAATTGCTTCAAGCAGGATTTCTACAAGGATAGATAGAATAACACCGAACAACCAATATAGGCAAACGCAGGACTACGGATTCATAATACATGCTTTAATAGCATTCAAGGGGCCCCGAATCCAGAACAGAACACATTACAATAAAAAATTTAATGTAACACATCAGATAATTTAAATGTGTTAATAACTGTATAGTAATTAGTTACAAATCAAAAATGCAGTTACTATAATAGCCATCAGAAGGCATTATAAAAATTCATCATGTTTTTGGCACTTGATTTGCTGTAATCCGGTATATAGACCAAAGCTATATGCGGACCTTAGATATCGGAGTTGTAGATGATCATAATCTGTACGTCAAAGGATTCGCGCTGTTGTTAAAGAATATCAGCGAAGCATACAGAATAAATATTGTCATCGAAAGCAATTCTGAAAAGGACTTTATCTCTAAGCTGTCGAATGCAAAACCGGATCTGGTTTTTCTGGATCTTAATCTTGAGAATAGCGATGGATTGGACCTGATCAGGATAATAAAGCAAAACGACCCTTCAATTAAAGTCATTATTGTAAGTATGTTGAAGGACGCCAAATTGGTTAGAAATGCATTTAAAAGCGGAGCAGATGGATATCTTTCTAAAGACACCACTGTAAAAGATCTGAAAAATGCCATTGAACATGTTGTAGATAACAATGAAATTTATTTTGGAGAAGGCATAGAAGCAGTCAGTAAGAAATCAACCTTCGTTGATCGTGCCAATGAATCAAATCTCAATCGATTCAATGCAAAGTTCAAGCTCACAAATCGTGAATTAGAGATTATGCACATGATTATTGAAGGAATGACAAATAAAGAAATTGCTCAAAAAGTATTTATTGCGGAGGACACTGTAAAGGTTCACCGTAAAAATATGATGAAAAAACTCAAAGCAAAAAATGTGGTCATGTTGATAAAAGTAGCAAAAGACTACAATATTATTTTATGAACTATTCAAATTCAGCATGCAGGTGTGAAGCATGCAAACAAAAAGTATTGCAAAAATTATTGATTTACTCATATCCAAAACCGTTTTAATAATGAAACAGAAGTTACAAATGCAGCTGGTCAGCTTAGAAAAAATGACCAGAAAACTAAAAAGCAGTCTGATTCTAGTTTTGCTGAGTGTGTTATTCGCTTCAGTTCAATCCTATGGTCAGAGCTGCCCTTTAGCTTGCGATGATGAGGTCAATGTTTCGCTCGATGCTAACTGTTCGGCAACAATCACACCGGATATGCTTCTTGAAGAAGTAGGAACTGGTTGTGCTTATACCGTGGTTGTATTTGGAACAAATGGACTGCCATTACCAAGCCCTGTTGTTAACGGGACACATATCGGCAAAAAGTTAGTCGTAGCCGTGTACCTGGGCAATAACTCTTGTTGGGGACATATTGTTGTTGAAGACAAGTTCAGGCCGGAATATACCTGTCCTCAACCGGACACCATATTCTGTACCAACAGAAATTACATTCCAAAACCAGGAAGTATCAGTGACAATTGTACTCCTGCCAACCAATTGGTTAAGCATGTACTCTATGACAGCATGGTAATGTATACCGATTGTATGCGACCAGAGAGAAATAATCTCATAGGTTACCGTAAAATCGCATGTTATTATACAGATATCAGCGGTAATCACTCTGACACATGCGCCCAGTACATCTATTTTAAGAAGTTTCTTGAAGCAGATATTACTTGGCCAAGGGATACAGTCTATACATGCAAGCAGTATAATGACAGCATTCCTCAACCGGAACAAAGCGGAGTGCCTACGGTCAACGGGGACCCTCTATTTCCATCATGGGGTGTTTGTAAGGCTGCTGTGACATTTGAGGACCAAATCATTCCACAATGTCCAAAATCGTATAAAGTACTTAGAACATGGACCGTCATCGATTGGTGTATGCCTTCTGGCCAGAATGTGTACAAAAAGTATCAAGTGATCAAAGTAATAGATGACAGAGGACCAATAATGATCTGTTCACCGAGAATGGAAATAAGTACGGATGTTAGCTCATGCTCAGGCACGGCAATCATCGCACCGCCAACGATCATCGATGAGTGTTCTAAAGTCACATTTCAGGTAGGTTATAAAGTCTTATCACCAAACGGCTCAGCAACATATGAGGGCACCTCATCAGCCAATGTTACAAAATTAAGCAGCGGGCTGTACAGAATTACTGAATTGCCCTTAGGCTTGAGTTGGGTCGTTTTTAGAGGTACCGACGAGTGTGGCAATTTTACTGATTGTGCCACTGAAGTGCTCGTCGTTGATAAGGTTCCACCTATACCGGTTTGCGATCAGAAGACGATAGTATCATTAACGGTTGATGGCACAGCCAGAATAGATGCCTTTACTTTTGATGATGGTTCGCTGGATAATTGTGGAATTAATTCTTATGAAGTAAAAAGAATGGATAATGGAGCGCCGTGCAAGACGCCGAATGGATCATTGTTTGGCCCATCTGTGTATTTCTGTTGTGCTGATATTGGCAAAACCATTATGGTATCACTGAGGGTATGGGATAATTCCGGCAACAGCAATACTTGTATGGTGGAAGTCGCGGTACAGGACAAAATCCCTCCAGTAATTGTATGCCCTCCAAACATCACAGTAAGTTGTGAGTTTGCATATGCTGACCTCAATGCGTTTGGAAAAGTAGTAACCAATATTACTGACAGAAAAAAGATTGAAATTAATGACGCACATAAAGTAATTAATGGGGAACCACTAGATGGATACGCTTACGACGGATGTGGCGTTACCGTAAATGAAATAATCAGAAATGAAACCAAATGTGGCGTAGGAAATATTTATAGAACTTTTACCGCCACGGACGGAAATGGTCTGACACAAAACTGTACACAGACAATAACAATTCAGGATTTTACACCTAACAATATCAGTATCATTTGGCCACCGGATTATGTCAGTTCAACAAATTGCATGAAGAAACCGGATATTGACCCATCCGTGACGAAAGAGCCAGTAGTACTTGGCCAGGATAAGTGTACAAACATATATAAAAATTATGAAGACAAGGTTTATACCCTTGACCCGGATGCATGTGTTAAAATAATTCGGACCTGGACGATCATTGATTGGTGTGTATATGATCCTAACGCAACAAACCCAAGAGGTTATTATACTTGGAAACAAGTATTGAAAATAACAAATACGCAGGCTCCTACATTCAATATTCCATGCTTTGACAGATTTGTAGATGTCTTTGGTCCCGGATGCGGAGGAAATGTGGACCTTGTAGGAAGAGCAACGGATGATTGTACTGATTCTGCAGATTTGGTTTGGTACAGAACGGTAGATATTAACAATGATGGCACGATTGATACAGCGTTTTCAGGTCCTGGTCCCAATGCAACAAAATGGTATCCTGTTGGTACACACAAGGTCACCTTTAGTGTCAAAGATGCATGCGGCAATGAAAACAAGTGCACGTTCCTACTAACAGTAAGAGATGCCAAAAAACCAACTCCATATTGTATCAGTAGCATCACCACCACGGTCATGCCAAGTAGTAAGAACATTGAGATATGGGCAAAGGATTTTAACCTGAACAGTGAGGATAATTGCACGCCAAAAGATAAACTTAGGTATTTCTTCTTCGTAAACAACACGTTTGTTCCAAGCATGGTGTTTGATTGCGGCAATATAGGAAAGAATACAATAAGAGTCTATGTTATGGATGAATTTGGCAACTATGATTATTGTGAGACAGTAATGGAAATTCAGGATCCGAATCAGGTATGTAAAGGAACAGGATTGACCATTCAAGGAAAGATAAGTAATGCCAGAAACGAGACAATGGAGAATGTAAGTGTTTTTCTGGAGAGAACAAATCCAACAGGAAGCGCCATCTCATATACCAATAATTCAGGTATCTATTCTTTCAACACAATTGTTGCTAATACCGATTACACAATTGGCGTAGAGAAAAACCATGACCCGCTTAATGGTGTAACCACGGCAGATATAGTAGCTATTCAACGGCATATACTGGGAAAGGCGATTTTAAATTCACCGTATAAGCTAATTGCTGCAGATGCCAACAACAGTTCAGGCATAACCTCTGCAGATATATCAGAAGTCAGAAAATTATTGCTTGGCGTTGTTTCAGAATTTCCAAAGAACAAGTCATGGCGTTTTGTACCGAAGGCATTTACATTCAATGATCCAACATCACCGTTCCCTTTTAACGAAAGAATTGTCTATAGTGCAATCAACAGGGATCAGATGAACAGCGACTTTGTTGGTGTAAAAATCGGAGATGTTACAGAGGACTCAGATCCGAACTCTGCGAAAAGTATAAGCCAGGGAAGAACCAAAGGGTCCTTTAAAATGATCGCGGAAGAAGCGGTGGTGACCGCCGAAAACAAGCAGAAAATTGCAGTAAAAGCTGGATCAACCATAAATCTAAGTGGACTTCAGGTTGCACTCAGTGTTACGGAAGGTCAGATAAAAGGAATAGAAGGAGCCAAACTTTTAATTGGAAATGATGAAGTTTCAGTAAAAAATGGTATTGCATCCGTCGTCTACGCGCCGACCGAGACAATCTTAGTTGAAGAAGGGGATGTATTGTTTTACGTGGAAATTGAGAAGGAGAACAGGACAAATCAACAGGGAACGTTGACGATTGCTGATTACCGACTCAGAGCTGAAGCCTATGATAATGATATCGAGGCAATTAAGATTGAACTGGAGGCAAGGACGAAGGAAGTGGTTCAGGATAAAAAGAAACCAACCTTGTTACAGAACAGTCCCAATCCTTTCAGTGAACAAACAACGGTAGGCTTTTCAGTTCCGGTTAAAGAAAAAGTAAACCTGGAAGTGTTCGACATGAATGGACGTACAGTATATTCATTGTCAGGAACTTACGAGGCAGGAAGCCATGAAGTGGTCATTAAGCGAGGTAAACTCGGAAATGAAGGTATCTACATTCTTCGAATGAGTACAAAAGACTTCAGTGCAACGAAAAAGATGGTTTATATCAAATGACAAGGATAGAGTAAATGCAGTGTAATAAACCTGGCTGTGGGCATCCTGCAGTCAGGTTTTTTGGTTATTACTTCTGCAAGGCTCTTAAACACAGACTTAGATATTAAAAAAAAACATCATATAGTTAAGAATAATTCATTTTATACTACCTTTGTTTGGGTTTTAAAAAGATATATTCCCTAAAACAGTTAAACATGAAAATATATAGTCTACTCCTATGCGCCTTATTTTTTAGCGCACATGCATTTAGCCAGATTGTATTAAAGCTGAGTTCGGTTACAGCAAACAAATCAGACAATGTTTCTGTCGAACTGCGGGTGGATAATTTCACAAAAATACAAAGTACAGCATACGCCATTCGTTATGACACAACCTTGTTGGAATATCAGAGTATTACAGACTTTGCTCAGGGATATGCCGACATTTCAATAGTAGATCCTATTTCAAGCGGTAAAAAAGGTCTGATCAATACGATTTGGAACAATGCCAATGGAGAAACCAACACCTACCCCAACAACTCGATGTTGTTTAAAATGAATTTCAAGCTCATTGGAAATCCGTGTGATTCCGGATTTACCAAGATTGTAAAGGGCTTGATTGATATTGAATTTATTAATGAGAATGGAGATAAAGCGCCGTACACCCTAATTGATGGCAAAGTAAAAGTTAATGGACCAAATTGTCAGAGTGGAGGTGGCGGCGGAACAGACTCAAGTTTCACTTTTATTGCGAGTCAGATTGAAGTTCCCAAGGGTACCAATGGTTGTATCAAAGTTACAGCCAAGAACTTTAAATTGATCAATTCATTTCAAGGTAATCTCAAATGGGATAAAGCAATTGCCAGATATACCGGGATTACTTCAACCAAAATTAACGGAATACTCGTAGATATAAGTTCGGACTCAACTTTCGTAAGGTTTTTATGGGATGACCCACAGGGAAAAGGTGTCACACTTGCGGACAATTCAGTACTATTTGAAGCCTGCTTTGATGCGGTCGGTGCGGTTAATTCAACTACAGCCATGAGCTTTGTAGATGTGCCTCTCAACAACATTGAAGTCTATGGTGGAGGCGTAAACTCTGATGTGGTCCCACATAAAATTACCAACGGTTCATATAAGGTAATTGGGTCCGCTACAACGGTGAATCTGTACATGAGAGACACATCTGGTACACTCAATAATGAGGTTTGTGTGCCAATCTACGTTAGCAATTTTAAATGTGTGGAGACCATACAGTTTGCTGTAAAGTTTAGTGATAATGTCAAATTAAAATTCAACAGATTTTCCAATATCGCCCTCCCTGGTTTTAATCCTGCGAGCAACGCTCAGGTCTCCAACGATAGTATTAGGGTTACATGGGACAATAACGGCGGAGCCAAACTGGATCTTAATGATGGATCAGTATTAATGAACCTGTGCTTTCAACTCAATGGTCCATGTGATATGACAGTACCGCTTAAATTTATTGATCTTTCTAACAATGGTCCAATAGATGTATCAGGATGCAATGACCCTTATATAGTAAAGACCACGAACGCCAATCTCACGATTTCCTGTGCGTTGCAACCAGTGCAGATTGTCTATACCTCCGGCGTTGGTAGTTCAGTAAGCTGTCCAGGGTCCTGTGACGGAACTATTACTACAAGTGTTACAGGAGGGTCAGGTAATTTTACCTATTTATGGCTGGACTCAAATAATCAACCAATTGTACCGAACATTACAACCAAGGACGCAACCGGATTATGTCCTGGCAGGTATAAACTACAAGTAACTGATGTTGGATCCGGCAATATGGTTACCAGGGGCACTTCTGTAGAAATTAAAGACGCAAGCCCAATAATTGTTACAGGTACGGTAACGCACGTTACAAGCGCGGGTAATGATGGTATGATAGACGTTTCAGTAAGTGGCGGAACTCCTGGATTTACATATAAATGGAAGAGGCTGCCAAACTCTAATCAGCCTGAAACAACAAATAAAATTTCAAATAAACCTTGCGGCAATTATGAAGTAACCGTT
This sequence comes from Saprospiraceae bacterium, assembly GCA_019694255.1. Lineage (GTDB taxonomy): Bacteria > Bacteroidota > Bacteroidia > Chitinophagales > Saprospiraceae > Vicinibacter. The sequence continues at coordinate 40,237 of JAIBCI010000086.1, forward strand.
ACAGACAGTAAGAATTGCGTCGTGAAAGATACGTTCAGGATTGAGTGTTATACGCAACCACCGACTTGTACAATGAGCGTTGTCGATTCGATCAAATGTAACGGAGATTGTACAGGAAGCCTGAAAGTTGACGTTAACTTTGGAGCAATTCCTTTTAAATATAAATGGAGCACTAGTGAAACCACTATAACAATTAAAAATCTATGTGCAGGTACATACACAGTTACAGTGAGTGACGCCAAAGATTCTACATGTACCGCAAGCTATACCTTTAATCAGCCAGAGAAAATAGGAATTGTGGTATCGGATTCGACCTGTGCCCAACAAAACACATCTACGGGTGCAAACAATATTAACGTAACCGGTGGTACCAAGCCTTATCAATATGAATGGAGACAGGGATCCGCATCTGGAAGTATCGTATCAACCACCGAGGATCTGGCCAATGTTGCTGCAGGACAATATTATTTGAAAGTCACGGATAAAAATGGGTGCACAAATACTTATTTGGCAACGATTACCACTTGTCCTGTTACCGGCAAAGACCCTACTGTGGTTTTGAATGTCGATCCTAAGAACGGAGCAGGAACAACCTGTAAAGGAACGTGTGACGGAAAAATTACGGCTGTGGTGTCTGACGGAAAACAACCATTTACCTACAAATGGTCTCATAATGGCAATCTTAACAGCAACATCGCAGATAACCTCTGTGCCGGCACCTACACTGTTACTGTTACGGATGCGAACCAGAAGACTGCAAAAGCCACAACCACTGTAACAGAGCCATCGGGATTGGTCATCAATTTTAGAAAAATCGGATGCGCCAGTAATAATCTTGCAAAGGATGGTCAATATGAAGCAGTAATCAGTGGGGGAACCAAGCCGTACACTTATCAGTGGTGCAATAATGAGACCGGTAATGTCGCCAGCGCGCTGGAAGCAGGAACCTGTTCAATAACGGTCACTGATGCGAATGGATGTTCACAAAAAGAAACATTTACTGTTTGTAACCAGGAAGCGCCGAAAGGAGATTGTTTTAAAGGAAGACTTGCCATATCACCAAATGGAGATGGATTAAATGATAATCTGGAAATCAGCTGTATTCTTGACTACGAAAATTCACTGCATATATATGACCGCTGGGGAAACCTGGTTTGGTCAGCGATTGACTATACCAATCAGTTTGTAGGAATTGATAAGGACGGCAACAGGCTCAATGAAGGAACCTATATGTATGTACTGGTAATAAAACAAGCTGGAAAGAATGATGAAGTTTATAAAGGTACCGTTACAATTGTCAGATAATGATCAACAGAAATATTAAAGCCTACGCGATGAAAAAATTAATTTATATCTTCAGAAATATAGGAGTACTTGTCTTTTTTGGTTCAGTGCTTCATGCACAGGATTATGCTACAAGCCTCAAAACGCCTGCAGTGTATACACAGTATCATATAAATCCAATTCTAATTAACCCTGCATATACTGGATTTGAAGGTCAAAGCCAAATACTGTTTAACTTTAGAAACCATTGGGCCGGATTCGATGGATCACCGAAAGGTTTAACATTGGGCATCAACGGATCGCCGGTCAATAACATGGGGCTCGGTGGTATAATATATTCCGAAAAGTTTGGAGTTGCAAATAGGTTTTCTGGCCAATTAAACTATGCCTATAACTTCAAAACTGGCCCGGACACCAAAATGTCACTTGGCCTTTCGGGTTCTTACATACGTTATTCTTTGGATAATTCAGCATTCACAGATCCCAACCACAATCAGGGAGATCCTGTCATTAATAAAGCGATTGACGGCGAAAACTATTTTGCTGCTGATTTGGGATACTGGGCAGAGTTTGCCAATAAGTATAGACTTGGAATTACACTACCACATGTGGTACTTGCCAATCTTGGCAATACAGCTTCGGATTCAACTAAGCCATTTAATCTGATTGCATTTTTAGGAGCAAGATGGAATGTTCCTTCTTATAGACTCGTGCTAGAACCTTCAGTATGTGTTAGAAAAATCAGTGATGTTCCTTTTGGTACTGATCTGAATGTATTGGCCAAACTTCTTGAAGACAGGCTTTTTTTAGGATTTACATATAGTTTTGGTCCTTCTGATAATAGAACATCATTCTTAGGTGGCGTTAGAGTAAATCAGTTCAAATTTATATACTCTTATGACCAGACGTATCAGACCTTTCAGACATTCAGTAGAGGCTCACATGAGTTAACGTTATCGTTTGATCTTGGCCGGTCTTCTAAAAAAATGGAAGATACCAAGAATATGATGGAGGAAAAGTCAATGGATCAAAAGTAAATTTTAGTGTTCATTGGGTTCCGTCCAGTGAAACCGAATAACCTCTTCAAGATCAGGGTGGAGAGAGCGTAAGACAGGACAGGTTTTCGCTGCGTTTTCGAGAATGGTTCTTTCCTTTGAGGTGTAGGACCGCTCAGGCATAAAAACATCTACTTCTATTGTGCCAATACGGCGAGGAGCATCTTTCATTTTCTTAACTACATCAGCATAGGTCCCGGTAATATTGATCTTGTGCGTATTTGCGGCAATACCCATCACGGTCAGCATACAAGAAGCTAAAGAAGTTGAAGCAAGATCAGTTGGAGAAAATGCACTTCCTTTTCCATTGTTATCTGGCGGAGCGTCAGTAATAATCTGCTGCCCTGAACGAATATGGGTTGCTCTGGTTTGTAAATCACCTAAATACTCAACTTTAGCTGTTTTCATTCTTCTTCAGTTTTTTCACGGGTGATTTCGGGTTTATCTTCATAGGCCTTAAGAATTTCCTTGACCAGGCGGTGACGAACAACATCGTCCCTGGTCAATTCGATCGTCGTAATACCATGAATTTTATTGAGAAGTCTGGAAGCATGCTTTAGTCCGCTTTTCTGATGATAAGGAAGATCTACCTGACTCAAATCACCGGTAATAATGCACTTTGCGCTAGGACCTAAACGGGTAAGAAACATTTTCATCTGCAGGCTTGTAGAATTCTGGGCTTCATCCAGAATAATAAAAGCGTTATCAAGGGTTCGTCCTCTCATAAAGGCCAGCGGTGCTATCTCTATAACCCTGTTTTCAATCAATTGAGTGAGGCGTTCGGCGGGGATCATATCATCAAGTGCATCATAAAGAGGCCTGAGATAAGGATCTATCTTTTCCTTAAGATCTCCTGGAAGAAAACCAAGGCTTTCACCGGCTTCGACGGCGGGACGCGTTAATATAATTTTCTTAATAGTTTTATTTTTCAAAGCCCTTACTGCCAGCGCAACCGCGGTATAGGTTTTGCCAGTTCCTGCCGGCCCTATGGCAAAGACCACATCATTATTTTCAACAGCGTTAACAAGAAGCAATTGATTTTTTGTTTTGGCGTAGATAACCTTTCCATCACGCCCGTGCACTAAAACAGGCCTAGATTCATTACCAGGTATTTGGATCTGGTATGGGCTTTCGCCGTGTAAAAGATCTTCAACTGCTTGTAGCGGCAATTCTTTTTTCTCACGAAGAACGCGCACCATCAGCTCTATTTTGGCCTTTACTTCCTGCGCAGATTTTTTTAAACCAGTAATCCTTATTTGTGAGCCCCGTGAAGCAATAGTAGTCTCAGGGTAAGCCTTTCGCAAAAGATTAAGTTTCGTATTGTTTTCACCGTACAAGGCAACGTGGTCAACATTATCAATGTTGAGAATAATTTCACTTAATGACAAAAGCTATTTTTTTATTATTAGGAACAATACAACAAAATTCTGCAACAAAATTAGTAGAATTGCCCGAGATTTATCAGCTGTTTAACAATAATGTAATGAGCTTAGTTCCTTCAAAAAGAATAATTAGCCTCTGTAGTGATTTTGGAACGCAAGATTATCGCCTATCTTCGCTTAAAGCAGAAGTTTTAAAGTCAAATCCACAGATTTCGATACTCGATATAAGTCACGAAGTCACCCCGTTTGATCTAACAGAGGCAGCCTTTCTTGTGTCTAACGCAATTCCACACTTTCCATCCCAGAGTATTCATGTTGTATGGGTCTTTAATACTTCCGATGACCAGGGAATTATTGTTGCAAAATGGAATGACCAGTTTATAATTGCCCCGGATAATGGATTAATTGGACTGATCACCAGCCATGATCCAGAACTTGAAATATTCAGAATCAGTGATGATTGTTATTCCTATAAGAAACGTATTGCAGATACAATAAAAATTCTACTCGAACAGGAACAACTCGGTAGTTATTTTGAATTAATGCATAACCCAGTACATAAAATAAGTCTTAATCCTGTGTATCAGAAAGACAGAATACAGGCAAGAGTAATTTACATTGATCGGTATGGAAACATCATTTTCAATATTAAAAGAGAACCGTTTAAAGAGGTTTGTGTTGGCAGAAATTTTTCATTTAATACTCCGGCCCATCAGATAATTTCCAACTTTAATCTGCAGCAGCTTGAAAGAGAAAATGGAGCGTTTTATGTTAATTTTACTGATTCAGGGTACCTTAAACTTGCATTGTGTGGAGCAGAGGCGTCTTCGACGCTCGATATAAAAAAAGACGATACCATTCAAATACTCTTCGAATGATAATAAGAATCGTTAAAATGAATTTTACAAACGATGGCCGTGTAGAATTTTACAAAATATTCAATGAGTCCGCGCCAGTTATAAAAAGTTTCAAAGGATGCATTTCAGTCAAACTAATGCAAGCAACAGGAAAAACTAATTTATTATTCACATTGAGTGAGTGGGAGACCGAAATTGATCTTGAAAATTATAGAAAATCAAATTTCTTTAGGGAAACCTGGGAGCAAACAAAAAAACTTTTCGAGGACAAAGCAGAAGCATGGAGTACAACAGAGGTTATATAAATGAAAACAAAGACATTCAAAGGCCGCCTGCGGAAATTACATTTTACGAGGAGCTAAAAGCATTGTCAATTTCTGATAAGCAAAAGAAACCAGGAACTTGGAAACTCTCACCATGGGCTGTTTTAAAATATATAATGGGGGGAGAGATATCTGGAGGAATAACAATTAGTCCAAAGTATATAGGAAATCAAAAAGTGGTAGAAATTGCAATAGCAAGTTTGTTATCTGACAGGGCGCTTTTATTAACCGGTTTTCCGGGGACTGCCAAAACTTGGTTAGCAGAGCATCTCGCTGCTGCAATTAGTGGAGACTCAACCTTGCTTATTCAGGGAACCAGTGGAACCCATGAAGACCTCTTAAAATACGGGTGGAATTATGCCAGCCTTATTTCAAAAGGGCCAACTGAAGAAGGATTGATCCCTTCACCAGTGATGCTGGCGATGCAGCAAGGTTCAATTGCAAGAATAGAAGAATTAAGTAGAATTCCGACAGAGACACAGGATGCATTATTAAGTATACTTTCAGAAAAGACAGTTTCAATTCCGGAATTAAGAAAACTAATTCCTGCGCAGCAGGGATTCAACATCATTGCCACTTCAAATGATCTTGATAAAGGAGTCTACGAAATGTCATCAGCACTCAGGCGAAGATTCAATATTGTTTATATGCCATTACCGACATCAGTACAGGAGGAAATAGAGATAGTAACTTATCGGGTCAATCAACTTGGACGTAATCTTAATATACCCTTGGCAGAAGTAAAAGAGAAACAGGTCCAAAAGCTTGTTACACTCTTAAGGGAATTAAGAAACGGTATTACGGAAGATGGTAAAACCAAACTTCGAAAATCAGGGGCTTCACTCAATCCGGCGGTATCCATCAATATAATTCATGAAGCCAGAATCCTGGCCCAATTCTTTGATAACGGAGAAGTTAAACCCCAACATATGATTGCTAACCTGATAAACAGTATAAGACATGATTCTCCGGAAGATGCTGCAGTCATTCAGGAATACAATGAGACCGTTTTGAAAAAGCGGGATGATTACAAAGAGTGGTATCAGGCGATAAAAAAAGAAATATAATTATGGCACAAAAGGTGAAAACAACATGGGTCACAAGTAAAACTAAATTAAAACTTCAATAATACCAGGTTATTGATCGGATCTATAAACATAACGGCTTTTATATTGTGAGCGCATAAGAAATCCAGCCAAAACGCCAAACACAAATCCACCGACATGTGCCCACCAAGCTACATTGGTGGCTTCTTCGGCGGCAGAATTTATTGAACCCAATCCGGCGACCAGTTGCTGAATAATCCAGATCCCCAAAAAGAAGATAGCGGGAACATAAAAGACAGAAAAGAACAATAAAAAAAATACTTTAATTCTCGAGGCTGGAAACATTACCAAATATGCACCTAAAGCAGCTGAAATTGCACCACTTGCACCAACCATTGGTATATCGCTATGTGGATTAAAAAAGATATGAACAGCACTTGCAACAAGACCACCCGCAACATAGAAAATAAGAAAATTAAAAGTGCCAATGACAGCTTCTATATTGTCAGCAAATACCCACAGAAAGAGCATATTGCCTATGAGGTGCATCCATCCACCATGTAAAAACATGCTGTAGAGCAGTGTCGAAATATCATGACCGTAAATAATTTCATTTGGGATTGCCCCAAAATGATTAATAAAAACTTCGCTTTCACCAGGCGTTAAGGAAAACTCATAAAGAAAAACAAAAGTATTAATAAGGATCAGGGCATATGATAAAAGAGGTTTATGCCCGCCATGAACCTGATCATCTCCTATAGGGAAAAACATAAATTTTTAATTTTAAAGAATTCCTTCTTTGATTAAATCATGAATATGTATCATTCCGGAATAAGCAGTATGATCCAGGACAATAAGCTGAGAGACACTACTTTCCCTCATTATTTTAAGCGCTGATGCGGCCAATTCGCGAATTTGGATTGTTTTGGGTGTGCAGGACATAATTTGTGCTGCAGTTATTTGTCTGAAATCAGTTCTATTCTCCATTAGTCTGCGGATATCGCCATCGGTAATGATACCGAGCAACTGTTCATCATCACCGACAACCGCAGTTGCGCCCATTCTTCCAGAACTCATTGAAAGAAGCACTTTCTGCAAGGACTCATTTGGCTTTACATACGGTTTTGAATGACGGGTGCTAAAATATGCGACATCAAGATAAAGTTGTTTTCCTAATGCCCCTCCAGGATGAAATTCAGCGAAGTTGGCAGATGAAAACCCATTCAACTGAAGCAAACAGACCGCCAAAGCATCTCCCAAAGCCATCTGAGCAGTTGTACTTGAAGTCGGCGCGAGATTATTGGGATCTGCCTCCTTCTCGTGAGGAATGAAAATGTGTTCGTCACTCTGAACGGCTAAAGCAGAAGAGTTATTAGAACTAATTCCGATCAAAGGAACCTTTCTCATTTTGATAAGAGGAATCAGTACTTTGATCTCTGGGGTCTCTCCGCTTTTGGAGATACAAATCACCACATCCTCATTCTGAACCATTCCAAGGTCACCATGAATAGCATCTGCTGCATGCATAAAGAGTGAGGGCGTTCCTGTGCTGTTGAGGGTAGCTACAATTTTTTGACCAACAATAGCACTTTTCCCAATACCAGTTATAACAACTCTGCCTTTAATGGAAAAGATCAATTTTACAACTTTGACAAACTGATCATTAATGCATTCTTTAAGAGAGATCAACGCATTCGTCTCCTGCTCAATGCAGTTTTTCGCCGAAGTAAGAACAATGGAATTAAAATCAGTGTCCAACAAATTCAAAAGATCTTTTTAATTTAATCCTGACTACCGATACGATATAACACCCAGGCCATAATTGCAAAGAAGATTACACCGAGTATGTTATAACCATCCGTGCCAAACATTTCAGATAATGAATGTTCAGCACTAAACTGCCCGATAGAATTCGCCACGTTTTCATTTACGGTCAATAGCGCAACGATTACACCAGCAAGTGCACCTCCGGCGACAAGACCAGTTGCAAAAAGACTTCCCTTTCCCAACTCAGAATCTTCAGATTCCTTGTTTTTACGACGACTGTTCCAGTCAACGATACCTTTTACCAAACCACCTATGAAAATCGGTAAAGTTGTAGATAGGGGCAAATATAATCCAACGGCAAAAGACAGTGCTTTAACCTGGCATAATTCAAGCACAATAGCAATAAAAACTCCAGACAGAACAAACACCCAGTCCAGATTAAAAGACAAAAGGCCTTTGATCAGCGTAGCCATTAAAGTCGCCTGCGGGGCATTGTACTTTTCTCCTATTGCATGTTGAATACCATTGGCCATCATTTCTGAGGTTGGTGTATCGAGGTATTTAACGGTAAAGCCAATGACAATTGAGGAAAAAATCGCGCCAATAAACAATGCGATTTGTTGATATCTGGGTGTTGCTCCAACAATATAACCCGTCTTAAGATCCTGAGAAGTTGCACCTGCATTTGCAGCGGCAATGCAAATCATTCCGCCAATAACCAGTGCCATAGGTTCATACAATTGACCCGTCCAACCTACTGCAATAAAAACAAGCGCAGTGCCCATTATGGTGGCGATTGTCATACCGGATATCGGATTATTGCTAGAGCCAATGATACCTACAATTCTACTGGAAACCGTTACAAAGAAAAAGCCGAACAGGATGACCAAGACGCCAAGCAATAGTTTACTGACAATAGAAGTTCCGGGAACCTGAGGCAAGACAGCAAGGAGAATAATTAATCCCAAGGAACCAAATAAGACAACTTTGAATGACAAATCATCCTCGGTTCTTGAAATTCCCGATTCTGATTTTTCTTTCATACTCCCGAGGCTTTCTTTGAAGGAGGCAATGATTGTGGGAATAGTTTTTAAAAGGGTAATAAAACCACCCGCGGCAACAGCGCCGGCACCAATCTGACGAATATAAGCGCGATAAACTGCTTCAGCCGTATTGCCAAGCGTATGCGTCTGTGGGTCCCAACCAAACCGCGCACTTGGCTTGGTGATATCCAAAAGATTAAGTTTGGCGAGTTGAGCCGCAATAATATCCGGATTGACAAGGTATGAAAGAAGAGGAATCAATCCCAGTGAGGCCAGAATGCCACCAGCTACAAGTACTCCGGCGATCCGGGGTCCAATAATATATCCAACACCAAGGTATTCAGGCGTAATCTCTCCGGCAACAATTGCAGAGGGAAAGTACTTATTGACCTGCTGCGTTCCCCATTTTGGTACTTCTGCAATGAGATGAAAGACTTTCTGGAATATCGCATAAAGCAATGAAAAACCAAGGCCATAATAAGCAGTACGGGCAAAATCACCACCTTTTTCACCGGCGATTAAGACTTGTGCACAGGCAGTTCCTTCGGGGTATGGCAGCGTTTCATGTTCCTTGACAATCAGGCTTCTTCTTAAAGGTATCATCATAAGTGTACCAAGAATTCCCCCAAAAACAGCCAGCGTAAAGATTGTCCAGTAATTAAAATAATTTTCCCCGACACTCTTGTCTGATAGAAAAAGAAATGCGGGCAAGGTGAAGACAACCCCAGCGGCGATCGATTCTCCTGCACTGCCTGTCGTCTGAATGATATTGTTTTCTAAAATATTGGTACCCAATAACTTTCGACCGAGTGATATTGCCAAGACTGCAATTGGAATTGACGCAGACACGGTAAGTCCGGCTTTAAGAGCCAGGTAAACTGTAGAGGCGCCGAAAATAACACCAAACAGAATACCAAGTATTATTGCCTTTATAGTTAATTCAGGAAGCGCAACATTCGGGTCAACGTACGGCTTGAAAGAATCTTGTTTTTGAACACTCATTGATCGATTATTTTGTTTGAAAGTCTAAAGATAAACCGATCAATCAAATCGCACAAAAAATCAGAACAATCTATACCTCAAGTAACTTTTTCACAAGAAGAGAGACTGTTTTACCATCTGCCTGACCCGCAAGACTTTTAGTAGCTAGCCCCATGACCTTACCCATATCTTTTGGACCAGAAGCCCCTGTGTCCTGAATTATTTTTTGAATAAATGCAATTAAGGCTTCTTCGCTCATTTGTTCCGGAAGGTACCTTGAAATAACCTCTATTTCTTCCCGTTCAGTCACTGCGAGATCCTGGCGATTCTGTTTTTCATAAATCTCCAGCGATTCTTTTCGCTGTTTTAAAAGTTTTTGGATAATGGCAATGCCACGTTCTTCATTCATTTCCTGGCCACTTCCATCTGTATTGGCAAGAAGAATTGCAGCTTTAATTGCCCGGATCGCGCGAAGACTTTTTTCATCTTTCGCCTTCATTGCTTCCTTGAGATCGTTGTTTATTTTATCCTGAAATCCCATAATTAGTATTTTTGGTTGAGAACAATTTAATCAGTATTAAGTTCCGAGATTAATTCGACAAACTCAGAAGGACTTAACTCTTCAGGCCTTCTGTCAAAAAAGGGATTATTTAAAACGGGGTTATCCGGATAAGCAGTACGTAAATTATTACGCAATGTTTTTCTCCTGAATTGAAAGGCTGTCTTTATGAGTCTTAAAATTTTTTTGAACTCAATTTCATCTAGTGTATAATTATTACGAGTAAGCACAAGTATCGATGACATCACTTTAGGAGGAGGATTAAAGTTATCAGGACCGACATCAAATGCAATTTTTCCAGAGTAAAAAAGCGAAGCAATCACAGAGATAATTCCATAATCTTTATTGCCCGGAGAGGCAATAATTCTTCGTGCCATTTCTTTTTGAAACATTCCGACCATGACTGGAATCTGATCCCTGTTTTCCAACATCTTGAAAACAATTTGGGAAGAAATATTGTAAGGAAAATTTCCGCATAATAAAAATTGACGACCACCAAAAAGATGGGTAAAATTTGTTTTTAAAATATCTCCATGTATAAACTGATCTTTATTATTTGGAAATCGGCCGTAGAGGTATTCAATCATTTCGATGTCCGCATCAATAGCCTGAAAATTTGAATATGAAGCGAGCAAATGGCTGGTTAAAGCAGCTCTTCCGGGACCAATTTCTAAAAGGTAATCCTGGTTAAATGATTTTATTAAAGCAATGATACGCTCAATTGTTCTCTGCTGGATAAGAAAGTGTTGCCCATATGATTTTTTGGCTTTATGCATAGGATTCTAGCATACAAAGGTAGTTATTGAAGGTAAAAAGTTAATTATTAAGTAGCAATCAAAACTTTTAATTGCTGTACCTATCTTTACGCCAAATTGTAAATTATGATCAGAAAATTATCAATAATTGTACTCCTCATAACCGTTCAAGTGATGAAAGCACAGGTAACGGTTAATCAATTACCTGACCTTGGCGAAGTATTTGCGATCGATGCGCTTAGTTACGGAGAAATAGATTTTAATACCCAAGTAAAGCCAACCGGCGGTAACCAAAGTTGGGACTTTTCAAATGTTACATCACTAGGATTTCCGGATACCGCATATTATTTACCACCGGGCATATTTAACACTGGCGCCCAGGCAACGGGTGCAAACCTTGCCATTTTTGACAATACATCTCTTCTGGCCGCATTAACATACCACACCGTAACACCAACAGAGCAGAGGATTATTGCCTACACGGATGACGATACCACCCTGGTGAAAATGGAGACACCATATTTGGTAAATAAATTCCCCCTCAATTACCTTGACGAATTAGGCGACATGTCAAAATTTAATATCCCAACCCAATTGGGGGATATAAAGACCGAGATAGAGAACTTTTCAAAAGTGGACAGCTGGGGTGAAATTAAAACGCCAATGGGTACCTATGCAAGCTTGCGTGTCAAAACAGTGACTACTTTGCAGGGTAGCTTATTTGGCATACCGTTCTTTAACGCAACCATTAATGAATATAAATGGATTAGCCCAGGATTCGACTATGAACTATTGCGTTACTCTGTAGCGGAGACGGAATTTAACAATGAAATTTCGAATGATACGTTCTCAATATATCTGGTTGATCAGATTATTTCCAAGACGAAGAATCCTGGCAAGCCACTTAGTGTATCAATTGGGCCAAACCCCGCTTCTGAAAGCATATGGATAACTATTCCGGATGAACGTGAGAATAAGAAAATATTGATCGAAATTTTTGATATCTCAGCAAATAAGGTTTTTGAACAAGTAATACAAGGCAAATCCCAAGAAATAAATGTAAAACACTGGGAAAGAGGCACATATATGTTAAAAGCCAGTGAAGAGACCAATCAATGGGCTCTCCAGAAGCTTATTCTGCAATAAGAAATGTACAATTAAACCCTGATAAAAAGCAGCGCTTTGTATATTTGCGCTCCAATTTAAGTAAAACGCCTCTTTAGCTCAGTTGGTTAGAGCGTCGGACTGTTAATCCGCAGGTCCTTGGTTCGAGCCCAAGAAGGGGCGCATAATAGAAAAGCCTTGCAATGCAGGGCTTTTTTAATTTTGTACAATAAACCATAAAATCATGAGTATTCTAACTGTTGGTACGATGGCATTTGACTCCATCGAAACACCATATGGCAGTGTAGAAAAAGTAATTGGAGGAGCTTGCACATATATTAGTTGGGCGGCATCCTATTGGTGCAATGAAATAAATCTGGTCTCAATTATCGGAGATGACTTTCCCGAAGAAGAGGTTAGAATTCTTCAAAAAAGAGGAGTTTCGGTTGAAGGGCTAGTTAGGGTAAAAGATAAAAAGTCTTTTTACTGGTCGGGAAAATATCATAATGATATGAATAACCGGGATACGCTCGTTACAGACCTTAATGTTTTGGCAGAATTTGACCCAGTTTTACCAGAATCTTATAAAACCAGCCAATATATCATGCTCGGGAATCTTACACCGTCCGTGCAGCAGTCGGTTCTCAATCAGTTGGTTGGAAAACCGAAGGTTGTAGTGCTCGATACCATGAATTACTGGATGGACGTCGCACTGGATGAGCTTTATGAGGTGTTGAGGAAAGTAGATGTGTTGACAATTAATGATGAAGAAGCCAGACAATTATCCGGAGAAAGGTCATTGGTTAAAGCAGCGAATAAGATTCACAGTTTCGGTCCGAAGTTCTTAATTATCAAAAAAGGAGAGCATGGTGCTTTGCTATTTCATGACGGCCAGATCTTTTTTGCACCTGGCCTGCCAGTTCCGGAGGTTATTGACCCTACCGGGGCCGGTGATAGTTTTGCGGGAGGTCTGATCGGGTATCTGGCCAGAACCGGAGACATTAGCTTTAATAATATGAAGACAGCGATCATCTACGGCTCAACCATGGCATCTTACTGTGTAGAAAATTTTAGTCTAAACCGGTTAAAAACGCTTAAACATGAAGAAATTCAGTCGAGACTCAACCAATTTAGAGATTTAAGCAGTTTTGAAACCCGTGAATTACCGCCAATTCAAAATTAATAACCCAAATCAATAAGCATGTAAATGATTCAAATAGTCTCATATAACGTTAACGGTCTTCGATCAGCCCTTCAGAAAGGATTTGTTGATTGGATTAAAAAAGGTAATTACGATTTAATTTGCCTTCAGGAAACCAAAGTCGATCAATCCCTGGCTGATCCGGATATGTTTTATGCCCAGGGCTACAAGACATATTGGCATTGTGCGGATAAAAAAGGTTATAGTGGTGTGGCAATCCTAACAAGGCAGGAACCAAATGAAGTTACCGTTGGATGCGGAATTCCTATATACGATTGTGAAGGCAGAGTTATACGCGCAGATTATAAAGACTGGAGTCTTCTCAATATTTACATACCATCCGGAACTACCGGTGAGGAAAGGCATCAATTTAAAATGCAATTTTTGCAAGATATCTACCCCTGGATTAAAGAATTGATTTATGCACACAAAAAACTTATCGTTGTTGGAGATTATAACATAGTACATAAGGAACTAGATATTCATAATCCCGAAAGAAAGGATAACCCCAGTGGTTACAGACCGGAAGAAAGAGCGTGGCTGGATGCCTGGTTTACAGAATTATTCGACGATTCATTTAGAATAATAAAACCTGAATCAAAAGAATTTAGTTGGTGGAGTTATAGAGCAGGATCTTTTGGCAAGGATAAAGGGTGGAGAATAGATTACCAGGCCATTTCAAAGCCCAATTCAAAACTGGTTAAGAATTTTGTGCATCAAAGAGAAGTAAGAATGTCCGATCATTGTCCATTATTAGGGTATTACGACCTTTGATCAGATTGACATTATTCAGCCTGATCTGCAATATTTTTATTGCTGAAAAGTCTTTAGCACAGCCCAGCTTTTATATCGATGCAGAAATGCGAAACGCCTATCAAAAGGCATTGATGCTCGACCTTTCGGAAGCTTATAATATAATAAAAGAATATAAAAATCCAAACAACTATGCAAGAATATTAATTCATGATTTTTGTAATTTCGTGATGTTGTTTGTTTATGAAAAAAAAGAAGATTACGATAAGTTAAAAGTGCAGAAAAAATTGCGCCTTGAAACGAT
>JAIBCI010000043.1 GCA_019694255.1 Saprospiraceae bacterium
GACTAAACAATTCTTAAATACTTATAATACAACATTATACATATAATAAATATTAATTATATTAAAGTTTTGGCATTTGTATAATGGGATTCGATTTGTTTACACCCTTTGGCTTGATTTCAGGGTAGCTGATTGATTGGGTCTGTCATTCTCTTTAATCGCATTTGAATTTAATTTAGGATAAATCTGGTTTTAGGCATTTATTTTATTTGGACTGATTACCAAAAGTCCATTTTTTATACCTTGTGGATAAATACGAGATTTTGAAAAGCCCTTTATTTAAATTGCTCAGTGTAATGTCTCTTTTTATCCTGACTTCATTAAATAAATATTATGCCCACCTGGGCGCTCAAACCAAAAGGGCATTATTAATCGGAGTTGGTAAGTATCCGGTAGAAGGTGGTTGGGCATCTCTAAGTTCAGCAAATGATCTGCAGTTGATTAAAAATGTTCTCATCGACAAGGGTTACAGATCTGATGATATTTTAGTGTTAAGCGATGAACGTGCAACGAAATCTGGCATCAAGGAATGTATTGAGAAAAGGTTATTAGCTGCTGTACAGCCAGGTGATATTGTCTATCTTCATTATTCCGGGCACGGCCAGCAAAAGCAGGATTTTGATGGGGATGAGGTGGATGGCTACGATGAATGTATTGTGCCTTATGACTCCCCCAAAAAATTTCAAAAGGGGGTCTACGAAGGCGAAAATCTCATTACCGATGATGAACTTGGCTTTTGGTCAAAACAGATAAGGCAGAAGGCTGGGCCAGCTGGTCAGCTTTTTGTCGTGCTCGACGCATGCCACTCAGGTACGGGTACAAGAGGACTGGGCCCGGCCAGGGGAACCGCCGAGGCTATGGCCCCTCCAGAGTATATTGTTAGTAATCAGGCGTTGGCTCATCGAAGCGAGAATAATCATGTAAGTGCCCAGGATAAGGATTCAAAAAATATTGCTCCAATGATTGCATTCTACGGTGCTGCTCAAAATCAACTGAATTATGAAATGGTGACGGACAAAGGTGAGCATTTTGGATCATTGACTTACGCCCTTTCCAGGCGGCTGGCAGAAACTAAATCTACATCCACTTTTCGTGGACTCTTTGACGAAATCCGAATCGAAATGAGTTCTGTAGCACCTCAACAAACACCCCAGGCTGAAGGAGATCTTGACCTGGTGATTGCCAATGGAAAATTATTGGCAAAACCTGAATATTACAGAGCGACCAGGATCATTTCAGGGACAGAATTCGTCATCCGGGCAGGTGCGTTGCAGGATGTGCATAATGGGGCTGAAGTCTCTGTATATCAAGCAGATACACGGGAAATTAATGGACAGGAAGCTTTGGCAAAAGGAGCCATAAGTAATTCAGGGTTGATGGAGTCCACCGTGAAGTTGACTCAGCCTTTAGGTGAGGATATATTACGCAAAAGCTGGATTTTTATCACCCGCAGGACGGTTGGCTATCTCAAGGTAAGGGTCTCCCTTCGATGTGATGATAAATCTCTGGAGAACGTTGTCAAAGAATTCCTTTCTCAAAGGAATTATGTGGAATTGAATAATAATGGAGCTCAGATAACCATCCTTCAGGAAAAACCTGGAGCTGCTCTAAAAGTGCTTAATTCGGGTTCTCTTGAATTGGCATCCTTTGAAGCCTCGGGATTCGAAAAGTCTGATACAGCGCTGACTGCATTGAGTGCTGCAATTCGAAATTTCGTAAGAGGAGAATTTATCCGTAAAATGGAATCTGAAGGAGAGAATATTCAGGTGAAATTCTCAATCATTCCTGCCGAAAATATAAAAGAAAATACAAATGTGGATGATCTTATACCGTTAAAACAGGATAATCATGGTGTAGCTTCCCTTGAAGTGGGTTCTTCTTTTATGATTTTAATTCAAAATACGGGAATTAAGCCTGCATACTTTGCACTGATTGATATTCAACCTGATAATAAATACAATCAGCTGATGCCAAAAGGTCAGATTACAGCAGAGGAATTGCGTATTCTTCCGGATCAGAAAATGCTATATCCAATTAGCTTTACAGTTGGTCCACCGCTGGGACAAGAATTGTTTAAACTCATTTGTGCGGATAAACCGGTCGATCTGGTTTCAACAAAGGGAACCAGGGGAGGCGTTCAGACAACTTCGGTTGAGAAATTACTCAATAATCTCGATGACGATAATGCAAGCAGGACCAGGGGAAGCGCTTCAGGAGGAATTCAAATATCAGATGTTCATATTCATACAGAAACCTTTACCATAACTAACAAAAAACCATGAAACAAATTTTTATTTTTTTCTTTATTGTAGCCTATTGCTCCGTTCAGTCGCAGGATCTGCATATTTTTTATAATGTGCATAAGGATAGCATGTGGTATGAAAAGAAGGGGCGGGCTGTCAATACCCTTCATGTTCGAAAAGGGAAGAAAATTGTTGTTCATATGGTAGAATACAACAATTATATTTACCAGTCTAAGATCGAATCCGCCAATTATGCAACGACCCCGCCAGGCTTTGCGAGTGAGTCGAGCAATTTTTTGGGGATGATACCCGGTTTGATCAACAGCTTGATACCGGGAGGGTCTGCAGTGGCTCCGCTTCTCAATACACCACTATTCGGCAATATATTGGGTATTCTCTCTCCATCAGATTCTTCAGCACAGGCGAGAGGATCCAGCGAAGAGCTCAGTGAATACAAAGAAAAATTGGAAGAATTGGAGCAGAGTAGGATTGAACTCAATGGCATGCTCACTGAATATAATCGGTTGTCGCGATCACGGTTTTTGCTTACTTCAGATCAGGGATTTATTGATCGTCTGCTCACCAATCCAAAGGTCACACCTTCTGTTATAAAATCAGTCTTAAATGGTTATTTTGCGGATGCGCTGTTGCTGAATGAGGGAAGTGAATTTACCATCAATGATGTTCAAAAACTCAATCAAAGGCTGCTGGATACAGATGCTGTTCGGGCGATGATCTCTGATAAATCGCGTCAGTTTGAAACTCGGCTTAACGATTTTAAAAAATTACACAAAAGACTAAAAGGGGCAGAACATGGTATCGATGCGCTTTATCCGATGTTCAAGGAATATGAAAAACAGGAGCCGGTCATCGTACAGCTGGCTAAAGATATAGAGACCTCCCTGGCTGCTGAACCAGCGGGAAAGTCTGGAAATTACCTGGATGAAATTCAAAAAATGTTTCTTCGTTATGTCGAGCTAAAGGATAATAACTTTACGCTTATTCATATGGTAGATGCGACCAGTAGATTTGTTGTGCTCGATATTATGGTATATAAAAGAGATTCTGCCAGCCATGAATCAATGGTGGGCAATGAAGATGCATTGCAGAAACATTTAAGTCTAAAAGTCAATACATTCGGGGGTTTTACACTGGAGACTACAGTGGGTGTTCAAGGTGCTGGTTTGCAGGCACCAGTCCAGGATTATTTTGTACTTAATAATACGATTTATGCAGAAGACAAAGACAAGTTTATACCGTTTGTCGGTTCAATGTTTAATGTGGGATATCAGGTGAGTTCTGGCTTTATGCCGGCTCTTTCAATGGGAATCGGTGTTCCGTTGACCAATAAAGAAAATATTTCAAGTCTTTCATACTTGATTGGGCCTTCATTGTTACTGGGCAAGGGGCAGGCGCTTGCTTTGACTGCCGGAATAGTCATTTCCAAGGTCAACAGGTTGTCGAGAAATCTCCACGTTGGTGATGAATTGATTTTAGGCAATGGCGTGCTCCCAACAGTAGGAAGGTTTGAAAAAGGTGTTTTTGTTGGAGTCTCTTATAATATTAACACGCGTTAATGAGCATAAATTAACCTCAAAATGATACAGGAATCATTCGGATCGGATCATGTTATAAGTAAGAAATTAGATAACTTCTACGCACAATATTATGAACCGATCAAAAAATATGTACTCAACAATAGCGGTAACTCAGATGATGCATTGGATTTACTTCAGGAAGTAGCAATAGTATATTTCACAAAGGCCCAGACAGACGAAATTCGTGAATGGGAGAATGAAAAAAGTTACATTCTTGCAGTGGCCAGAAATAAATGGCTCAAGAAGATAAAAGAGCGAAACAGGATTCCTGAACAGGAGGCCGCCGTGCTTGGTAACATCGCGGATATCGATGCATCTGAATCCGTGGCTCATGGCCAACATTTAATTCTGGACCTGGTCTTAAATAAATTAAATGAAATCAGCGAGGAGTGCAGAAAAATAATACATGCCGCTTTTTATTTAAAATTACATGCTGCTGAAATCGCAGAAGTGACAGGTTATAGTGAAAAGTTTATTAAGGTGAAAAAATACCGTTGCCTTCAGGGATTGCGTAAAGCGGTTTTTGCATCAGAAGATTACCGAAAAATGAGCTATGAATAACAGCGAACAATTTGACGCACTGGAAGAAAGGATCATCGATTATTTGGAAGGTAGCATGGACAAGGCATCTCGTGAAGCGCTGGAAGCAGAGGTTTCCAAAGGCGGTGAAGCGGCACAAATGATGAGGGAGTACCAGGAAGTCTGGACCGGGGTAAACATTTGGGGAGAGGATGAGATTCGTAGACAGATCAAACTGATTCACGATAAGAATTTAACGTTCAATTCAGGTAGAAATGCTTTGAAAATTGCACCCTACAGTTGGTTGAAATATGCGGCTGTTTTGACGGCCTTGATGCTGGCTTCCTATTTGATTTACTGGTTAAATAAGCCTGATAAAGCTGATTTGGCGGGTCTATTTCAAAAATATTATTCGCCGCAAGTTGAATTAACCGAAGACCTCATGGTTAAATACAGAAGTGCCATGCTCTTGCCAGGAGACCATCCTTCGGACTCAGTTTTGCTTGGTATGGAAAAATATCGTCTCGGCGACTACAAATCTTCATTGGAAATTCTGATTAATGTTCAAGACACAGGAATAGTTGGATCACTGGCACGATTTTATCGTGGATTGGATCACATGGGACTAGGCAATTATAATGAAGCATGGAATCTGCTTTCGCCACTATGCCAGCAAAGTGATCTCGAATTTTGCCATACTGCTTGCTGGATTGCAATTCTCGCTTCTCTTCAACTGCATATTCCTTCAAATTTAGTCATTCCTAAATTAAATCAATTGATTGAAGCCGAAGGGCTATACAGAATACCAGCAAATGAGTTGCTCAATGCATTGCAATAAGCCGGATGGTGTCAACCAATAATATTTGCTTACTGAGTTTGGTTTTACTTCAAATGAGTACGCTGACAGCTCATGGAGAAGTTTATAATATTCCGGCAAAGCTGAAGCCGATGCATGCAATTCTGTCAAAATTAATGTTGCATTGTAGTAATCCTTTTGCGATTCCTCCGTCAATCACCTTAGTCAAGCGGGACCAGGTTGGAGCTTCATTTGATCCTATGAGAAATGTCATTAAAATTGAAGAGGGATTACTGGCAGTCTGTCGCAAGCTGGGAAGAGATTCGACGTCCGCATTGGCATTTGTAATTTCACACGAATTGGTCCATGTTCTGCAATCAGCCAGATCCATGGGTTCTAAAGAAATTATGTTCTTGGGAAACGAAGGAACAGGACTCAGGATTTACCAAAATGAGGTTGACGCTGACATTAGTGGAGCTTTTCTTTGTTACACCGCAGGTTACAAAGTGACCGGGGTTCTTGAGGAATTCATGGACCTTTTGTATGCAAAGTATAAACCGGCAATAGGAACTGCCCAATTTTATCCTAGTCGGGATCAGAGAAAAGCATCTGTTGTAATCATGCTCCAGAGACTCAATGTATTGATCCTTCTTTTTGAAAGTGCGGTATGGCTTAATATGGCCTCCCAGTCCGAATTGGCAGAAATGAATTACCAGAAGATCCTCCAGCAATATTCAGGTCCTGAAATATATAACAATCTGGGTGTGACCCGGATCCTTAATGCCATGAAACTATACCCTGACATCGCAGATAAATTTGTTTATCCTTTTGAGATTGATTTGAATTCAAGTATGAAAAGGGCGCGTACTGCAAGGGGAGAGTTATCAGCGGAAATGGGGCTCTTGCGCAAATTAATGATGGAATCTGCATTGTCTTGTTTTGAAGAGGCAAGCCGAAGGAAGCCGGATTATGCAGAATGCTGGCCGAATATTATTAGCAGTTTAAATTTACTGGGACGGCCGTCCGATGCCATCAACTATTATTACAAAGTTATTGAGAAATTTCCGCTATTGACCCGGCAGCAAGTTATAAAGGAAAAGCTTGAACTTGCGGTAGGGATCAGTTACATGATGCAGGGTAGAGCTGAGGCAGATTCGATGATGAAGGCTTGCAGTAAATCAGGGCAATTGCTGATCAGATTGGGGGGGGCTCGAAACAGTAGCAAGACCGATATATTTAACCTGGAAGACGGTTCTTCAAAACCCTGTAAGATACAAAGCTGGCAATCCGGATTGATTCAAATTAAGAGTTTCAGTAAGAATGACTTTAATATGGATACCATCTTGCCGATGAACAACAAAGGTCTTATTCTTGCTGTAAGGCGAACATCTGGGTCTGTCAGGCTGGAGTACAGAAATGCACAAGGGCCATTGCTAAGGCTTGAGCAAAGTCGCGTAAGGACGAATCAACCACACAGGATTAGTCAGTTTGTGTCTGGAGCTTCAGGGATTCCAGATCTTATCTATGTCCCTGGTATTGAAAGGACTTTGCTAAAATGCAGTTCGGATGATGGAATTTTTGTTCTAAATCGCCGAAAGGAAATTTCAGAACTGATTCTTTGTACATTGTTTTAAGGTAAAGAAATGCTGGAGAAATACGACAGGTCGGAGAATTGATTTACTTTTACTTTTGAATGTCAATGATGTTCACTCAGTCCAAAATTTATTTTGACAATGAATAAAAGCATCCATGCGCTGATATTTTCGTTCTCCTCAGTGTGTTTCCTGCTGCTGTTGCATTTCCTCCCAATCAATCAGGCATTTATTGACCCTTTCAGCGAATATATCAAGCACCAGGATTTAATGGATATTACATGCTCCAGATTTAGGGACCATATGGATCCTAAACTATTTGACAACAGAATATTCATTATTAATACGGGTATAACGGACAGGCAAAAGATAATTTCTGCGATTGACTTTCTTCAACGCCATGCAGTCAAGGCTGTTGGCGTAGACCTTTTATTTGATAGCCTTGCTGGCAATGCTCAGGATACGGTGTTTCATAATCTGGTTGGCAATTCTGCTTCTACGGTCTTTGCGAAAGTCTATCATGGAAGAGCTCTCCGAAGTACGTCAGATTCAGCGGAATATTCACATTCATTTCTGGTACCTGCCGATCATCAGTTCTATGTCAACCTTGGTACAGATGACGGATATACGGCGAGGTCCTTTCAGCCTTTTTATGATGGACAGGGCGCCGTTCCATCTTTTCCAGTTGCAATCGCTGCTAAAATGGATTCACATTCAATTAAGCAGCTCAGCGGACGGGGATTTATTAAAGAATGGATAAATTTCAGAAGATTCCAGAGTGCAACAAATGATGCATCAGGACGAAAAGAGAGAAGTTTTCCCAACTATGCCGTTGTGGATTTAGACAGGTTTTTAGAAGATACCGCCAGTTATGAGAGCAATTATTTTGCAAATAAGGCTGTACTTTTTGGATTCTGTGACATTAAGACTGCAGCCTCATTGAAAGACCGTTATTTTACACCCCTAAATCAGGTTCCTGTTGGGCGGTCATTGCCGGATATGTATGGCGTTGTCATTCATGCCAATATAATTTCCATGATACTGGACAATGACTATATCAACGAATTAAATGTTTTCATAACATTGATAATTGCCTTTCTGATTTTTGGTTTTAATTATTTATTATTTGAAAGAATCCATAACAGAAAGTACTTCTTCAACCTGGCGTTGATTCGATTGCTTCAGTTGCTTCAATTTGTAATTTTGTTTTCTATTAGTATTTGGATGCTTGCGCAGCATAATCTTAAACTGGGCTTTGTGATGTTGGTAGCTGCAATCATTTTCTCTTATGAATTGTGGGAATTTTACTTCTTGAAGATAAGATGGAGGATTGACGCGCTTTTTGCAAGATGGAGCGAAAAGTTAAAAAATGCTTAACCAATTAAAATAAGCTTTTAGATTGATAACTTTTCTGATTGATGATGTACTTTTGATTAAACTGTTATACAAAAACTAAAGATATGCAATTTATTAGGCAATTTCTATTTTTCTTAATGTTATCTGGGAGTATTCAGGCACAGGAGATTGCTGCGGTTTTTATAGATGGCAATGTCTTGGTCTATCGAAAAGGTGAACAATTGAAAGTCGCTAAAAACCTCATATTAGGTCCACTTCACCAGGATCAGATTCTGGTCATCAAGCCAGGGGCCAGAGTAAAACTGATGAAGCCGGGGGGCGAGCTTTGTGATTTAAATCAACCGGGCGAATATTTCGTATCTTCGGTTGTTTTTCATCCAAAGGAAGAGGTATCATTATTCTCCAAATTCAGCGAGTATTTTCTTTCTTTCTTCAGTGAGGTTCGCAAGGCAGATGAAAAGGATTCGCATCAAAATTCAATTATTGCTGTTAGCCGTGGAAGCGGAAAGCCAATTTTACTTTTCCCTTTGGAGGGCTTATTGAGTGCAGACGAATCTGAAATCCACTGGAGCTGGGATGGTGCTTGTGACTCGTGCAATTTTAAGCTTAGAATTTACGATTTTTCTACAAGGAAACCGGTATTGAACAAGACCGTCAAAGGGCATCATTATGTGTTATCCCATCCTGAAAAAATTCTGAGACCTGATAAAAAATATTACTGGGACGTGCAGGGTGGAGAATCCAATCTCAAATCAGAATCCAATGTGTTCAATGTATGCGCTGTGTCGCAATTCAATAGACAGGTTAGAGAAATTCAGTCCATATTGATAAAGGAAAATATTGTTGCGGGGTCAACTCCGGCATCGCTTTTGACAATTGCTTCCTTATTTGATCAGGGTCAACCTAACTTTGCCATTCAATTCGGCGAGCGCCTGAAGGCCGAAAATAGAAATGACCGATTATTGGCAGAGAGAATATCTGAAGTTTGCAACCGTCAATTAAGGAAAATCATTACTGCTGGTTTGAGCGAATCGGAATAGCGACTTTTAAAGTTAAAGGTTTTTTTCGTTTGTATTAGACTATCTTTACCCAATGAACATCAAAGTATCAGCAAAGGTATTTGTTTTTTGGGTCCTCTTGACTTCTTTGGGTTGGGCTCAGAAAGGTAAATCCACTACGATGTCGTTAGTTGAAAATCCAAAGCCTTCCAAAGTAGTTAATATTGTCGATTCTACTGATTACAATAAGGCTAAAATCATATTTAATAAGTTGGTTTCGGCCAGAGGAGATTTGCGTTTGCCGGTTCCCAAATTTGAAATGACAGGCACCAGTAATTGGGTTGCTTATATGGATTATGATGCAGGCGAAATAGCGATCGAAAATAAAGCATATGATGTAACCGCTTCCTTCGGTGACAATCAGGATGCGGCAATAGCGTTTTTACTGGGACATGAGTTGACACACTATTATGAAAAACATGCCTGGAAAAAGGGATTCGCTTCAGAATACAGAGATCTCGATATTGGCATGAAAATAGATACAACACAGGATGATGTCGCCAATGAGACACAGGCAGATTACCTGGGTGGTTTTCTGGCATACACTGCCGGTTATGGCATTTTTGACAAAGGGCCGGAGCTGATTGCAGCGCTTTATAAAAAGTATAACCTTCCTGATAAACTGAAGAAGTATCCGTCGCTTTCTGACAGGCAAAAGATTACTTCCCGGACAAGGGACAAAATCAAAGATCTTGTTCGTGTCTTCGAATTAGCCAATATGTTAACGGTAACAGCTAACTTTACCGCTGCATCCAGGTGCTATGAATATATTCTTAAAACGTATCAGAGCCGGGAGATTTACAACAATCTGGGAACTGCTATTTTACTGGATGCAATGCAATATTTCACAGTTACTGAACTTAAGTATGCTTATCCCATTCAGCTTGATCTTAGTACCAATGCTCAAAATGGTCTTGCCAACATCCGTACAAAACAAATCCGGGAGGCCTTGCTTCGTTTTGAATCTGCCTTAAGCCTGGATCCGGATTATCTTCCTGCATATCTCAATAAAGCTTGCGCCTATGCTTTACTCGGCGACACATCAAGGGCAAGATTTTATTGTTCCATTGAGGCGAGACAAAGGGCAGAACAAAAATCAGATTCATTAACGTTGGGAAAAATCGAAGTTCTGGAAGGGATTCTTGAGGCGCAAGCAGGACGTGAAGACAATGCCAGAAAATTATTTGAACAAAGCGCAAGCAGGGGAAACTTCATAGCACTCAGTAATCTGAATACGATAAATAAACAACCTCCTCCTGTGTTATCAGAGGGCAGAGCAACCGCAAAGACAGAGAAAATTGATAATCTGAGCCTTCAAAGTTTGATTGCCGAAAATAGGTTTCCCAATTTAAAATCAACACCTATCGAGTCAGGAATTAATTGTAATGTAGTTGACGGTGCATGGGCAGGTTCTTTTGTTTTGATGTATGAACAGGATGATGCGACAACTTACTTTCTCGCAACGAAGCCAGGGTATGCTATGGCAACAGCAAAAGGTATTAAATTAGGTGCCGGAATCAAGGATGTAACCAGCCAATACGGAGATCCAAAATCAAGTATTTTGACACCCAATGGACTGATTATTGCCTATAGCAGTTTGTTGTTTATTTTCGACAGCAACAATAAGCTAAAACAATGGATGATCTATAAAACAACTTAATAAATTGAAGATGAAAAACAATGTCATATCAAACTTACTGTGTCTGCTAATCAGTGGACAGATCTATGCTCAGACCTCTCCGCTGATTCTTGTTTCTGCACAAAGTGAAATTACGTATAAAGGGCAGAATGGAAAAAAAGTCAATATTGGTCCCGGCGCGCTGTTGGCCTTAAATGGTAGTATTAAAATTAAAGGAAAATTGCCCGTTGTATTGCTATGCAATGAAGGATTTAATATCCTGCCCGAAGGGAAGACCGATTTAAGTAAAATTTGTGGAGGAAATACCTCGGTCAAATCCATTGGAATTGATGGGGCATATGCTGATGCAATTCTAGCTTCCACTGAACTAGCATACCTCAATCGTGATCAGGTCAACGAATGGTCAATGGTTCGGGATCCTAAAAATGCTGCCGGCGATGGTTGGGGTGTTGGCGAGAAAGGTGGCTGGGGCGTTGGAGAGAAAGGCGGCTGGGGTGTTGGAGAGAAAGGCGGTTGGGGTGTTGGAGAGAAAGGTGGCTGGGGTGTTGGTGAGAAAGGTGGCTGGGGCGTTGGTGAGAAAGGTGGCTGGGGCGTTGGTGAGAAAGGTGGCTGGGGTGTTGGTGAGAAAGGCGGTTGGGGTGTTGGTGAGAAAGGCGGCTGGGGTGGTAGTGGAAATTTTGTTCACCTGATTATGCCGATCGGAAAAGTGAATGGAAAAATGATCCGGTTTTCCTGGTCTCAACCTGCAGGACCTAAAAAATACCTCCTTAGAGTGATGGATCAAAATGGACTGATCATCGACTCTGTCGCTGTCACGGATACTTTCATCAATCTGGATTTATCAAAGCGCCCGTTGGTTGCAGGTACGCGCTATTCCTGGAATGTGACCACAGTTGAAGGACAAATGGTGAAATCAAATGAATTGCCCTTCGAATGGGCACCGGGTGATCCGAAGAAAGCGATTCAGAATAAAATGTCCAAGTCAAAAATATATTATAAACTGGATGCTTCAGCCAAAGCAATGATGGAAGCAGTGGCATATGAAGAGCAGGCGATGTGGTATCATGCGGCGGATATATATGCTAAAACCAAAAGTCAGGACAAGCAGAATAACCTGGTTAAAATGATGGCGGCAGCATTCTGGACGAGAGGCAAACAGGACGTAATGGCAAGCGAGGCTTTGAAATAATTGTGAAGTATTTAAAGTTTCACAATATACTGGTTAACCTGTTGCTCTGCACACTGACGGTAACGCATGCGCAGCAGACAAAGGGAGTTTCACCTTCCGAGGCCAATACAGCACCAGTTTCACTATCCAAAACATGGGCCGTCATTATTGGAATTTCGGATTATCAGAATAATGACGTTCCTGATCTGTCCTATGCTAACCGCGACGCAACGGCATTTGCTGATTTTTTAAAAAGCCCGGGAGGAGGAGCTTTAGACGAACTTCACATCCGATTGCTGATTAATGAACAGGCGACCATGGCACAGTTTGCTGCTGCAATGGACTGGCTGCTTGATAAAGTAAAGGAAGGAGACAAGGCGATCATTTATTTTTCAGGGCACGGTGATGTTGAACGGAAGACTATCACCCAGCCAGGTTTCTTGTTATGCTGGGATGCACCCTCCAGGGTTTATATGGGAGGCGGTGCTTTCGGGCTCGCCTATCTGCAGGAAATCGTATCGACACTCAGTACTGAAAGAAAAGCCAAAGTCATTCTTATTACGGATGCCTGTCACTCAGGTAGATTGGCTGGGTCTGAAATTGGCGGAATGCAAGCTACCGCAGCAAATCTCTCCAAACAATTTGCCAACGAGGTCAAATTGATGTCTTGCCAGGCCAATGAACTTTCCCTGGAAGGTCCGCAGTGGGGTGGAGGTCGTGGTGTTTTTTCATATTATCTCATTAAAGGTTTAAAAGGGTTTGCTGATCAAAATAAAGACGGGTTAATCACTTTGTACGAGATCGAAAAATATCTGAGCGATAAGGTTCCGCCGTCCACGGCTCCAAAGTCCCAGATTCCGGTAGCATTCGGGTCAAAGAATACCGTTATTTTTAAAGTGGACCCGGAGAGTCTTAAAGCGATTCTCAACGAAGAAGGTGAGGCGTTATCCAACAGTGAAAGCGTAGCATCCAGAAATTCACAGGCTAATACAGTCAGTTCTTCTATCGGAAGTGTCTTTGAGAAATACGCAGCATTCAAAGCAGCGATTGCAAAGAAAAATCTTTTGGTTCCTGAAGAAGGTTCAGCATATCAGTATTATTTGCAACTAAAAGATGAACCAGCGGTGTCCGCAGAAATTAATTCGCTGAAATCTGAGCTTGCTGCAGCGCTCCAGGATGAGGCACAGCAGGCAATCAATAAATACCTTGAAGCCGACTTACAGGAAATGAATAGTAGGTGGACCAATGATGCCAAATATGATCGATTTGTCAGGTATCTATCAAAGTCTGCAGAACTCTTGGGATCTTCCCATTATCTTTATAAGTCAATCAGGGCCAGGCAGTATTATTATGAAGGACTAATTCTGCGTTTAAAGGGAGACAATGAAAATAAACGCAGTTTTTATGCAGAAGCGCTTACAAAGGAAAAACAGGCCTTGTCATATGATAGTTCAGCTTCTTATGCCTTCAATGAGTTGGGTTACATCTATAAGAAATTAGAGCAACCAGACAGTGCGTTGATCAATTTCAATAGAGCCATACAGATTTCACCGAATTGGGTCATGCCCGCGATCAATAATCTCAATACTTGCAGGCAATTTAAGCTTATCGATGAAGCAGAGATCATAGCGAAAAGTTTGAAGGCCATGGATTCAACATCTTATCTTACTAATTTTAACCTTGGGGCCTATCGTTCTGATCTTCGACAATGGAAGATTTCTGCGGATCATTTCCGACGATCCCTTGAGGCTAAGCATGATGACAGAGATGCGTTGTATAATCTGAGTTATGTTTATTTCAATTCAAAAGATTATACTAGTGCGGAAAATGTAGTGAATAATTTATTTCAGATTTATCCAGATGATAAAGATCTGTACATTGCCATGACTTGCATCAAATATCAACAAGGACAGAAAGACGAGGCGCTAAAAGTTTTGGAAGAAGGGTTCAAAAAAGGGTTTAATAATATGGTCGGGTTGGAAGCTGAGTCGGTACTGGCAGACTTTATTAAAAGCAAAGATTATCTTGACCTTAAAAAAAGATACGCCAAATAAATTTCAAGTCTGATAAGTTGTTGATGTGGTTTATAGATTGGCTGGGTAATATTTATTTTGTATCATTTCGTTAAATGCCTTCTGCACGGCCGGCTTGTCTTCTTTGTAAGTGACGCCAAACCATTGTGATCTGCTTTCAAGTACGGCAACGCGGACTTCACCGGCATCAATCAGGTGCTGAATTAGTTCCGGGATAAAAAATTCTTCTGTCAAGGGATCACTGCAGTTGCTTAAAAACTGCGAAAAATGGTCTCCAGCATATTTGAAATATCCTGAATCAAATCCCCAGATGTTCATAGACACAAGACTGTTGAGAGATAATTTTACTTCCTGATTTCCTTCATTGTAAAATGCATAATCATCTGCTTGCTGAATTCCTTTGCATTCTTTGACATATTGAAGATAGCCTTCATCATCCTGGGTACAAACACCACGATTCACTGCCCCGTGATCCGACAGCGTGTATCGCATTGGATAAGCAATTACTGCATATCGGTTTTCATTTACAGTCCCATTGGTAAGTGCATTGAATAGCGCGTCGATGGCAGGTCGTCCATAATAATCATCCGCATTGATCACGCCAAATGGTTCATGGATTACATTCCTGGCCACCCAGACCGCATGGCCTGTGCCCCAGGGCTTGGTTCGCTCAACAGGAGACTGATGTGGTGCCGGAAGATCATTCAATTCCTGGTATACATAGTGTAGTTCGATGCGGTGTGACCAGAGTTTGTCAAATCGTTCTTTGAATTCATCTGCAAAACTCTTTCGAATGATAAAGACTATTTTTGTGAATCCTGACTGGATGGCGTCATAAATGGAATAATCTATAATAGTTTCCCCATTGGGTCCAAATCCATCGAGCTGCTTCAGTCCGCCATAACGACTTCCCATTCCTGCAGCGAGTACCAGTAAACTTGCTTGATGTTGCATGATGAAAAAAAATCATGCAAAGTTAATGTATTAATCTTTGCGATAAAGGCCTTAATATTGAAATTAAGTTGTCTTCTCGTACAAATTCTAATGAGTGAATGGCAGTCTTGTAAAGGGCAGATTATATAAAATAAAAAGCCCCGCAGTATTTGCGAGGCTTGTTTTTTATTTCAGATTTTAATGATTTCTGATGCTAAGAATTTTAACATTCTGGCTGTTTTGTGAAGCAATTCGAATGACATAGTTTCCTGAATTAAGATCGGAAGTGTCCATCCTGATCTCATGATGTCCTTCTCCTGTCTTGCCGCTGAATACTGTTTTAATTTCAGAGCCGATGGCATCGTATAGACTGATTCTAACATACTCATCACGGGTGTCGAATCCAATGATCGTATACTGATCAGCGGGATTCGGGCTAGTTGTCAACTGTAGCAGGAAGTCCCTTTTAGAATCATCTTCAACCGCAGTAGTAGTGCAGCCTTCAATCAGCGGAAGTTTTTGGAAATCAGCAAACAGAATTTGTTTGACGATGGAAGGCTCTACCTGAAACCAATCTATGAGTATACTGGCATAGACTGACCTAAAGTCAATTTGCATGGCAACGCCTTCATCATTTTGCACATTGTCGCTGATCGTAGGATTGTTACCGATCATGCCTCCTTTAATGCAGGAGCCAAATACAAATAGTGGTGCCGCTGTGCCATGATCAGTTCCGGTGCTGTCATTGGCTTTGATGCGACGTCCAAACTCTGAAAAAGTCATTCCGATCACACGCTTATCAAGATTATTCTTTTTTAATGAGTCCTGAAATCCTTTCATGGCATCGGACAATTGCTGAAGTAAGCCTGCGTGTGTGCCCAGTTCATGATCATCAGGATCACATTGGTTTGAGTGTGTATCAAATGTCCCAATACTGACGACATACACTTTGGTCTTCAAACCTCCTTTAATCAATTGACTTACAATGTTCAGTCTGTCCAATAAAGCATTTCCGGTAGGCGCAATACTTCCTCCTGCTGCGGTATTGGCATTTTTGATGATGTCACTATAGCTGGTGTATTGCTGAAGTGTCGTCATGATGTATTTTAGTTCATTCCCGTAGTTGGTAGTAGGAATGGAAGTGCTGTAAATGGGTTGAGGAATAGTTGTCAATGCAGTTGGGTCATTGATGGCCAGACTAAAATTAACAATCGGTCCCTGACATGTCTCACTGACATTACCTCCAACCGTGATGGCCAAAGGATCTGGGTAATCTGTGTTCGGATATCCGGCAGGAAAGGTTGGATGATTGCCCTGGTAATATCTTCCTAGCCAACCGGTTGTAATCATTTGATCTGCCGCCGAACCTGAAGTCCAAATATCAGTTGAACGAAAATGTGACCTGTTTTGGTTGGGATAGCCCACGGAATGAACCAGCGATAGGGCGCCGTCGTCGAATAGTGATTTCATGCCACCCATCGAAGGATGCAGCGCTGTTTTGTCGCTCAGTTTCAAGCCTAAACTCTCTTTAATCAAAATTTTGTTGCGTGCTTTGTCCAGATTGGAATATTGATCAAGAGGAAGAACACAGTTGAGTCCATCGTTGCCTCCGGTCAGCTGGATCAACACTAATATTTTATCATTGTCTGGTGATACAAAGTCAAGGAATGAGTTTCTGGCAATCGCGTTGACAGGAATTCCGTTAATCAACAGCGGAGCTGTTGCCAGTGCGCCTGTTTTAAGAAATGATCTTCTTTTCATTGCTGTGTTTTTTCAGTTTGAAATAATATTAACTCAGGTGATATTCTGGCATAGAATTCAGTGCAATCAGCATTGGCCTCAGTCTGTTTTCAACGGCTGTTTTGGTCTGTGTGTTGCTTGGATCTGCAATGTAGGCATTCCACATAGCGGTCCATTGTGCTTCTGTAAAAGTGCCCAACAATTTGCTCTTTAGATAATCCTTTTGAGCTTGCTCAATTGGTTTAGGTAGCAGGTGCGCAGTAATATCATCAATCAGCTTGGCAGCATTGCCAGGATTATCGAATCCTGCGGCATAATCTGTTACCTCTACGCCATAAATCAGGTTGTTCTGTCCGTTGAGTCTGAATCCAAATCTCTTATTCACGACACTAATGCCAAGCGTATAACGCAATGGATACGTTACTGAATTGATCCATATCTCGTGATATGCTGGCTCCTGATAATAAGCAGGCCAACCAGCGACGGAAGGCAAAGCAAAGATTGCCTGATTCTGATTCAACACTGACCGGTAAATTGACAGGAACAATGGATAAGTTAATGTGTAGTCCGAAGGTATTTTCATTTTCATTGCCTTCACGGTGTTGAAAAACCAATCATAGGGTGGACGTATCAAAGCGCCATAGGCTGCATCGGAGAAGAAGTGTTCGCTGCTGAGTAATTGATTTAGTACAGTTGAAATATTAAAGTTGTTGGCAATCAGCGTATCAGCTAATCCATCAATTATTTCATTTTCAATACTCTGATCTACTTTGTAGTAAAC
The DNA here is from genome assembly GCA_019694255.1 of Saprospiraceae bacterium. Taxonomy (GTDB): domain Bacteria; phylum Bacteroidota; class Bacteroidia; order Chitinophagales; family Saprospiraceae; genus Vicinibacter. The sequence continues at coordinate 17,457 of JAIBCI010000043.1, forward strand.
AAAATACCGGTAAAGTTTTCTGCAAATAAAAGTTGCCGCTTCACGCTTGAGAAAAATAATATTAATAAGATCCTTGTATTCATCTGCACCATTATTTTTAATGACTGCATTGTTAAATCTGTTGGAAAGTTGCTTGGTTGATGTATCATGAAATTGGGTAACAAAACTAACGGAAGGCAAAACGGATCCGTCTGATTGCTGACGGTTCTGAGGTGTGGTCCATCCTGTTAATACTTTTGCAATTGCAAGAATGTCTTGTTCGGTATAGGTGGTATAGTCTCCAGGTCCTGCCAATGGGCCTTTGCCGAGTGTAAAGAGCTCCATTAATTCCCTGGCATAATTTTCATTAGGGGCACGAAGGTTATTGGTATTGCCATTCAGGTAAATTAACATGGCTCCGTCTATGGTAATATCCTTGGTCAGCTGTTTAAAATCTCCGAGTACATTTTTACGTATAGTCGTCAGATAATCATAACTGATATTGGCAAGGAAAATATCGGAGACCACAAAATGATTATGCCAGAACAGCATCATTTTCTCCGTCAGACTGACTCCTTCATTGAAAATGTTTTGCATAAACCAGGCATTGAGTGAATTTTCCCTCACCTGACTCAGTCCCTGGATTGAAGGGGTGAATCGCTTTCCAACCCAGGTTTCTCCTGGATTGCAATAGGGGTCTGCAGGTGTAGACGTATAGTTTAAAGGTGGTCCAGGATCAGCAGTTTTCGTTAGTAATCTGACCATGGTAGCACCAAGCCCTTCGGTGACCGCTTGTTTGATCTGTTCATGAGTCGGGCCAAACATAGCCCTTCTCAGGAGATGCGCTGCGGTAGTATAGTTCCATGGACCCTTATAAGGGTTAAGTCCACCCGCAATCGGCAATGACTGATTGTGGGCTGCAGCGTCCGTTCCACGGCTGACCATCGCATTCAGGAGTTGTCTTCTGTCCATAACCGTATTTTTTGATGTAATGAAATTTAGACTTGTGATTTAAGAAAAAGTTAAAAACTATAAATATTGAACTTTTCAGTAATTATTCTAAGGCCTACAACCTTTAAAGAACTTTCAGATTAAATTGTACTTAGTTTTTTAGTGAATGACATTCAGTTTCTTTCCGACTCGGCAAAATGCATCAACACATTGTTCTAAATCCGCCTGCTCATGTCCCGCTGAAATCTGTGTCCTGATCCGCGCCTTGCCTTGGGGAACAACAGGATAGAAGAAACCGACAACATAGACTCCCTCATGAAGCATTTCTGCAGCAAACTCCTGCGCCAGTCTTGCATCATAGAGCATTACCGGAACGATTGGATGGCTGCCCGGAACTATATTAAAACCGGCATCAGTCATTGCCTTTCTGAAATACTTTGTATTGTTTTCTAGTTTGTCCCTTAGTGCAGTACTGCTGCTCAGAAGTTCTAACACGCGGATCGATGCGCCAACGATCGAGGGCGCCAGGGTATTGGAGAATAAATAAGGTCTTGATCGTTGTCTTAGCAAGTCCACAATCTCTTTTCTCGCTGCGGTAAATCCTCCGGATGCGCCACCCAGTGCCTTGCCATAGGTACCTGTAATAATGTCTATTTTGTCCATGACATTCCTGAATTCGTGTGTGCCACGCCCTTTTGGTCCCATAAATCCTGTGGCATGACATTCGTCAATCATAATCATGGCGTCATACTTTTCAGCCAGTTGAGCGATGATATCAAGTTGCGCTATAGTACCGTCCATACTGAATACCCCATCTGTCACAATGAGACATCTTCGATTGTTCATTGACTGGCGGAGCTGTTCTTCAAGATCCGCCATATCGTTATGTTTGTACCGAAGCCGACGTGCTTTGGAAAGCCTGATTCCGTCGATGATGGAAGCGTGATTCAGTTCATCCGATATAATCGCATCCTCCTCGGCCATCAGCGGCTCGAAGATCCCTCCATTGGCGTCAAATGCTGCGGCGTAAAGAATGGCCTCTTCCATTCCTAAGAATTCTGCGGTTTTGCGCTCTAGTTCCTTATGGATGTTCTGGGTCCCGCAGATAAATCTGACAGAAGAAAGGCCATATCCATGGGTGTCAATGGTGGACTTGGCAGCTTGAATAACTTCCGGGTGGCTGGATAATCCAAGGTAATTGTTGGCGCAAAAATTAAGCACCCGACCGCCTTCAAGGGTCTCTATATGTGCGCTTTGTGGGCTTGTAATGGTTCTTTCTTTCTTATAAAGCCCTGCCTCCGCAATGGCCTTTAGCTCTCCCTCAATCTGTGTTCGAACTTTGTCGTACATATTCGTTGGTTTGACTGGTTTATGCCCTGTTGTGTTAAAGGGCTTTCTACACAAAGATAAGTCCGGAGGCCGTTAAAGAAATGTACTTTTGCAAGTCTAAAGTATCTGATTTATGAAAATAAGGATTGCCGCGTTGTTAGTTTTTTTATTGATTTTACAAAGTCCGTTTTCTGTTAGTCAGAAAATCGATCTGACCAAGTTAAAGGGAATGTCTGTAAGAAATATTGGTCCGGCCGGGATGAGCGGGCGGGTCACTGCGATCGATGTGGATAAAAAAAACAATATTATCTATACCGGTACGGCTTCGGGTGGAGTGTGGGCTTCATTTAATAGTGGTATTAGCTGGAAGCCAATTTTTGATGATCAGCCGACGCAATCCATAGGATGTATTAAGGTTAACCAGCGCAACCCAGATGAGATTTGGGTTGGTACAGGCGAAGGCAATCCTCGCAACTCCCATAATGCCGGTCAGGGAATCTTTCATTCGCTGGATGGTGGCAAAACCTGGGAGTGTATGGGATTAAAACAATCAAGATTAATTCATCGTATTTTGATTGATGCAGATGATCCTGCAACGGTATATGCTGGAGTGTTGGGGTCGGCCTGGGGACCTGGGACGGAGAGGGGTGTATATAAGACCAGGGATGGAGGTAAGACCTGGACTCGTTCGCTATTCGTCAATGATTCAACCGGTGTGGGAGAAATGGTCATGGATCCGCAAAACCCAAAGAAACTGATCGTCAATATGTGGCAGTTCTACCGTACCCCATGGCAAATGAAATCAGGGGGTGCGGGATCTGGTTTGTATATAACTTATGACGGTGGTGAACACTGGAAAAAACTAACAACATCCAACGGGCTGCCGGAAGGATATCTTGGTAGGTGTGGATTAGCCATCTCCAACAGCAAACCCAATGTCGTTTATGCATTAATCGAGGCGAAGGAAAATGCACTGTATCGTTCTGATAATGGGGGAGAAAATTTTTATAAGGTTGCCGAGGACAAGGGTTTTAATAGCAGACCATTTTATTTTTATGAAATTTATGTTGATCCTGCCTCGGAGAACGTCATCTACAGTCTCCACACATATCTTGTGAAATCAATTGATGGCGGAAAAACTTACAAGAATATTGCGGATTATGGCAACGCGGTACATCCGGATCACCATGCATTTTGGATAGATCCTGCCAATCCGGATTATCTTTTGGATGGCAATGACGGAGGTCTGAATGTATCCAAGGATGGAGGGAAGACCTGGCAATTTATACTTAATTTGCCGGTAGGTCAATTCTATCATCTCAATGTCGATCAGCAGTTTCCATATCGCGTCTATGGAGGAATGCAGGATAACGGATCTTGGGTTGGTCAGGGGTTTACGCTTTCATACGGTGGCATACGAAATGCTGATTGGCAGGAAGTGTACTTTGGAGATGGTTTTGATGTAGCACCTGTGCGAAGTAATTATCGTTATGGCTATGCTATGTCACAAGGTGGTGATCTTTGCAAATATGACCTGGAGACCGGCCGTACTGAATATATCCGGCCGGTACATCCGGACGGGATACAACTTCGATTTAACTGGAATGCTGGATTGGCGCTTGACCCAATACAGCCACACGGGGTTTATTACGGATCGCAATTCCTGCATTACAGCGATAATGAAGGAGCGAGTTGGAAAATTATTTCTCCAGACCTGACAACCAATGATTCACTCAAACGCCCGGAGCAATCCGGGGGACTTACCCCAGATGTGACAGGGGCTGAGAATCACACTACGATCATTGCTATTGCACCAAGCCCGGTCAACAAAAATGTGATTTGGGTTGGCACAGATGATGGCAATGTACAGCTAACGACAGATGGAGGTGCTTCATGGAAGAATATGATTGACCAGATTAAAGGTGCTCCGAGAGGTGCATGGGTTCCGCAAATCGAAGTATCCTCAACAAATGCGGCGCAGGCTTTTGTAGTAATTAATAATTACAGACGCAATGATTATAAGCCTTACCTTTTTTTTACATCTGATTACGGCAATACCTGGGCAGATCTCATTACTCCGGATGTTAAAGGGTTTGTTAATTGCATTGTGCAGGATCCGATACAACCAAATTTACTTTTTCTGGGAGCAGATGATGGATTGTATATTTCTTTTGATTTCGGAAAGAATTGGAACCACTGGACAAATGATTTTCCGCAGGTTCAAATTCAGGACATGAAAATCCAGGAACAGTTTTCTGATTTGGTGATTGCGACATTTGGCAGAGCCTTTTGGGTAATAGATAATATTGAGCCCCTTAGAAAAATTGCGGCTACGAAGGGTGAAATTATGAAACAGGAATTAGCGATAGTCTCAGCACCGGATGCCTACAATTTGAATTATAAATCTTTTGCGGGTTCCCGGTTTTATGCGCAGGGTGATTTTAATGGAGCAAACCGTAATCTTGGTTCACAATTTTGGATTCATACAAATATGGCGTCCAACGTCAAAGATAGCGGGGATGCAAAAAAAGCTAAAATACGCATAGTGGGTTTAGATGGCAGGCTGATCCGTAATTACAAAGCAGAACTCAAAGACACAGGACTTCAAGTCGTTCAATGGGGTATGGAAACCAACGGTCTCAGAATACCCTCAAAAGCTGAGCCGAAGTCAGGAGATGATTTGCCTGCAGGACCTAAAGCATTGCCGGGTACTTATAAAATATACGTACAATGGAAAGGATTAGCAGACTCGGCTGTATTTGCCATCCATGGGGATCCGAGGTCCCCGGTTACTGCAAATGATGAAAGGCAGCACATTGAAATGCTTCAGCAATTAAGGATCGATGCGGATTCATTGGCAAAGCTATACGATACTGTTCGTGAAGCAAAAAAGTCCATCGAACTGGTTGAAAAACTGGCATTTCTAAAAGAGGATTCGATAAAAAACAAAATCGTCAAACTGTCTGAAGTGCCTCGGAAGAAAATTAGTGAAATAGAAGACAAACTCTTTGGTACAGAAGGGGCAAAGGGTATTGAAAGAGATCAGGAAACAGTATTGTCAGATATTTATTCAAGCATTAGTTATGCTGAATCTTCCGGTATTTCGCCGAGTCAGAATGCATCTGATAAAATTAGACTTACGCGAAGAAAAATAAATTTGTTGTATAAGCAGGTAAAGGACTTCATGGATGTTGATTACGCAGCGTACAGATCGGGTGTTTCAAATTATGCTCTTTCTCCGTTTAAATAACAACCTAAAATACCTGGATTTTTTATCAAATGATGGAACTTGCCGTGAATATTCTATAGAAAAATAAACGTTTTATCTTCCGGAAGTTGTATTTTCTTCTGATTGACTAATATCATTGGTTATATTACTTTAATCAATTGTTTGATTCAGCAAGACGCTTTCGGAAGTTTCAAGTGATCATCTGTCAACGAGTAAGTTTTGTAAATATTGCATATGCTATTCATTATTTTACAGGCATAGGCGAACATTATTTATTTAATTAATTTTATTTTTTTACACTTGGGTATAGTACAAATTGTAACGTGGTGTCCTTTTGTATGAAATAATAAAATTATGAAAAAGACTGTTTTAAAAATTCTCGCTGTATTTTCTCTCATGTTAATAGGCATCATTGCCTGTAACAAGGACAATACTTCTGCCACGGATTCATCTTCTTATACGGAGCTCGCTGTTTATCAGCTACAGACAGATTGTGCTTTAGGCAAAATTGGTTGTTATGAATTGGTATTTCCAGTTACCATACAGTTTCCTGATCAATCGACATTAACTGCAAATTCATACGATGAGTTAAAAGCAGGTATCAAAGCATGGAAAGAAGCCAATGATCCAGCCTCAGGAAGGCCTGTTTTTGTTTTTCCGATTTCGGTTATTAACCAAAATGGTGAAACCGTCGTAGTAAATACCCAAGATGAGCTGAAAGCCTTGAGGGAGGCGTGCAAGGACGGAAGAAATCCGGGTCATCGCGGCCACTTCGCAAGAGGACTCAACTGTTTTGACCTGGTCTATCCGGTAACACTTGTATTTCCTGATGCATCTGAAAAGTCTGTTGCATCCAATTCAGAACTGAAAGATGCAGTAGAGACCTGGCGCAAAGCAAATCCGGGAGTGAAACAGCATCCTGTATTGAAATTTCCATTCACAGTGACACTAAAATCTGACAATTCAACGGTTACAGTATCTTCAAAAGAAGATCTTGAAAATTTGAAGAAAAGTTGTCGGGGTTAGTTTGAACCTTTGATAGTCTAAAAGAGAAGAAGCAGGGGAGAAACAATTGAGTTTAGAATGTGCTGGCTGCAGTCTTACTGCAGCCTTTTTTTTATTTTGTCAAGTCCGTACTAGAATTTTCTTTAATTTAATAGAATGACTATAAATGGTAATTTGTGATGTAAGTATTTTCAAAAATAAAAATCAAGAATGGTAAAAAATGCAAGAACAATACTGGCTATACCGTTGGTGGTAAAGAAAGCAAGATTAATACGTTCAAGATGATTTCCTGATATAATTCGGTGCTGATAAACCAGTAGTATTAAAAACATCAGGGTGCCGGTACCCATCCAGTAACTCAATCCAAACTCAAGATGGAGGAGCAATCCGCAAGTAACAATGGCAGCTGCGCAAATCAAGTGAAAACATACGGATATCCAAAGAGACTTTTGAATTCCGAATCTGCTCGGAATTGACTTAAGTTTTTCAGATCGGTCAAATTCAATATCCTGTAATGCATACAGCACATCAAAACCCGCCACCCAGCTAACAACTGAAATTCCATATAATAAAGGAATCAGATTAAAGCTGGAAGTAACAGCCAGATAAGCCCCAACCGGTGCAAGCGAAAGTGCAAGTCCCAGGAAAACATGACACAGCCAGGAGAATCTTTTGGTATAACTGTAGCCAAGGACAATAATCAGAGCCACAGGAGATAGATAGAAACACGGTTTGTTGATAAACCAGGCGAAAATGATAAAAGCTACGCTGTTCAGTCCAACAAATATGAGCGCAGAACGTGGTGTCACGATCCCGGATGGAATTTCTCTCTGGGCTGTCCTGCGGTTTCTGCTATCGTAGTCTCGGTCTGCCCATCGATTGAAAGCCATCGCAGCGTTACGGGCGGTGATCATGCAAAGGACAATGAGTAATAAAATCTCCAGATTCAACGGATGAAATTGATCGGTACGGGATGCCACGAAAAAACCTATCAGCGCAAAAGGCATGGCGAAAACGGAATGGCTGAATTTTACCAGCGATAGATAAGACTCAATCGTTTGAATTAATTTCATGATTGCGCAAATGTAATGTAATAAAAAAGGCTTTCGGAATCCCGAAAGCCTTTTTTATCAATTGAATAGATTATCAATTAGTGTGCTGCACCTTCCGGCTTTGGAGCTTTAGGATCTTTTTTTACAACTCCGGTGATGGTAAGGTAAGTTTGGGCAGGATTGGTGTTAGCAGTAACAGTAACTCTCTTGCTCTGCTTCTGACCATCGTCTGAACCTTTTCCTTTGGAATCAAACTGAACATTGATCACTCCGGATCCTCCTGGTGGAACCGGCTCTCTTGGCCAATCTGGCACTGTACAGCCGCAAGATCCCTTTGCATCGGAGATTACCAAAGGCTCGTTTCCAGTGTTTTTGAATTTGTAAACATGTTTTACAAGGGTGCCTTCAACAACCTCACCGAAATCATGTACAAGTTCTTCAAATTCAACAGTTGTTGTAGGACCTGTTGGTGCAGGCGGTGTTGCTTCGCCAGTCTGACCCTGAGGATTGGCTACCTCAGAAGTAGATGCAGGCGTGTTGCTACCACTTGAGGCAGTGCTGGCAGAATTGTCATTTTTACAAGCGCTTACGCCTAACAAAACGGCAAATGCAGCCAAAGAAAGTAATCTTAGATTCTTCATGCTTATTGACTTTTTTTAAGATTTGAATAAATTGATTGTAAAAATACCGGACTCAGGTTTAAATGCATTAATCCTCTATCTAATGCGTTGTTAATGATTTTCTAATCTGCTTTTTTAACATTTTGCCAACATTTAAAGGCCTCCTGATCCATGCAATTCAGGCAGTTTGAGGTGTTCAAGCCCCCTTTTCTGGCAGCCTCAATGCCAAATTGAATATCTGTGATTCCTTTGAGATTGTGTGCGTCAGGGTTAATGGCAATCAGGACGCCTTTATCTTGAGCATAAGGCAGCCATTCCCAGCCAATATCCAGTCTGACTGGATTGGCGTTGAGTTCAATCGCGACATGGTTGGCTGCACAGCAATCAATCAATTTAATATGATCTACCGGATATCCCTTTCTTGCCAATAGAAGCCTCCCGGTCAGGTGTCCGAGAATCCTTGTAAATGGATTTTCTATTGCTTTGATCAGTCGTATCATGGCTTTGTCCTCATCCATCTTCAGATTGCTGTGTATTGAAGCTATGACCAGATCAAAACCGGAAAGTATGTCATTCGGATAATCGAGGCACCCATCAGACAAAATATCACTTTCAATACCTTTATAAATATGAAAATCCTCTAATTCTTTGTTGATCGCGTCAATTTCCCTCCACTGCATTTCAACCCGCTCAATGGAAAGCCCGTTGGCATAAACCGCCGATTTTGAGTGATCTGTTATGACAAGGTATTGGTACCCTAATCGGATGCATTCCATTGCAATACTTCGAATGTCATATAAACCATCACTCCAGGTACTATGGGTGTGGATGACTCCTTTGATATCTTTTGGTTGAACCAACAAAGCGGTATTCAGTTTCGAAAAATCCGTCAAGTCACGGCATTCAGGCGGAATGAATGCTTGCTGAACAACTGAAAAGAGATCCTCTTCATGGGTGGCTTGGGGTAGTGGAAGGTCAAAAAGTTTTGCAAACTGGCTTGAACCGCTGGTTGTTTGCAACCATTGATTTCCGAACTCCTTTAGGTCGCAAAAGAAGATTATAAACCCTATATGATCCTCAACAAATCCTGAGAACGAATCATCCGATTTCTCTGTAATCTGTAGCCGCTCAGGCCATAATTTTAACGGTCCATCTGAGAGGAATTCAATTTGGCGGATGATTGGCATGAGTCTTCTGATATCACCCGTCAATTCTATATGCAATGACGGGTTTAAAGATCTTAATTCGTTGAGAATCTCTAGCGCCAGAGGACGAATTTTAGCGAGTAGAAAATAACCGTTTTGACTGTACAGGTATTCAATGTTTGTCTGAATGTCTTCCTGAATTTTGGGTCCAAATCCCTTGAAGGCTATAAGACGGTTTTCCTTGCAGGCGTAGAGCAATTCACCAACCGTTTCTAAACCCATTTCTTGCCAGAAAATTTTGACTTTCTTGGGGCCAACACCTTTGATTTTGAACATTTCACGAACACCGGATGGGGTCAATGCGCGGTACTTCTCCAGCACTGAGATTTTTCCGGTCTGAGACAATTCTACTATTTTTTCAGCGATACTTTTTCCTAAGCCCGTTTGATGCTGGATTTCACTTAAGCTCAGCTGATCCAGTGCAAGGTCTTGTTTTTTGATTTGTAGGTAAGCGGATGAGTAAGTTCGTGTCTTAAATTCATTTTCACCGTGAAGTTCCATAAGAGAACCCAGTTCCTGAATTTGATCCGCAATTTCCTTATTCGTCATGTGTTGAGGATGAGCAGTAAAGCTAATACTTTATTGCAAGCTGGACGTGAGTTCGGTCTCAGTCCTTACCTTTGTCATAAAATACACAAGAATGCATTATCATTCGTTAGGTTCTATTCCGCATAAAAGGCATACACAATTTAGAAAACCAGATGGAGCCCTGTATCATGAACAGCTTTTTTCGACAGAGGGATTTTCTGATGCCTACTCCCTGATTTATCATTGCAATGCGCCAACAGAGATTATTCAGATCGATGATCCGGTCTCGTATTCTGCCAGGACTATTCATGACAAACAGCTAAAACACCGCTGTCTGAAAGGATTCGAAATTGCACCAGAAGATGATTATCTGAAGAGCAGAAAGCCAATGTTTGTCAATCAGGATTGTAAAATTTCAGTGGCGGCACCGAGGCATAGTATGACCAATTATTTCTTTAAAAATGCGGATGCCGACGAAGTAATTTTTATCCATGTTGGCACGGGCGTTTTGAAATCCATGTATGGTAACCTCAGATTTGAATACGGTGATTACTTGGTAATTCCAAGAGGTACAATATATCAACTCCATTTTGATCAGCAAGACAACCGATTATTAATTATTGAGTCATCAGGTCCGATAACGTTTCCTAAGCGTTATCGTAATCAGTATGGGCAGCTACTGGAACATTCACCGTTTTGTGAAAGGGATATAAGAAAACCCGATGTGCTTGAGACACATGATCAGAAAGGTAATTATCTTCTGCATATCAAAAAACAGGATATGCTTTATCCCTACCACTATCTATGTCATCCTTTTGATGTTGTAGGATGGGATGGATACGTGTTTCCATATGCTTTATCGATTCATGATTTTGAGCCCATCACAGGACGTGTTCATCAACCTCCACCGGTTCATCAGACATTTGACGGTAGCCAGTTTGTAATTTGCTCCTTCGTGCCGAGATTATTTGATTATCATCCGCAGGCAATTCCGGCGCCTTACAATCACAGCAACATAGACAGCGATGAAGTGCTGTACTATGTTGATGGCGACTTCATGAGTCGCAAGCACGTTGAAAAGGGGATGTTCACTTTGCATCCCGGAGGTATACCGCATGGCCCTCACCGTGGAGCCGTAGAGAAAAGCATCGGCGCTAAAGAGACAAGAGAGCTGGCCGTCATGATCGATACATTTCGGCCCTTGCTGATGACTGAATATGCAGTACCTGTTGAGGATAAAAATTATTATCTAAGCTGGCTTCCTGATGAACTTTCTGGTGGTGGAATCAGGCTGAATGAAATAACATCCTGACATCGTTATTATTGTACTATAATAATTGGCCTTCCAGGTAAAGTGATGCAAATAGCATTATCATAGAAAAGCCTACTTATATTAAGTTTAAAAGCGATCGAGTATTCAGATCATTTTAATTCTTCACTTCTTCTAGATTCGTATAAACTTGAATCATCTGCCGAGAATTTCAGCCATACGAATCAAATCCTCATCTGGTTTTTTGCTCATGCTGATGGCAGTCTTAAAATCAGTAAAAGTGGTCTTGTTATTAATAATCCCTACCATTTTGTTGTAAATGCCGTTCATTAAAGCCTGTACGGCTTCATATCCCAGCCTGCCTGCAAGAAAACGATCGCGCGCAGTGGGTGAACCGCCACGTTGAAGATGACCAATGATAGCAACGCGGATATCATATTCAGGGACGCGTTCATGAATGATCCTTGCGATCTCAGTCGTATCGCCAAGATGATTGCCTTCTGCCACAATAACAAGGCCGAATAACTTTTTTCTTCTTAGTGCTTTCTTCAATTCACCAATCAAATCATCAATTTCCATTACTTTTTCTGGTATGAGAAAGGCGCTCGCACCTGAGGCGATCGCAGTATGCAATGCAATGAAACCGGAATCTCTACCCATGACTTCAATGAGGAATAAGCGGTTGTGTGAGTCTGCAGTATCCCTAATTTTGTCCACGGCTTCAACAGCTGTGTTGACCGCAGTGTCAAATCCAATTGTAAAATCAGTCCCAGTCAAATCATTGTCGATGGTACTTGGAATTCCAATCATTTTTATATCAAATTCACTGCTGAATACGTAGGCACCGGTTAACGTCCCATTACCACCGATGCCGATCAGTGCATCAATATCATATGCTTTTAGGTTGTCAAAAGCTTGTTGACGGCCCTCAGGGGTTCTAAATTTTTCGCTGCGGGCTGATTTAAGGATAGTTCCGCCGCGCTGAATCGTATTGCGCACAAACTCATCACCCAACAATTGAATATCATCTTCTATCATACCGTCGTAGCCACGGTGAATACCATACACATGAAGATCATATATCTGTGCCGTCCTGATTACTGCCCGAATGGCTGCATTCATACCAGGTGCATCCCCGCCTGAGGTGTAAATTCCAATACGGTTAATCTCTTTCATAATCTTCATGATAACGAATAAGCCCTTTTAATGGTTTTTCTATAAAGTAAAGTTCCTCTATTCCATAGGATCTTAAGGCAATCCTGTATTCTTCTTTGAGTTGGAAAGCTACACTTCCAGCAAGATAAATTGGATAATGCCGTTCCTTTAGGAGTGGCTGGATCCTGTTCTTTATAAAATCAGTAATTCCGGAATGTATCAATTCCTTTATCTGATGGTCACTTCGACGGGCAGCGATCCATGGAAAAAAAGATGCAAGCTCAGCAGCAACCATGGGCAATGAATAAAGAGCCGACAGATAATTTTCTTTTATATGGGGATAAGCTTCTTCTAGTTGAGAGCACATCAGGGGATCAAGTTCCTGATAATAATAAGCTTTTAATATGAGCTTTCCGTAATAATTGCCACTTCCCTCATCACCGAGAAGATAACCCAATGCCGGCCTCGTTTGAGTAATTTGATGACCATTACAGAGACCGGAGTTGCTTCCGGTGCCAAGTATGCCAATAATGCCTGGTTGGCCCTGGCAACCAGCCCGCGCAGCGCCCAGAAGGTCGGAATGAACAAACGCGACTTCACATTGGAATGCCTCTTTCAACATTGCAGACATCATCGTAGCGGCATGATCCCGGCAACCAGCACCATAGAATTCAATCTTATCTATTTTGCTGAAATTTAGTTGATTACGAGCAATTTGAATACTTGACCAGACTGTCGTTCGGCTTTGGGTGCTGGGATTAATTCCCGGAGTTAGAACAAAGGTTGAATCCCTGCCCGACTCAACCATTACCCACTCTGTCTTGGTAGAACCAGCGTCAGCAATAAGTATATTCATGTCACAAAGAAAATAAAATGCGTTTATCTGTCAGTGGAGTCAAATTCAAATCTTGGTTTACATTTGCGCCCTAAAGTGAAAATAATGAAAAATGTTACAGTAATCGGTGCTGGAACCATGGGTAACGGAATTGCTCATGTGTTTGCCCAGTACGGATATCATGTGATCCTTTGCGATGTTTCTCTGGCAGCTCTGGAAAAAGCAATGATAACCATTGATAAGAATCTTGGCAGAATGGTTGAAAAACAAAAACTGACAGAGCAGCAACGTCATGAGACAATGAACCGACTGGTCACGACTTCTGACCTGCCGGCGGCTGTCCGTCATGCTGATCTGGTTGTTGAGGCCGCTACCGAGAAACTCGATATCAAGCTTAAAATTTTCAAAGAAATAGACGAAAATGCCCCGGTGGATTGTATCCTTGCGACCAATACTTCTTCTATCTCTATTACATTGATAGCCAGCGTAACCAAAAGGCCGGAAAAAGTAATCGGAATGCATTTTATGAATCCTGTTCCGGTGATCAAATTAATAGAAGTCATCAGGGGATTTTCTACTTCCCGCGAAGTCTGTGATGTAATCATGGACATAACGAGACAAATGGATAAGGTTCCTGTTGAAGTCAAAGATTATCCTGGATTTGTCGCGAATCGTTTACTGATGGTAATGATCAATGAAGCGATCCACACTTTGTACGAAGGGATATGCGGTGTGGAGGAGATTGATACGATTATGAAACTGGGGATGTCGCACTTGATGGGACCGCTTCAATTGGCTGACTTTATCGGACTGGATGTTTGTCTTTCAATTATGAATGTTATTCACGACGGTTTTGCAAACCCTAAGTATGCGCCAAGCCCATTGCTGATTAACATGGTTAATGCAGGTCTTCTTGGTGTTAAGAGCGGGCACGGTTTTTATGTTTATTCCAAAGAATCCAAAGACCTGGTTGTCAATCCGAGATTTGAAAAACGATTTTCATGAGCCTTCGATCCATTTTTTCACTTCGTTGCCCGGCCTGCGAAAAAGGCAGATTGTTCGAAGGGGAGGGTAGTCCGTTGTCATTCCAATTCAAAATGAATAAGACGTGTCCCGTATGTAATGAAAAACTGGATCGAGAGCCTGGTTTTTATTTCGGAGCAATGTTTATTAGCTATATTATTTCAGGAATACTCAGTTTAATCTTTGTAGGCATACTGATTATTTTTCTGAAAATTGACTGGGTCATTTCGCTGGGCATACTTTTTATTGTCCTTGCGGCACTTTACGCCTACTTATTTAAAGTTTCACGGTCAATCTGGATTCATTTCTTTGTCAAGAAGAAATTTTAATCCAGGGCAGGAATACGCTAAAGTTCAGTGTCCTTTTCAATTTCTCCGTTACCGATCTGATCAACCTGGATTACAGGTTCTCCTGAATAGATTACACGACCGTTTCCTGTCAAATTGCCCGTAATCTTGGTAGTACAGTGAATGCGGATATCTCCTTGTCCGGTAAGGTTAATTTTTGTTTCCGCAGTTTCGCTATCCTTAAAATCGATATCCCCATTACCTAACAGGTTAATGGCAAGCGTTTTCGAAGATCCTTCATTTCTAATGTTGCCATTGCCAGTGAGCTGAACCTTAATATTGTCTGAAATGACGTGTGTATTGATATCACCGTTTCCGATAAGGTTAATTTCAAACCCCGTCGTCTGGATTGGATTTTCGGCCTTGATATTGCCGTTTCCCGTCAAATAGATCTCATCCAGTGACTGATATTGGACATGTATTTTCTGATCAGAACTTAAGTCATTGTCATTGGTATTTGATGGACTAAGATAGAGTATGCCATCCTTTACTTCAGCCAGTAAATTATGAACTTCTTCTTTGGTTCCTTCAATGCTAAGATGCGGATTTCCAGGTTCAAGCGTTACCTCGTAATTGCCAGTAACGTGTATTGCGTGGTATGGCTCGAGGTTCTTTTGATCTGACGTCATCGCAGCGTTGCGGTCTAATGCGGTTAATTTTATATGCTTTTTCGCATAAATCATGCCGGCAAGTATCATCGTTAGAAATAATGCCAGGCCTGAAGTGAGAAATTTATTACTTGTTTTCATTTGATTTATTTTTAAAGTTGATGATATATTTTTTCAATTGTATCAATATCCACTTTCAACAGCTTGCCGGTCTTTAGTGTCGCAGGAAGTTCATCCCTGAGATATTCGTCGCGCTTAAGTTGAATGGTTTTGTCGTATGCTTCTTCATTTAGGTAAAATCCTATACCTCGTTTTTGAAAAATTATTTGCTCATCCTGAAGCCATTGATAACTTCGCTGGACGGTGTTGGGATTGACCTGAAGGCTGATTGCCAGCTCCCTCACAGAAGGAATTTTGTCGCCATCGCTGATTTTTCTTTCAAGAATATCAGATAGAATGACATCTGCGATCTGCATATATATTGGTTGATGTTTACGAAAGTCCATTATAACTGTTTTTCTTTTAATTTTAAATAAGTGACAACCATAAAAAACAATGTTCCGGCTGCGATAAGCAATTGTACGATCCAATCTTGACCGGAGATAAAATCCATATTGAAGTCACCGTTTTGGATGACAAAGTGGTTGCCGTTGGCATACTCGTGAAAAATAATTCTTGCAAAAAGGGCCGTAATACCCATCAGCGCGAAAATCACACTCATCATGGCGATGCCGGTTTTGAATAAAGAATACTTAGGCCACATGACGGATCCGAGATAAAATACAGATTGAATAGAAAACAGTATTAGCATCTCCTTGATCAAGGCATCTGCTGAAAATGGATCATGCATGATACTGGCCCCGGTGATTAAATTGATTATTAAAGTTGAAGTCCAGGAAATGACAATGTAGGCGAAGACAAAAAGAACAGGAATAACCAATGAAATATTAAGCCATTTGCTTAAGACTTTTTCAAGATGTGACGAAGGAAGACTGAGATACGCTTGCCTGCCGGGTGTGCTGGAAATTTCATTAAAACTAATGCTTGCCCAAATGATCATTAAAAAGGCAAGACTAACCATAAGGTTTTTTTGCGAAAGAACTTGTGTCGGGTTGCTTGAAAACAGGCTGAAAAAGGTTCCGCTTAAAGAAATTCCAATAATTGATAGGGTAACATACAAAAGTGTTCTAGAGGACAGTTTGATTTCACGTTTGATTAGATTGGAAAATCTTTTCTGTGAAAATATGAGGTGATTGCTGGACATGGTTTTAGTTTTTTAAATTGTTGCAACTTTGTTTTGTTCGAGTATATCAAGAATCTGCCGGCGGTTGGTCATGATGGCATTAAACAGTACTTCAAGATCAATGTCACTGGTTGTGCCGGTTTTGTTTTCTGTAATTGACAAGTAGCCACCCGTGACGCGCTCAGCATAAAGGACATCATCTGGAGGAGTCATTGAATAATGAATCTCGAAGTGTAGCGCATTGCCGATCTCCTCAAGTGAATAATTGAAGATAATCTTGCCGTCTTCCAAAATCAATATCGGGTCAATCAGATTGACCATGTCCCTTACCTGATGCGTAGATATGATCACAATTCGGTCATCAAGCATTGCTTCTGTGATGAGTTTTCGGAAGTGACTCTTGGAAGGAATATCCAGGCCATTGGTAGGTTCATCCAGGATCAGAACACGCGCGTTCGAGGCGATGGCAAAGCAAATCATGACCTTTTTTTTCTGACCAAACGAAAGCTTATCCATATAGGAGTTGCCGTCAAGTCCGAGGTCAGTAATGAGTTTCATGAATTGACCATAGTCGAATCGCGGATAGAATGGCGCATAAGTGTATAGATAGGAGAGTATGGTGAGATTTGGAATGAGCGGTTCTTCCTGAATAAAGGCAATCTCCTGCAGTATTTCAGGATGACGCTGTGTGGCGTCCGCCTCCATTACCTGAATTTCACCTGTTTCGGGAAATATCAGGCCGTTGATTAAGCGCAGTAAAGTTGTCTTTCCGGCACCGTTTCGTCCTAAAAGGCCGTAAATCTTGCCTTGCTCCAGTTGTAGATCAAGGTCATCAAATAACTTTTTCTTGGCTGAGTACGAGAAACTGACATGTTTTAATTGAATCATAATTTATTGTTTTAGTGTATTACATAACTAATACACCACAAATGTACTATTGGGTCTGATATTTTACACCAATATTTCTTAAAAAAATATTAGATATTTTTTTATATAAACTATAATATAAAGTAAATCAATTAAATAAGTGTATATAGGGCGCTATTATTTTTTATTGACTATCCACTTATTTGCAATATTGGCAATAAAAAGTAGTTCAAAGGAATTGCAAACGGCATGACTCAAATCATTATGAGCTAGCTTTCTAGATCTGTTTTATAATCGCTTGCCAGAATTAAGAAATAGACGGTGCGGTCAGAAGAATTGGTCGCATTAAATGATTATTTATTCATTTCTCTTGACTGATGCTGTATCGATTCAATGTGAATTGCCTCAATCAATGAAAATATAAACTCTTCGCTAAGCCCGTTTTCATTTGCTTTGTGACGAAGCCTTCCAATGATTTCATTCCACCGATCAGGCTGAAAAATTGATATCAGGGCAGATTTTTTCTCTTTGCCTATGGACTCTGCAAGTCTCATGCGCTCACCCAACAGTCGCACCAGTTCATGATCAATGTGGTCAATGTGCTCTCTGATTTGGGCTATTTTATTGTTGTACAATTCATCTGTGGACTTTTCATGCCTGTACACAAGTTTTCGTAATACCTGCTCTTCAAAGAAACTAGCGGTAACCTGTTGGTCAGCATCGGATAAGGCATTGGAAGGATCTGGATGAATCTCTGCCATAAAACCATTGAAATTTAGATCCAAAGCAATTTGGGCGATCTCCAGAAGATGCTCGGGTCTGCCACTGATATGACTTACGTCAGCGAGGAGCTGAAGATCCGGATAGCGTCTTTTAATTTCGATTGGAATTTGCCATCTGGGGATATTTCGATATACAGAATTTCCGTAAAAAGAAAAACCCCGGTGGATTGCGCTAATATGTTCTATACCAGATTGATAAATCCGTTCAATCGCCCCTAACCAAAGAAAAAGGTCCGGGTTAATAGGATTCTTGATCATTACACGGACATTTTGACCTTTTATGGCGTCGGCGATATCCTGAACGTAAAAGGGATTAACTGTAGTCCTTGCCCCGATCCAGAAGTCTGTAATACCGGATTTCAGACATAATTCAACATGCTCCGCAGTGGCAACTTCTGTGCAAAAACGGCAACCATATTTCCGGCTGAGGTTTGCCATCCAATCCAAAGCAGGTGCTCCAATACCCTGAAAGTGCCCAGGACGTGTCCTGGGTTTCCAGACACCCGCCCTGATTAAGTCAGGTTTCATTGATAAAGTACTTGTTACTACCTCCTCAAGTTGATCTGGAGACTCGGCACTGCAGGGTCCAAGGATCAGTGCAAGTTCTTCTGATGGTTTATTTATCGCCGGTTTGAGCTTCAATCGTTATACTTTGAATTAGATTAAATGATCAGGCTTCTCTCATTGTTGTTAATGGTACGGTTTTTTTTACTTTTTTCCAAAATAAGGCAATTCAATATTTCAGCGATGTCCTGGTTAATCTCCTTACAGCTTGTAGTCTTCTTGAATCTGAAGGTATTCAGAAGATAACTATTGTATTTTAGCGCGTCAATAATCATCAAATTCTTGCATTTTATGCTAATTAGAAAATTAATGCCTTTTATATTGTTGTGCCTACAGGGTAATACAATACTGTCGCAATCCAATACGAGTTCAGAAATTTTGGATAGAATAAAAAAGCTCAATGTGCTGGGTTCTGTATTATATGTTGCAGCACACCCGGATGATGAAAATACCCGATTAATTACCTATTTGAGCAAAGGTCAAAAACTCAGAACAGCTTATGTCTCCATGACGAGAGGAGACGGAGGACAGAATTTGATAGGACCCGAATTGGATGAATTTCTTGGCGTGATTCGAACCAATGAACTGATGGAGGCAAGGAAAATAGACGGTGGAATGCAGTTTTTTACAAGAGCCAATGATTTTGGATATTCAAAAAATGCCGAAGAGACCTTTTCAATTTGGGAAAAGGACACCCTCCTCTATAACCTTGTTCGCATTATTCGGGAATTCAAGCCTGATGTAATCATCAATCGTTTTGATCATCGTACCAGTGGAAAAACACATGGTCACCACACCGCTTCCGCCATTCTTGGTCTGGAGGCGTATCGTATGGCGGGTAATCCACTGTTTCAACGGGATAAGATGGCAGACCTTGAACCATTGGTGGTGCCAAGGATATTTTTCAATACATCCTATTTTTTCTTTGGATCAAAGGAAAAGTTTGATGCAATGGATAAGTCTTTTCTGTACTCACTGGATGTCGGGGAATACTATCCGAGCATTGGATATTCTAACGGAGAGATTTCTGCGCGTAGCAGGAGCATGCATAAATCTCAGGGTTTCGGAATTAACAGCACCAGGGGTAGGCAAATGGAGTATTTTGAACGGATAGATCAACCCAAAGAACTTGGACAGGTTTCACCATTTGATGGACTTGATTTTACATGGTCGCGTATTAACGGAGGAGGTAATATTCAGAGAATAATCGATCAAGTCATCGCCGAATATAAAATCAGTGATCCTTCGGCCAGTATTCCGCTCTTGCAAAAGGCAGAAAAATATATTGCCGAATTACCTTTAGGGCACTGGCGTACAATTAAATTGAATGAAATTCAGGAGGTCATTGCGCTGTGTGCTGGTATTTATGCAGAGGCCATGACAGATCAACAGACCATTGCTTCCGGAAATTCGATCAGGATTTCAACAGAATTCATCGCCAGATCTTCAGATCAGGTCAAATTGATCGGGGAGAGGATCCTTCCTGGTGGGAGGGACACAGCGATGAATATTTCCTTGCAAGTCAATGTGCCTCTTTTGTGGACGGTATCAATTGATTTGAAAAACTTAAATTACACTACGCCATACTGGCTTCTGCATGGTAGGAGACAAGCAACCTATCCTGTTGAAGATCCGGCGCACTGCAGTTCTCCGATCAAAGCCAAGGAACTGAATGTTGAATTTAGTTATTCGCTGAATGAAAGGAATTACACGATGGTTCGCGAGGTTATTTATAAAAATGATGATCCGGTGGCAGGTGAAGTCAGGCAGCCATTCGAAATTTTACCTGAAGTAACGATTGCGCCATTTGATCAGAGTGTTATCCTGGCATCGCAGCAACCTTCTGAAATAAAATTCACTTTGCAATGCAACGGCAAATCTGCAGAAGGTTCGGTGCGACTTGATGTTCCGGGTGGGTTGATCGTAGAGCCCCAAGAAGTGCATTACAGTCTTAAGAAGGACCATCACGAAGAAATTAAATTTACACTCAAGGCCGGAAAGATGGATAACACGATGTTGTCGGTTCCAATCTTGGTGAATGGTCAAAGCGCATTAATTCATAATGTGATAAAGTATTCTCATATTCCATGGCAGCATGTAGCAACACCGGCAGTGATAAAAATAAGCAAGGTAGACCTTAAGGTTAACCCGGTTGCCGTAGCCTATGTACAAGGAGCTGGAGATTATATCGACGAGACACTTCTTAAACTTGGATATGCAGTTAAGTTGATTGCGCCAAAGGATATTCGTTTTTTAGATTTCAAAAAAGTGCCAGTTTTGATTTTTGGAATCCGTGCATGGAATACACAGACGGAATTGCCTTCAGTAATGGATGATATCTTGCGCTATGCAGAAAAAGGCGGACGGGTTATTTTTCAGTATAATACGACGGCGGAATTATTGCTGGGCGAAGGTCTCGGCACAGATTTTAAAATATCCAGAGACAGGGTGACCGATGAACATTCGCCGGTGAGATTTCTTCGACCTGAGCATCCGGTATTGAACAGGCCAAATAAAATTGTGATGAATGATTTTAATGAATGGGTACAGGAGCGGGGACTATATTTTCCAAACAGTTATTCATCGCAGTGGCAGGAAATTCTTGCAATGGGTGATCAAGGTGAAGCAGAGTTAAAGTCAGGAATTTTGATACAGCAGAAGGGAAAAGGTGTACTGATTTATACTCCTTTGGCATGGTTTAGACAATTGCCTTCAGGAATCCCGGGAGCTTGTCGCCTTTTCATCAATCTGGTGTCCTATTGATTCCAATATTATGGAAAGGCCATCTAGGTATTATCGAATAATCATATTCATGCTCATTGTAGACATTGCATTGCTTTTTTTAATGCAGAAGTATTTTCAGGATTAATGGGAATTCTTGATTGGCTGGTACTTTCCTTAACACTTTCATTGATCGCAATTTACGGTTGGTGGAAGACGAGAGCGCAGGACGGAATTAGAGATTACCTCCTTGGTCAGCAGGATCAGCGTTGGTGGCAGGTAGGACTCGCAGTGATGGCGACACAGGCCAGCGCCATTACATTTATTTCTACCACAGGACAGGGTTACTCAGATGGACTGAGATTTATTCAATTCTATTTTGGCCTGCCGCTGGCCATGATCATTATTTGTGTATGGTTTATACCTGCTTTTTATAAAGTGAATGTTTATACCGCCTATGAATACCTGGAAAAAAGATTTGACTTGCGCACGAGGATATTTGCGGCATCAGTTTTTCTATTGCAGCGAGGTTTGGCGGCAGGTATTACTTTATATGCCCCATCAATCATTTTATCTTCAGTAATGGGTTGGGATCTGAGATTGACACACGTGTCTTGCGGGATCCTGGTCGTAATGTATACAGTCAGTGGCGGTTCTCGAGCCGTTTCAGTTACACAAATACAGCAAATGGCTGTTATTTTTATAGGTATGGTGATTGCTCTGGGAGTCATGATCGTGCATATGCCAGTGGGATGGGATCTCAACAAAAGCCTGCATCTTGCCGGTGCAATGGGGAAAGTTAATCCATTGGATTTTTCATTCAATCTAAAAGAACGATACAATTTATGGTCAGGACTTACCGGTGGTTTATTTGTCGCTTTGGCTTACTTCGGTACCGACCAGTCCCAGGTTCAACGATACCTTACCGGCAAAAATATTGCACAAAGCAGAATGGGCTTGGTATATAATGGATTACTAAAAATTCCAATGCAATTTTTTATCCTGATTACTGGGGTGTTGTTGTTTGTTTTTATGCAGTTTCAAGGTGTCCCGCTCTCCTATAATAAAAATGTGGAAAAAGAACTTCGCCAGCGTGCGCCGGATGATTTTAAAAGGTTGAGTGAACAGAATTTGGAAATTAATCGGGTGAAATCGGAGCTGCTAAATCAGTTTACGCCAGAGAAGTTAACTCAGCTGAGTGAACTCAATAGCCGACAACAAACAACACGAATAGAAGCAGCACAAATTGTTAAAAAAAATTCGCCGGATTTTGAGACCAATGATAAGGATTATATATTTCTTCACTATATCATCAATTTTTTACCGGAAGGATTAGTGGGGTTGCTGATTGCTGTCATTTTTTGTGCAGCAATGTCCAGTATTGCTGCAGAATTAAATGCGCTGGCAGGCACGACTTATGTTGATTTCTATAAGCGTCTTTCAGGACGTTCCGTCAAAATTCAACATGAATTATTGCTCATGCGTTCAATTACTGTGTTCTGGGGGATTGTCGCGCTGAGTTTCGCATTTTACGCGAGCCTTTTTGATAATCTGATTCAGATGATCAATATTTTAGGTTCGGTATTTTATGGCAGTGTGCTGGGGATTTTTCTGGTGGCCTTTTTATTAAAAAAAATAAAAGGTGTTTCTGTTTTTCCGGCTGCTTGCCTGGCTCAAATATTAGTTTTTGTGCTCTACTTTTATACTGACATCGGCTTTCTCTGGTATAATGTTGCCGGTGTATGTGCAGTAATATTTTTTAGCATTGTTATTCACTTTCTGCGTAGGTCGGCAGATTGAGGATTTTTATAAATCGTATATTTTAGACTTTTAAAAGAATATTCATCCTGATCAGGATGAATAAATTTTACTATGATATTGGAATTGTCTTCTGATGGCGAATTGCATTTAAATTTCTGGTGAAACTGGTATTTGGTTTTTTCTATCGGAAAATCCAATGCTAGTTTCCATTCTGTAATGTCATGGCGGGTAAGACTGATTTCAATTTGTGGAAATGTGATAGGGTCACTGATTACTTCCAGCGAAAGATCTAAAGTATATTCTCCTGAAGTAAGGTTCTTTATCTGGAAAATTTCATGATCTGCGGTCAGGTTGAAAACCGAATCAGGATAATAGGCTCGGTTGAATACTTTTTTATTCATGAACTTAAAAAACAGGCTGTCTGGCAAAAGACCTTCAGGTTCTGAGCTCTTGGAACTGGCAGCTTTGAAAGCATATAGCTTTTTGCGAAGTTCCTTGAGTCTGACGGGATCAATGATTTCATAGATTTCAAGGTCTTCATAGACTTTGAAAAGATACCTGTCCTTGTGAAGAAAATAGCCGTCTGAATATATATCCGTGATTTGCCGATTATTGTTCATAAAAACAAATGTTCCGCGCTGATCAAATTCATGATTGAATTTCAGCTTATTCCCAAGGCTAGTACTGTAATCAGGTATGTCTAAGTGGTAATCTTCAGATAAATAAGAGAGCAAGCTTTCATAAATGTCATTATGTGAACAGACAGCTTCATACTTTTCTGCATGCTTAAGTTTTGGGGAATATATGAGCAGCGGTACTTTGTATGGATGCAGTGCATTCATTCTCGGCAGCTCAGTCATGGCATGATCACCTGTCAGGATAAAGACTGTTTGATCGTAATCCGGCCTTTGTCTTAGTTTGTCAAATAGATCACGATAGGCATCATCTACGTTATACAATGAAAGATAGAATTTCTTATACTTGATCAAGTGATCTCTGTCCTCGGGATTGCTAACTTTTTTAAGGTCATCTTCGAATCGTCTGGTGTAGATTTCCGGATGCTTGATTGAAAAGGGTGAATGGCTCGTTCCTGTAAATAAAATATCCATTCGTGGTATCGCAGTGAGACTATCGGTTGCAATAATATATTGTTGAAATAAGTCAAAATCATTGTACCCCCAAAAGTTTTGTTCATCGCCAACCAATACTTTTTCAAAGCCGGGATCAAAACTGTTTTTATCGATAATTCGGTCAATATCATTAAAATTATAAAAGTGTTTTTTGTTATGAAACCAGCTGCCCTGCCCGTAATAGAAGGAGGTATAATAATTATTTTGACGTAGCACGTTGATGATAGAAAAATGATACGGATATATTTCCATTAGCGAAAATCCGATTTCGCCATAGGGGACAGCAGCTTGAATAGCCGGATTGGCAGCAAAGGATCGCTCGCCCAGACTCAGATGATTCGGCCAATACAAGGATACTTTACTTAGACTGTCAAGAAAAGGCATAAAGCTGATACCGCGAATCGGGTGGATAAAGTACTCTGATAAGCTTTCTGTCAAAAGGATAGTGATATTAGGCCTGGTTTGGAATTGGCCAAGGTGTTTGCCAAGATCGTTTTTTGATTTAAACCGATGAAGAAAAGGATATTGAGCATTGGTATACTCATGTTCCTTGAACAGTTCCTGATAATGATCTGAATTCTCTTCGTTTTTTAATGCAAAGACTTTATCCCAGCGGTCCTTGATAATATTTGAATAAAAGTAGAATGATTTATTTTTTATAAGATCGCTGGCAACCGGAAATTTGCCAAATACATCTATGATGATATAAATAATTGCAGCTAAGAACCCAAATCGTATGATCCATTTAAAATTACTTGTGCCATAGCGTATTCTTTTTGAGTAGTAAAGTCCGGTGCCAAGTAAAATCATTGTAATGAAAATACATGCACTGATCCGCGAATAGCTGATATTCGAAGTCTTGAGTGAAAAAGCCATTTCATCGGGTGTGTGACCAAAGACAAATACATCCAAAGGTTCCATTTGATAGAAAAAATACTCCAGAATGGATAGATGACCGATCACCAGGGCAACCATAGCGATGTCAAACAAATACATTTTATTCTGTCCTTTGGACCTGGTTAGTCTGTGGTAGAGTAACCAAAGGAATGCAAAAATCCCGGCGCATAGCAATAAGTCTTTCAGAAGGCCCATCGCTTCCGATTTAATCAGTTTCGGCGGATTAAAAAGGATGTGAAGAACGGATGTTTCGTATATTCTGGCAAGAATTACCAGCAGCAAGGCAAGATAGAAGAGTCCAAGAAATCTTCCTCGGTGATCCGGATTTTCCTTTCTGGGTATCATAAGTTTCAGAGCTTGATGATGCCGTTTTCCCAACCCTTGATAAAGCCGGCGCCGTAACGTTCATAAAATTTCTTTGCGGGTTCATTCCAGTCCAAAACCTGCCATTTAAGCATTTTCGCACCCGAATGTCTCGAATCTTCGATCCAGCGTTCAAAAAGTAACCTGCCAATACCTTGCCCCCTCAAGCGTTCACGCACGACGAAGTCCTCCAGATACATGGTCATTCCGTTCCAGGTTGAAAAAATGGGATAGTATAAAGCCATTCCGTCTATGGTTCCGGATTCGGATCTGGCGACAATTGCCTTGAATAGGCCTCCGCGAAGCCCCTCTTCGTAGTCTTTGGCGGTTGTCCTCACGTCCTGTTCAGCTTTTTCATAGACGGCTAATTCCTTGACGAGTTCAAGAAGTGCCCAGGCATCCTCCGGTTTGGCAAATTCAATGGAATAGGGGATCATGATTGAATCTTGTTTTAATAAGCTGTTAAGCTGCAAACTTAAACCCAAAAAACTTAATTTGTTTTTGCCAAAACCGTAAAAAACAATATCTTTGCGACTCTTTATGGGGAAGGTATGTCCATAAAGCATTGATTTTTAATGAAATAAGTTTTTTTAGATTATTTAACAAGCCTATGCCTACTATTAACCAGCTGATCAGAAAAGGGAGAGAAGCTGTGGTCTACAAGAGTAAATCACGTGCACTTCAGGCTAATCCCCAGAAAAGAGGAGTTTGTACGCGTGTGTATACGACTACTCCCAAGAAGCCTAATTCGGCACTTCGTAAGGTGGCCAAGGTCAGATTGACTAATGGAACAGAGGTAATTTGTTATATACCCGGAGAGGGCCACAATCTTCAGGAACACTCAATCGTCCTGGTTCGTGGAGGCAGGGTAAAGGATCTCCCCGGTGTGAGATACACTATTGTTAGGGGAGCTTTGGATACTGCTGGGGTAAACAATAGGAAGAAGAGCAGGTCAAGGTATGGAACAAAAAGGCCCAAAAAATAATAATATTAGCCAGTCATGAGGAAACATAAACCAAAAAAGAGGATTCTTGATGCCGACCCTAGGTTCGGTGATACAATGGTGACACAGTTTATTAACAACCTGCTGCTCAGTGGAAAAAAGAGTACAGCATCGAATATTTTTTATGATGCGATGACACAGGTCGAAACCAAGACAAGCGAGAATCCACATGAGGTTTGGCAGAAGGCGCTTGCGAATGTTACGCCGCATGTTGAGGTGAAGCCCAAAAGAATTGGTGGTGCTACCTTCCAGATTCCTATGGAACTGCGTCCCGCTCGGAAAGTTTCACTTGGTATGAAATGGCTCATTAAATACTCCAGACTGCGTTCCGGAAGAGGAATGGCAGACAAGCTCGCCTCCGAAATTATTGCTGCAGCAAAAGGAGAAGGTGCCGCAGTAAAAAAGAAAGAAGATACACATAAAATGGCTGAGTCTAACAAAGCCTTCGCGCATTTTAAATCATAACAGGGACCATCGAAAATTATGGCAAAAGACCTTAACTTTTTAAGAAATATTGGAATTGCGGCACACATTGATGCCGGGAAGACTACGACAACGGAAAGGATATTGTATTATACTGGTCTGACCCATAAGATCGGAGAAGTGCATGATGGAGCTGCAACCATGGACTGGATGGCTCAGGAGCAGGAAAGAGGAATTACCATTACTTCTGCTGCAACACAAACCAACTGGAACTGGAAGGACAAGTCGTTCACAGTTAATATTATTGATACACCGGGACACGTTGACTTTACCGTTGAGGTGAATCGTTCGTTGAGAGTATTGGATGGTCTGGTATTTCTATTTAGTGCCGTGGATGGCGTTGAGCCTCAGTCTGAGACTAACTGGAGGCTGGCTGATAATTATAAGGTTCCAAGAATCGGTTTTGTTAATAAAATGGACCGGCAGGGTGCGGACTTTTTTATGGTTGTCAACCAGGTCAAGAAAATGCTTGGTTCCAACGCAGTGCCTCTTCAGGTCCCCATAGGAGCCGAGGAGCATTTCAAAGGGGTTGTCGATCTGATCACCAATAAGGCAATGATCTGGGATGAGTCTACACAGGGAATGACCTATACGGAAATTCCTATTCCCGCGGATATCGCTGACCAGGTTCAGGAATATCGTCAAAGCCTTATAGAAAACATCGCAGAATATGATGATGATCTGATGATGAAGTTTTTTGAAGCTCCGGAGACGATCACAGAACAGGAAATGATCAATGCGATCCGTTCAGCAGTTATCGATATGAAATTTGTACCGATGATGTGCGGATCCGCTTTCAAAAATAAAGGTGTTCAGGCAGTATTGGATGCAGTTTGCGCGTTTCTGCCAAGCCCGTTGGATGTTGAAGCAGTCAAAGGAACTGATCCTAAAACAGATGCTGAGGTAATCAGAAAACCAAGTATCACAGAGCCTTTTGCTGCACTTGCATTCAAAGTCGCTACAGACCCATTTGTGGGACGACTGGTATTTATGCGTGTTTATTCGGGAAAACTTGATGCGGGTTCTTATGTCCTTAAGGTGCGTTCTGAAAAGGACAAGATATCGATGGACAAAGAAAGAATATCACGTTTGTTTTTGATGCATGCCAACGAAAGAAAATCAATTGAGTACGTTGAAGCTGGTGATATTGCAGCAGCTGTAGGATTCAAGGACATTAAAACGGGAGATACGCTTTGTGATGATGCTAATCCTGTAATCCTTGAGGCTATGGTCTTTCCTGAACCGGTTATTAGTATCGCAATCGAACCAAAGACACAAAAAGATCAAGATAAATTAGGACTTTCTTTAGCAAAGCTCGCAGAAGAAGATCCTACTTTCCGCGTATTTACCGATGAGAATACAGGACAGACGATCATCAGTGGAATGGGTGAATTACACCTGGAAATCATTGTTGATAGGCTTAAAAGAGAGTTTGGTGTTGAATGCAATCAGGGTGCGCCTCAGGTGAACTATAAGGAGTGCATGACAGCGACTGTCGAACATCGTGAACGACTCAAAAAGCAAACTGGAGGTTCTGGACTTTTTGCAGATATGGCTTTTTCCATAGGGCCTGCGGATAGTGAATTTCTGGAAAGCGAAGAATATAAGAGCGGAAAGACCAAAATGCAATTTGTTTGGGACATCTTCGGAGGAGCAATTGACAAGACTTATATGAGTTCAATTGTCAAAGGATTTGAATCGATGATGAGTCAGGGAATTCTTGCAGGCTATAATATCGAAAGCATGAAAGTGCGGGTATTTGATGGAAGTATGCACGCGGTAGACTCCAAACCCCAGGCTTTTGAACTTTGTGCCAAAGATGGATTCCGCGAAGCCGCACCTAAAACAGCTCCGCAAATATTAGAGCCGATTATGAAACTGGAGGTAATCACCCCGGAGGATTATGTCGGTCCTGTGATCGGTGATTTGAACCGAAGAAGGGGTTTGCCGAAAGGTCAGGAAGCCCGCATGGGAGGTGCAGTTGCAATACAGGCAGATGTACCGCTTTCAGAAATGTTTGGTTATGTGACCCAGCTTAGGACAATTACCTCAGGCCGAGCCAGCTCAACCATGGAGTTTTCACATTATTCACCGGTGCCAAAGCAGATTGCAGAAGATGTGATCGCCAAAGCAAAAGGTACAGTAAAAGCGTAATACTTATAATTATTAAATATTAAAGGCATGAATCAAAAAATTCGGATAAAGCTTCGTTCTTATGACCACAATTTGGTGGACAAGAGTACGGAGAAGATCGTCAAGACGGTACGCAATAGCGGAGCCGGCGTGGCTGGTCCGATTCCGCTGCCAACTGAAAAGGAGATATTCACAGTTCTGCGCTCACCGCACGTGAATAAAAAAGCTCGCGAACAGTTTCAGCTTCGGACCCACAAAAGGCTAATCGAGATTTATACGCCAACACCAAGAACGGTGGATGCGTTATCTAAACTCGAACTGCCGAGCGGCGTTGACATTCAGGTCAAATTATCCTGATTTTTTAGACATATTATTTTATTTCGTCAGCGCACATTTTATGCGCTGATCACTAACGTTAAAACTTAATACCGTGAACGGATTAATTGGAACGAAAATTGGCATGACCAGCATCTACACAGCAACAGGTGAATATATCGCCTGCACAGTGGTGGAGGCTTCACCCAATGTGGTGACCCAGGTTAAAACCTCAGATAGTGATGGCTATGATGCACTTCAGCTGTCTTATGGAAATGTCAAAGTAAAAAATGTAAATCAGGCCAGAAAAGGACATTTTGCAAAATCTGGTTCTGAGCCAATGAAGAAATCTGCCGAATTTAAAAATATCCCTGTCAATAAAAACCTTGGCGAAAGCATCGCGCTGACTGAGATTTTCAAGGAAGGAGATACAGTGCATGCGATGGGAGTTTCTAAAGGTAAAGGCTTCCAGGGTGTAGTCAAGAGACATGGATTCGGGGGTGTTCAGAATGCGACCCACGGTCAGCATAACCGTCAGCGTGCGCCAGGATCTATTGGTGCTTCGTCTTATCCTTCAAAGGTTGTCAAAGGCTTAAGAATGGCCGGACAGGCAGGTAATGCCAATGTTAAAGTTAGAAATTTGAAAATAGCCAAAATTCTTGAAGAAAAGAATCTTCTGTTGATTAAAGGAGCAATTCCTGGTCACAAGGGCTCATTGGTCATCATCGAAAAAAAGTAAGAAATGAATCTAGATATTTTAAATATATCAGGCAAATCTACAGGCAGATCAATTGAACTGCCAGAAGGCATCTTTGGAATTGAACCAAACGATCACGTGATATATCTGGCTGTAAAGGAATATCTCGCGAATCAGAGGCAAGGTACTTCTGATAGTACTGAAAGGGGAGATGTACACAGAACGACAAAGAAGTTTAAACGTCAGAAAGGTACGGGAGGAGCCCGTGCGGGTTCACTCAAAAACCCGATGTTCAAAGGAGGTGGACGCGCTTTTGGACCACATCCAAGGGACTATACGCAGAAACTTAACAAAAAAGTAAAGGTGCTCGCACGCAAATCAGCGCTTAGTCAACTCGCATCCAAAGGTCAGATTAAAATTGTCGAGGATATTAATCTTCAGGCACCAAAGACCAAGGAGTTTGCCGGAATCCTCAATAATCTTGGACTGGCGGATGTGAAGACGGTCATTGTTACACCTGCATACAACGAAATCTTGTACAAATCAGGAAGAAATATTCCGCAAGCCAACATCAGAATTGCAGCAGACCTGAATACATATGATATTCTGAATTGCAAAACACTGCTGCTGACGGAATCAAGTATTCAAAAAATTTCAGAAACCTTAAGCTAAGATCATATGAGCAAACAAATACTGATCAGACCAATTGTCTCGGAGAAAGCAGACAAGTTGACAAAAAGTGGCAACCAATACACCTTCGTTGTCAATAGGGATGCCAATAAGCTTGAGATTCAAAAAGCAATAGAGAAGAATTATAAAGTCAATGTTACTTCGGTCAACACCATGGTAATTCCGGGTAAGGCCGTGACAAGAAATACAAAAACAACTGTATTGCGCGGTCGCAAACCGGCTTATAAAAAAGCTTTGGTTACTGTTGCAGCAGGTGAAGAAATTAATATTTTTTAAGCTATATCAGAAATTGATCTATGCCAGTTAAAAAATTAAATCCGGTTACTCCGGGCACGCGATTTAGGGTCGCAAACACATTTTCAGAAGTAACCAAAGGTACTCCTGAGAAGTCCTTGATATCCGATAAGTCTTCAACGGGGGGTAGAAATAACCAAGGCCGGAGAACAGTGCGTTACAAAGGCGGTGGTCACAAGAAAAGGTATCGTGTGATTGACTTTCATCGTAGTAAAGATGGAATTAATGCTGTAGTCAGCAGTATTGAATACGATCCAAACAGAACTGCCTATATCGCTTTACTGACGTATGCTGATGGTGAGAAAAGATACATCATCGCACCTCAGGGCTTGACCGTTGGGCAAAAAGTGGTCAGCGGTAAGGGTAGCGCTCCTGAGATTGGCAATGCGTTGCCACTGGCAGAAGTGCCACTGGGATCACCCATATACAACATTGAACTGCATCCTGGACAGGGAGGGGCTTTGGTTCGAAGTGCTGGTTCTTCAGCGACCATGTTGGGAAAAGAAGATCGTTTTGCGGTAATTAAAATGCCTTCCGGCGAAATTCGCAGAATTCTTTTGACCTGTAAAGCCACGATAGGAGCAAGTTCTAATCCGGATCATAATCTACAATCCGTTGGTAAGGCGGGAAGAAATCGCTGGAAAGGTATCAGACCACGTGTCAGAGGTGTTGCGATGAACCCGGTCGATCACCCGATGGGTGGTGGTGAGGGTCGTGCAACCGGTGGACTTCCGCGTTCAAGAAACGGACAATTCGCCAAAGGACAGAAGACCAGAAGTCCTCATAAGCATTCAGACAAAATGATCATTTCGAAAAGAAATGCGAAGAAATAGTAATTAAAATAAATTAAAACATGGCTAGATCGATACGCAAAGGACCTTATGTTCATCATTCACTTTTGGCAAAAATTGCCAAGGCGAAGGATTCAAGCAAAAAAGCTGTGATCAAGACTTGGAGCAGGGCTTCCATGATTATACCAGACATGGTCGGTGAGACGATCGCGGTACATAATGGTAAGTCATTCATTCCGGTTTATGTTTCTGAAAATATGGTGGGACATAAACTTGGTGAGTTTGCGCCGACTCGCACATTTAAAGGACACTCAGGAAACAGATAAACATTCAAAATCCAGGAATCATGGAAGCTGTAGCAAAACTTAGAAATTGTCCAATGTCACCTCGTAAAATGAGGTTGGTGGTGGATCTTATACGCGGCAAAAAGGCTGCGCAGGCTCTTCATATACTCAAGTTTACCAAGAAGGAAGCATCAATATGGCTTGAAAAACTTTTGTTGTCTGCGATCAACAACTGGGAACAAAAACATGGAGAGGGCAAAGCAGATCAAAGTGATCTTTATGTCAAGACAGCATTTGTTGATCCGGGTACTGTACTCAAGCGGTTTCAGCCGGCACCTCAGGGAAGGGCTAACCGTATCCGCAAAAGAAGAAATCACGTGACACTTGTTGTCGCCTCAAGAGCTAATACAAATAATTAATCAATAAACTGAATATCTGAATGGGTCAGAAGGCAAATCCAATAGGCAATAGACTTGGAATTATCCGCGGTTGGGAATCAAACTGGTTTGGGGGCGCGAATCTTGCGCAGAAACTGGTAGAGGACGAAAAAATACGCAACTACCTCCAGGCAAGGATTCCAAAAGGCGGTATTGCTAGAACAATAATAGAAAGAACGCTGAAGCGTATCACGGTATCAATACAAACTTCACGCCCGGGTATAATTATTGGTAAAGGCGGAACGGAGGTAGATCGTATCCGTGAAGAGCTCAAGAAATTGACGGATCAGGATGTTCAGATAAATATCATCGAAATTCGTAAACCCGAACTTGATTCAGCGATCGTAGGTGATACCATTGCAAAACAGCTTGAGTCAAGAATTAATTACCGACGCGCAATCAAAATGGCCATCCAGTCAACGATGAGGGCCGGCGCTGAAGGGATCAAAATAAGAATCTCAGGTCGTCTTAATGGAGCGGAAATTGCTCGTTCGGAAGAATATAAAGATGGAAGAATTCCTCTCCATACTTTCCGTGCAGACATAGATTATGCAATTAAGGAAGCGTTGACCGTTTATGGCAAGCTGGGAATTAAAGTATGGATTTGCAAAGGTGAGGTATTTACAAAAAGGGACCTGTCACCTTTGGTGGGGCTTACCAAAAAGGAGACTAAGCCTGGAATGAAGGGTGAAGGTGAAGGAGGAAGAGAGGAAAGAGGTGGAAGAGGTAGAAGACGCCAGTAATCTAAAATGTATTAATTTTGCAGTTCTTTTTCAAAAAGTAAAGAAAATAAGTCATGTTACAGCCTAAACGTCTCAAATACAGGAGACAACAGAAGGGAAGAAATAAAGGTATCGCAAACAGGGGATTCACAATTGCGTTCGGAACATTCGGACTAAAAAGTCTTGAAAATGCTCGTATTACGGACCGGCAAATTGAAGCAGCAAGGGTAGCTATGACAAGGCATATGAAAAGGGAAGGAAATGTCTGGATCAGAATATTCCCGGACAGACCGGTTACGGCCAAACCAGCGGAGGTTCGTATGGGTAAAGGTAAAGGTACATTGGACCACTATGTTGCAATGGTCAAGCCGGGCACGATTATGTTTGAAATGGAAGGTGTGCCATACAATATTGCAGTAGAGGCATTCCATCTTGCCGCGCAGAAACTACCAGTGGCTACCAAGATGATTATTCGGCCAACAGCCCCAGAAGCGATTAATATTCAGTAATTTAGATATAAGCACAAATTATGGCTCTTAAGAAATATAAGGATTTCAGTAAAATGACAGATAGCGCTCTGGAAACAGAAATCAGTGCAGCAAAACAAAGAATGACTGAACTGAAATTTGAACATAAGGTCAAGGGACTTTCCAATCCCAGCGTGATTACGCATCTGCGAAGAGAAATCGCACAGATGTCCACGACGCAAACTGAAAGATCAAAAAATAAAAATGCCTAATTCAACCACAATGGAAAGAAATTTAAGAAAGGAAAGAATTGGTATTGTGACAAGCAATAAAATGGATAAGTCCATTGCGGTTTCAATTCAACAAAGACTTCTGCATCCTAAATACGGGAAGTACGTCAAGAAGACTAAGAAGTATTACGCACATGATGAAAAAAATGAATGTAGCATCGGTGACCTCGTTAAAATCATGGAGACAAGGCCATTGAGTAAGTCAAAGTGCTGGAGGCTCGTAGAAATCATTAAAAAAGGAGAATAATTTTTAGCCAAATATAATTCGGAGATTATGATACAACAAGAGAGCAGACTCAAAGTAGCGGATAACAGCGGTGCCAAAGAAGTACTGTGCATCCGTGTCCTCGGGGGCACCAAAAGGAGGTACGCTTCCCTCGGAGATAAAATTGTAGTAACAGTTAAAACTGCTTCTCCTGGAGGAGTAAAGAAGGGGACTGTATCCAAAGCTGTTATCGTAAGAACCGCCAAGGAGGTTAAAAGAAAAGATGGTTCTTACATAAGATTCGATGACAATGCCGTTGTGTTGCTCAACGCTTCGGATGAGCCAAGAGGTACAAGGATTTTTGGACCTGTAGCCAGAGAACTGCGTGAAAAAGATTACATGAGAATTGTGTCACTTGCACCTGAAGTGATCTAATATTATTAAAGAATCAGGACATGAAATTTAAAATTAAAAAAGGGGACAAAGTCCAGGTTATCGCTGGAGCTAATAAGGGTAAGACTGGTGAAGTTAGTGTGATTATTACTGACAAGAACAGGGCCGTGGTTGAAGGGGTCAATATTGTCAAAAAACATATGAAGCCAACCAATGACAATCCTGGAGGAATTGTTGAAATGTCAGCTCCTATACATATCTCTAACCTGGCTTTGCTAGACCCTAAATCCAACAAGCCAACGCGCGTTGGTTATAAAGTAGAAAACAATAAGAAGGTTAGATATTCCAAAAAATCCGGACAAATAATCAAGTGATGAAATATACACCAAGATTAAGAACTTTTTACGAGTCCAATGTGGTCCCTGCCTTGCGGGCCAAGTACCAGTATAAGAGCGTTATGCAGGTGCCCAGACTTGTTAAAATATGCATCAATCAGGGTATTGGTGCAGCTACCCAGGACAAAAAACTGGTTGATATTGCTGTCGGTGAGATCGGTACTATTACAGGGCAAAAACCCGTCGCTACATTCTCTCGTAAAGCGATCTCAAACTTCAAATTGAGGGAAAACATGCCGATTGGTGTAAAAGTAACGCTAAGGGCAGACAGGATGTACGAGTTCCTTGACAGGCTGATAACGGTAGCGCTGCCAAGGGTTCGAGACTTCAGAGGTGTTAATGATAAAAGTTTTGACGGTCGTGGAAATTATACCATGGGTGTTACAGAACAAATCATTTTCCCTGAAATAGACATCGACAAAATCAATAAAATTACAGGCATGGATATCACCTTCGTGACCACTGCCGGAACAGATGATGAGGCATATTCCTTACTTAAAGAACTAGGTATTCCATTTAAAAACGCACCGAAGAATCAACAATAAATTATGTCCAAGAAATCCATTATCGCCAGACAACTGAAGCGCCAGAAAATGGTTGCAAAGTTTGCCGAAAAAAGAGCAACACTCAAAAAGGAAGGTAAGTGGGAGGAACTCGATGAACTTCCGAAGAACAGTTGCAAGATCAGGCTGAAGAACAGGTGTCAGCTTACAGGACGACCTAAAGGTTATATGAGAAGATTTGGTCTTTCTCGTTATGCCTTCCGTCTGATGGCACTAAATGGAAAAATTCCCGGAGTAACAAAAGCAAGCTGGTAATAATTATTAAAATTAACTAAAATGGCTGTAACAGATACTATTGCAGACTTTCTTACAAGGATCAGAAACGCTCAGCAGGCAGGACATAGAGTCGTGGATATTCCCGCATCTAAAGTCAAAAAGACAATGACCGAACTGCTTTATAAGAATGGATATATTCTGAAATATACGTTTGTTGATACGGAAAACAAACAGGGTGATATTAAAATAGCTCTGAAGTATGATCCTATTTCCAGAATCCCTGCAATCAGGGAACTGGTACGAGTAAGTAGACCTGGCAGGAGAATTTATAAAAAAGCAGACGAACTTCCTCGTATCATCAACGGTCTTGGAATTGCGCTCGTTTCAACATCCAAAGGCATTATGACCGATAAAGATGCGAGGTCTTCGAATATTGGTGGAGAGGTGCTGTGTTACGTGTTGTAATTATTAAATCCGAATTATCATGTCGCGAATTGGTAGAAAAATAATCGAACTTCCCAAAGGGGTTGAAGTCAAACTTGAGAAAAATCTGATCACCGCCAAAGGTGCGAAAGGAAGTCTTTCGCAACCTATTGACCCGGATATGTCTGTTGCAATAGAAGATGGTGTGTTGACAGTTTCGAGACCTACGGAACAGAAGAGACATAAAGCCCTTCATGGACTTACAAGGGCGTTGATTAATAACCTTGTGATCGGTGTTTCTGACGGATTTACCCGTCAGATGGAATTGGTCGGAGTTGGTTACAGGGTCAGTAATACGGGTAATTTGCTGGAAATCTCAATTGGTTTTTCGCACCCGATCATGTTTGCTCTGCCTGCAGAGGTTAAAGTTGAAACTGTTACTGAAAAAGGATCGAATCCTAAAATTATTATTAGCGGAAATGACAAGCAGCTTGTTGGTCAGATATGTGCCAAAATTAGGTCATTTAAAAAGCCTGAGCCTTTCAAAGGCAAGGGTATTAAGTTCACTGGTGAAATACTTAGAAAGAAAGCTGGTAAGACAGCAGGTAAGAAATAATAGAAAATTTGTAGGATATGCCTTCAA
>JAIBCI010000024.1 GCA_019694255.1 Saprospiraceae bacterium
CAGGAAATAACTTTTGGAATTCAAAAATGCTCAAACTATCAAACTTTTTTTCCATTTCTTGTTTATAATTTGCTCTAAGTTAAGCATTTATTACGTATTTTACAGGCCTAATTCAGTAATTTTATTTAAGCCGCACTCCGCATTCAATGAAAGACACAAATAATGATAGAGCGCATTATTAACTGGGATGCCTATGATTATCAATTTCACGAGTATTTGTCATTGTAGTTTGCCATAAATACAACCGATGACTACATTATAATGATACGGAATCAGGGCTTGTATCCTTAACCAAGATATTTCCGGTATAATTTTTCAGCCACCTTTGATTCAGGAATAAAACTTTTTTGATAAAAATAAGGAATATATTCATAGACAGGATTAGGTTCTTCCAAGTGACATAACATCTGATGGCAAATCTTTCTCACATCCAGATGCTCTTTTACATAGTGATTATTCAAGTGAGCCTTTGAAGAAGCTTGACTGAAGGTTTCAATAAACTCATATAAACGGTTTTCGATGTTGTCAATTCCAGCGTCCAGAATCGGGCATAGAGGCTGTCTTTGATATCCAATACCCTGGTCATAAATTCCATAATTCATGTAAGTCATAACCTCTGCCCCGACCGAGAGACTTTCCGTCGTCAATCTACCTCCCCCCGGAATAAACAACTGATCGATAACCAAATCTGCCTGTTGAAGAATCTTCCTAACTTCCCCGGCATTCATATTTTGAATCAACTTAAAATTGAAATGAACATTACGTTTTTTCAAATTTTCAATAGCCCTCATGACATATTTAGTGCCCTTGACAGCTTGATTGCTAGGTGCATGGACAATCAATGGAACGTTCCTTGAATGAAAATCTCCTACAGGATATTCAAAAGGATCTACCGTCATCCTCCAATGAAAAAATGGTCGGGACTGGAGTTGCGCCTGTTCACGTTTACTATATATCAGATTTGCGTAACGCTCTGCAAATGCAATTCGTTTGAGCCTGAATTCAAGCCCCCTCTTCCCATAAAAATAAGATGAGTCATATTCAATCGGATGCATTCCCAGGCTTTCAAATTCCTGCTTGGATGCGAAGAACCACCTGACATCATCCCCGCAAAAAATAAAAATTATTTTCTTCCCTGCGCTTCTGATTTTCTCTAAATCCGAATAATCCGGCAGAAGAGAATCCCAAATAAAAATAAATAAGTCATGATCATTGATTAAACTGTCCAGATTCTTTTTCGTGACATTCGCTATCAGTGATTTCCGATAGTCCGAGAAAGGTTTTCGTAATGCTTTTAACCAAAAACTTGAAGTACCATCAAATAAATTTCTCCTAACCCACCCCGGCAAGTGATTAGCAGCAATGTCAGAATAGTCAGATCCGAGCAAATTAACATGCGGAAAATCATTCAGATAAATGCTAACTTCGTGACCTAGCTCTTCAAATGATCTTTTCATCTCACCTAATTGAGATGCGATGTTGACTGTACCTAAAAGAATTCTCATCGTTTATTCTTTAATAACACGCCCGATTCCTTCATTCAAATTAATACGTGGCGTGTATCCAAAATCGGTCAGCCTGGTGATATCAGCCAACAGAGCGCTAACAGTCAAATTTTTGTCGCTATTAACTAAGGCCTTTAGGCCCAATAATTCCTCAATATATTGGATCACCTGTCTTAGATTAACAGCTTGCGGTCCTGCCACATTTACGACATGATTCCCTCTCAAATTCGATAATAGAATTGTTGCCATCGCTGCATCATGAACGTGTATTGGATTAAAGACTAAGCCATTTTGCCCATTCACCGAAATCTCCCTTTGGTGTCTCACTGAATCAATCAACCTGGGTATCAGCATGTCTTGCTTCTGACCCTTACCGTATATAAAAAAATATCTGCAAATGACACTGTTGAAAAACCTGGAATAGGAATTAACTAATAGCTCAGAAGCCAATTTTGATGCGGCATAAAAGTTAGCATTTTCACAATTTAACGGATCTGTCTCTCGTAAAGCTGTATTATCTGCAGCATCCTTGTACACAGCACCTGAAGAAGCATAAATAAAGTTTTTACATCCGGCTTTTCTTGCATAATCCAGCAGTAGGAGCGTTGAGTAGGTATTTACATTATATATCTCGGTTACTGATTCTGGAAATTCTCGAAACTTGCCTGACTGTGCCAGATGCAAAACTTTATCGATGTGCAAAGGCAGCTTAGTGCTTGCGCTGATTGAATCAAGGTCACAGTCAACATAATGTAATAAATTTCCAGAAAACACCTTAGTATCCCCTTTTACAACTAAAAATAATTCTGCTTTCCCCAATAATTCAGAGACCACCTCTTTCCCTAACAGTCCATGTGCACCGGTTATTAAGATCTTTTCCATTAAGCTTTATAAAAATTGACAACTCCATTGGTCAAAAAAGGTTCTCGCAAATGATTACCATAGAGAAAAATCATCTTATTATGATGTGTCTCGACTTTAAATCCATATTCATCTAAAAGCAAGGTATATTTTTGATAATCATCCACATCATGATACACGCATAATAAAATTTGATCTATTTTATTGGAGGTTAACGAATTTTTTAGTCCATTAAATAGGCCCTCCTCACTTCCATCCACATCAACCTTGATCAGACTAACATTCTCTTGACCAATGATAGTATCTAATGTAATATTATGACTATCATTTCTTTCCCCTACATATTTCCCAATAATAGATACCTTTCGCTCATATTCACTAAAAGTCATTTGAAGGGCGGCTATCCATTCTGGATCAGTTTCAATAATAATCATTTTTTCACATAGATCTATATATTTTAATGCAAAAATGCCCTCTGCTGCCCCACAATCAATAATAACACCATATTGAGATTTACTGCAAAATGAATAATAATGATGTGCAGATTCTTCATCCTGCTCGATTAACAAATTATTCATTGCATGCATGACCTGCATTTTATTCATATTCTTTTTAAAGAATAACTTTTTTCCTTCATAAACCACATATGGAAATCCCTGGCTGTATTTTACAACCACATCAATTGGCTTGTATTTATAGATAAAGGGATAAGGGAAAATATGCAATGGATTTTTCCTTAAAAAATTAATTACTGCACTATTACGGAGGCTATCTTCCACTAGAAGATATTCTATTATTCGTTTCTTCAAATCTTTATATCCCTGTGACTCAGAACCGAGAGCCAGTCTGATCAGTACTTGTTGAGGAATAAAGTAAGACTTTAACTTCTTCCATAAGATAATTAACTCCTGCATTAGTATAATATATTTAGTAGTTTAAGATAAAATTTAAGGATAAAATTATTTGCATGTATAAGAAAGAATTCAAGACTTTTTGAAAAATAATCTGAAAATCGGGAAGATTGGATTAGAACATTTCGATAATGATTCTTTTCATTTTCAGGCAATCTATTAATTAAAAATAGATAATTAATAAAATAATATAAAATATACCTGTTGCTGATTTGAATATTTACAAATAAACCAAGTTCACCTGGTTTTTGAAAGCATCTAAAAATGTTATCCAAGTCTTGCTCCGAAAGACTTTTACTTTGACTCATAGGCACATTTCGCCATACGCCGGCGAAATGAGGATAATATGCAATAAAACCAATAGATGCCAACTTGAGAAATCCATGCAAATCATTAAATTGGTAAAAATCTGATTCAATGGCAGGTCTTCTCTTGTAAAGACTTGTCAGATGTGAAAATTTAGAACAAAATTCTACTGGATTTTTAATGTATTCAAAGCCATTCTTTATTATGAAATTAGTCTCCATGCTTGCCTGCTTCGATTCATCAACAGAATGACGGGCAAAGTAATATAGGATTGAATCATTCCTCGATATACTGTCCTTGATGCACTTTTCGATATATGAGTTATCCGTAAAATAATCATCACCATCCAACATCATTACCCAATCGCCACTTGCCAGCTCATGTAATAGCCTTCTGTAATTGGCTAACCTGCCCTGCCTACTTTTATTTTGACAATACTTAATCTGATTTTGAGAAACATATTCCTTCAGAACAGAATAGACTTGTTCATTATCAGAATCGTCGCTCACGATCACTTCCTTATTCTGGTAAGTTTGAGCCAGCGCACTCTTTACACATTGTAAAATCAAATCCGGCTTGTCATATGCGGGTATGCATATTGATACCAATGGCCAATTGTTGGACATACTATGACATAAATTTTCTGCACCACCATTCAAAACACAACAGGCTCCATAAGACCAATCGGTGATTACTGCCTTTATTCATATGTTCATCGATAATCCTTTCGACATATTTTTTTTGAACAAAATCTGAACTAACTGATTTTTCACCCAATAAAGTCTTTTTTACGTATTCTGCATTTTCTCCTCTGTACCAGCTTTCATCTGGCGAACTGAATCCCTGCTTTTTCCTATTGATAATGCTCGGTGGTAAAATTTCCGACATCGCCTTTCGAAGAACATTTTTTCCATCGTCAAATTGTTGGTACAACAACTTCTTATTACCAATAACATTTTCATCCAGTCGTTTTCTTAATTCAAGGTGGCCCAATTTGTGTCTCACCGGGATCCTCTGTGCGAAATTAACTAGATCATTGTCCAAAAAAGGAAATCTCTCTTCCAGCGAGTTGGCCATACTCAACTTATCTCCAACAATTAATAAACCTGGCAGGAATGTTTTGATCTCGAAATAAAGTGAATTCTGTATATGCTGCTCCGGAGTCTGATACTGCAATGCCGGGTTAAAAAGAAATACACGTTCGAAAATATTTCGTGGCTCATTGAGATCAATTTGTTTTGTCACATCTTCTGTAAACAATTGATTTTTTTCCTCATCTGCAACGAGTCTTTGCCAGAAATTATAATAATTATTAAAAAAATCCTTCTGCCCGATGGATTGAAATACCCGGTAATACCTCCATGGATAACCTCCATACAGCTCATCTCCCCCCGTTCCCTGCAGACAAACTTTTACAAATTTGCTGGCCAGCCTGCTTATATAATAATTCGGATAGCTCATGCCAACCCTTATATCCTCAAGATGCCACACTACCTTGGGCATACTCCATCCCAGGTCCCCTGCATTAATTACTTGTTCATAATGCTCGGTCTTAAAGACACTGGCCATCAACTCGGCATCCCGCCGTTCATCATAATTCGCCTCAACTCCGCTCACACTGCTCATATCAAAGCCACATGTGAATGTGTTCAGCCTTTCAATTTTTCCAGAAGCGATTGCGGTAATTGATCCGCTATCCATTCCTCCCGACAGATATGAACCTACTGGAACATCAGAGATCATTTGCCGCTCAACGGCTTGTCGAAAATAATACTTCGTTCCTTCTACAGCGTCTTCAAAACTCATTGTTTCATCCGGTTCGCTGAAATTAAAATTCCACCAGGAATTATGCACGATAGAGTTTGTTGAAAAATCGAACCGGATTGTATTGCCGGGTGGAATCATATGGATACCTCTGAATTGCGTTCGGTATGTAAAAAGATTCTGAAAAGTAAAATATTCGCTCAATGCGCCATAGTCTATCCCCCTTTTATAATTGGGATGGCAAAGAATAGATTTTACTTCGCTGGCAAAAACCAATTGATTACCGTTCAGCCAATAATACAATGGTTTTACTCCAAAGCGATCTCTGGATAAAAGCAGGAACTTCTCTTTTCTGTTGTATGCTCCTACCGCAAACATCCCGTTCAATTGCTCAAAATATCCTGGTCCAAAAGCTGACAGACCCTCAACAATCACCTCTGTATCCGTTGAAGAGTTGAATCGGTGGCCCTTTTCCAATAATTCCTTTTTTAGTTCCGGAAAATTATAGATACAACCGTTAAATACAATGACCCATTGTCCGTCTTTTGAGCTCATTGGCTGATGGCCATTTTGTGAAACATCGAGTATTGCCAAACGTCGGTGGGCCAGAGACATCGGCCCCTCTCTGAAAAATCCTTCACCATCCGGACCTCTATGGGATATGGTATCTGACATTCTCTTCAGAACATCGTGATCAAAAGGTTTTTCCGTTTTATCAAATACCCCAACAATTCCGCACATATACCCGCCTTGTCTTCAAAGTGATTAATTCAACATTTATTATTCCCAAAATCCTGTGAAATTATTGTTGAAACTGATCAGATTTATCAATGCCTTTATGTATCTCCTATTTACATTTTGCATTTTTCAAACAGATTTTACCTAAATAATTACAATCCGTCCAACTCCAATTACTGACGTCATTTCTATTTTTTTCCTCCCTGTTGATTTTAACTTGCGAATTAGAATCAGGTAACGGAGGACACACTCATTTAATAGCAAAAATAAGCATTGAGCTTCAATGTCGGAACTTAGACCTTGGTAATGACTGCTTTTAAAATTGAATCTTCG
Source organism: Saprospiraceae bacterium (assembly GCA_019694255.1). Taxonomy (GTDB): domain Bacteria; phylum Bacteroidota; class Bacteroidia; order Chitinophagales; family Saprospiraceae; genus Vicinibacter. The sequence goes on from JAIBCI010000024.1 coordinate 6,419, forward strand.
GCAACCATCCATTACCAACGAGCTGTTAAAAAAGTTCTCAAGTTAAAAAAGAGGAGAACAAAATTATTTTATAGTGTTAATTATTAATGTTTTATATATTATTATTATAAAATATGTTATGATTATCAGGAGGTCCCTTGTGAATCTGATGTTCTTACCGCGCGATGCCAGGCGCAAAGATATTTTCGATTTAATGTCCTTTATTTTTAGCCAGAAATTTCAAAGTGAGATCTGCTCTAAATGCTCATTTCTTACATTATGAATTGTGCTCTATACGTAAAGATTAAAATTGAGCCCTGAGATAGAATACAATATTCAACCAAAAAACACTGGCACTTAGGTGATTTTAACGTATATTATTCAGAATAGATCGGATAGTTATCCATTTGTTTTTCTCCATTCGATCAACTGAAGCAGTCCTTCCCTTAAGGTATACTTTGGTTCAAATCCAAGCTCGCGCTTTGCTTTTTCATTACTGCCAATCCTGTTTTTCACAAGAGCGCGAGCATCGTCAGCACTGTATGGTTTGTAATTTACTTTTAAAGGACTATTCCTGAGTTCAAGGATAAGATCGCAAAGGGATTTAATCGAAGTCTGGACCTCGGTCCCAACATTATAAAATCCAAAGTCAATGTCACTCCTCATTGCCAGAACATTAAATCTTGCCACATCTTCTACATAAATAAAATCATATGCCTGTGATCCGTCGCCATTGATCACCGGCGGTTCATTGGCGTCAATCTTATTTAGCATAATCGGAATAACCCCGGTATAGGCTGCTGTCTGATCCTGATGAGGCCCATAGACATTCATATACCGAAGACCAATGACTTTCAGCCCATATCGGTCATTGAATGCAGTGGCCATAGCCTCACCAGCTATTTTAGTTGCTCCGTAAAAATTTTTATTCATATAGGGATGTGCCTCGGTCATCGGTATTTCTACAGCGTCACCATAGACTGAAGCAGAAGAAGACCATACCAATTTCTTGACATTATTTTTGACACAGGCTTCAAGAATGTTAAAAGTACCTGCTACGTTGACCTCGAAAGCAGTCCTTGGATAATCTTTACAGTGCAACAACCACATGGCTGCCAGACAAAACACATAATCCATCCCCTTCACAGCATCATTAAGAATATCAATATCTCTGATATCGCCGCCTACCTCAAAAAAAGTACACCTGGGATCCATTAGAGACGTCTTCAGATATTCTTTCTTGCCACGCACAAGATTATCATAGACCACAACTTTTTCAACAGGTTCTTTCAGCAATTCTGCTACTACAAAACTACCGATAAATCCTGCTCCACCTACAACGAGACACTTTGATCCTTTTAATTCCATTTATAATAAAAATGCAAAACTAACATTTTTACCGTATTCAGAAGTTTACCCGAGGCTCAGAAATCATGGTGAATCTGCAAACATTCAAGGATTAATTTTGTCTCTATTATAGTTAAAAACTATTGACTCTTATTGAATAACTCGTTATGATGTCGTACAGAATTGAAAAAGATACAATGGGTCCTGTAGAGGTACCTATTAACGTATATTGGGGAGCTCAAACGCAAAGGTCTATTGACAATTTTAAAATCGCCCGTGAGACCAACAAAATGCCAATTGAGATTATCCAGGCTTTTGCCTATGTAAAAAAGGCAGCCGCTTTAACAAATATGGAAGCCGGCGTACTAAGTCAGGATACCTGTGACCTGATTGGACAGGTTTGCGATGAAATACTTTCTGGCAAACTCAATGATCAGTTTCCTCTGGTCGTTTGGCAGACCGGGTCTGGCACCCAATCTAACATGAATGTCAATGAAGTAATTGCATACAGGGCCCACGTCATCAGAGGCGGATCATTGACAGATGAGAAAAAAATTATTCACCCTAATGACGATGTGAATAAATCACAGTCTTCCAATGATACCTTCCCTACCGCAATGCATATCGCTGCATACAAAATTCTGAAAGATGTGACACTACCGGGTATCATTAAATTAAGGGATACACTTCAGAGTAAATCACAAGAATTCATGCGTGTTGTCAAAATCGGAAGAACCCATCTGATGGATGCCACGCCGTTGACGCTGGGTCAGGAAATTTCCGGATATGTAGCGCAGCTTAATCACGGTATCAGGGCAATTGAGAATTCTCTGCCTCATCTATCTGAATTGGCTCTTGGCGGCACAGCCGTTGGAACAGGAATTAATACACCCATGAATTATGGAACAAATGTGGCAGCCAATATCTCCAAACTGACAGGTTTCGCATTTGTCACCGCTCCCAATAAATTTGAAGCACTCGCCGCCCACGATGCTATTGTAGAATCTCACGGAGCGCTCAAGACAGTTGCTTGCAGCCTGATGAAAATTGCCAATGATATTAGATTGCTGGCCTCAGGGCCAAGATGTGGTATCGGTGAAATTTTTATTCCGGATAATGAGCCGGGGTCTAGCATCATGCCCGGCAAGGTCAATCCAACACAATGCGAGGCATTGACCATGGTGGCTGCACAGGTGTTGGGTAATGATGTTGCAATAAATATTGGGGGAGCCACTGGTCATTTTGAATTGAATGTTTTTAAGCCAATGATGATTTATAATTTTTTACACAGCGCAAGACTCATTGGTGAAGCCTGTGTATCATTCAATGATAAATGCGCATCTGGCATCGCCCCGCTACATGATAACATCAGAAAGAATCTTGATAATTCACTGATGCTGGTAACCGCACTGAATACTAAAATCGGATATTATAAAGCCGCTGAAATTGCACAAACCGCCCACAAATCTGGACGAACCTTAAAGGAGACAGCCATTTCACTGGGATATCTTACGGCAGAACAATTTGATGAGTGGGTAAGGCCTGAACTCATGGTAGGTCAAATCGACTAATTTGCAGTCTTTCCAGAAAAAAATACTTGATAACGGACTTGTTGTCATTGGCGTCCCCTCCAAGCGGACCAGTATGGCCTGTGTCAGTGTATTATATAAAGTTGGTTCCAGAAATGAAGTTGCCGGCAAAACAGGTATTGCGCATTTATTCGAACATCTGATGTTTTCCAATTGCGGAGAAGGAATTGATTTTGATGAACTCATGCAGTCTGCAGGAGGCGACAGTAATGCCTTCACCACCCCGGATACTACCCAATATTACAACGTCGCACCATCGGCTCAGCTTGAATTAATGATTGACCTGGAATCAAGAAGAATGTCCGGATTTCATATCAAGAAAAAGGAATTTCGTATCCAGCAAAGAGTCGTTATTGAGGAATTCAGTGAAAATTACCTGAATAATCCCTATGGGATGTTTTCCCATCAACTGATGCCCCTCGCTTATCAAGTACACCCCTACCAATGGCCTGTGATCGGACGAAGCAGAGAGGAGATAGGTCAGCTGGAATATACCGATGCAATGGATTTTCACCAGAAGTATTATACACCGGATAATGCGGTTCTCGTCATGAGCGGCAATATTGATTTGGATCAGGCATTTCTGCTCACAGACCGGTATTTTTCTCCCATCCCATCGGGTCATTCATTGCGCCCTGCGATAGCTATAGAACCAGCGCAACTTGAATCAAGAAAATTGACTATACCCGGACCATACCCCGAAGAAGCATTGTATATTGCATTTCATTCGAGTGGACGTGATTGCAAAGACTTTTATGCACTGGATTTCGCAACAGACATTCTGGCCGAAGGGAGATCTTCGCTGCTGTATTCCAGGTTGAAAAAAGAACAAATGCTTTTTTCTTCACTTGATTGTTATATGACTACGACCTTCGACCCGGGACTGATTATTTTTGAAGGCAAACTTAATAAAGGTGTTAGCATTGAGCGCGGCGAAAATGCCTTTATGGAACTTTTGCAATCCGTCAAGCAAAATCCTGTAAGTTCTTATTTATATGAAAAATACATGAATAAGAATGAAAGTGCGTACCTCGCCTCTCAAATTGGCGTTGTTAGTCAGGCATTGAATTTTTCTTACTCCGAATGGCTTGGTGATGTCAACCTTGTGAATACAGAACTTCAACGATACCGGGAGATCCAAACGGAAGATATTCAAGCGTCTTTTAACAAGTACTTTCTTCCGGAAAGGGCCAATTATCTTTATTACCCTTTCGGATAAAATATTACGGCTTCAATTGTATTGTTTTCCATAGCTTTAACTCGTATTTACCATAATGGATCTGAGAAATTCTTCGTCTGTCAGGTTAGCAGACAAAGAATTTTGAAAGTCCTGAGTGTAATTTATTTCGCAGTACCTAAAGAGTTATAGCAAATATTACAGACTTTATGTAATTTTCATCATAATAGACATTATTGTGCTGAGATGTTCGAAGAATGAAATGTCTATTAGCTAGAATTGCCATTTGTTTATAAATTTGATCATATACAATTAACAATACAACTTGTATTATGCAAAGACGAAATACATTCAAACTTCTGGGGGCTTCCGCACTGGGCCTAGCTAATCCTTCCATGATTCTAAGAACTATGCAGGATGACCTTCAGGTCAGTCTTCATCATTTAAAATCGCTAATTAATCGAGATGAGGAGGATTTTTGGTCTGGGATTCGGGAGGCTTATTCAGTATCACCTTCCATTATCAACCTTAACAATGGGGGCGTTGCGCCAGCTCCACGCGTTGTTCAGGAAGCGCTCAATTATTATAACCGTCTTTGCAATGAAGGACCTTCCTATTATATGTGGAGGGTACTTGATCAAGGCAGGGAACCCATGCGTCGCAACATGGCTGCTATTGCGGGATGCTCCCATGAAGAACTTGCCTTCAATCGAAATTCTTCGGAGTCGCTTGAGACGGTCATTTTTGGGCTAAGACTGAATAAGGGTGATGAAGTAGTCCTGACAAAACAGGATTATCCAAATATGATCAATGCGTGGAAACAACGCGAAAAAAGGGATGGCATCGTTCTGAAATGGGTAAACTTCAATTATCCGATTGAAGATAAATCAGCAATTGTTGAGGCCTATGCCAGGGAATTCACAGATAAGACAAGGATCGTTCATATTACTCATGTTGTCAACTGGAATGGACAATTGCTACCTGCAAAGGAGATCGCAAATGAAGCCAAAAAGCGAAATATTGAAGTGCTTGTGGATGCTGCGCATTCCTTTGCTCACTTTCCTTATAAGATAGAAGATCTGAATTGTGATTACTGGGGCACCAGTCTTCATAAATGGCTTAGTGCACCCATAGGCTCCGGCCTTCTTTATATTAAAAAAGAAAAGATAAGTTCAATCTATCCCCTTTTTGCAGCTGGCGATCCGGACAGCGCAGACATAAGAAAGTTTGAAAGTCTGGGTACAAGGTCATTCGCAATTGAACAGTCAATCGGACATGCCATTGATTTCTTCAATATGATCGGTGCTGAAAGAAAATTTGAAAGACTCTTCAGACTTAAAAAATACTGGACCTCCAAAGTTGAAGATCATCCGAAAGTAAAAATAATCTCACCGCTTTCAAAAGAATTCAGCGGTGCAATTGCCTGTGTGCAAGTAGTTGGAAAAACTTCCGGAGAACTGGCAGATTTTCTTTTTAGTGAAAGTAAAATTCACGCTGTTGGTATCGATTGGGAAAATATTCACGGTGTTCGCATTACTCCCAATGTGTATACAAGCTTCAGGGAACTGGATATCCTTGCTCAGACCATTCTAAAACTGGCAGACAAATAGTAAAAACACAATTAATACCATCTCAGGCCTCTAAATCTCAATGTGGCATTTGGCCTAACAATTCATTGTAACCTAATTCAACAATGGACTCAGCCATTTTTTTGCTGTTGGCAAATCCCAACCCTTACGTTCAGCATAGTCCTGTAGCTGATCCTCTTCAATTTCGGATATACCGAAATATCGGGCTTCAGGATGCGCGAAATACCACCCGCTGACAGAGGCTGCCGGAAACATGGCCTTGCTCTCTGTGAGTCGTATACCGGTATTCCGTTCCACATCAAGTAACCGCCATAATGTATCCTTTTCAGTATGGTCTGGACAGGCAGGATATCCGGGTGCTGGTCTGATGCCGCTGTATTTTTCATCAATTAATTCCTGATTGCTCAGTTGCTCTTTTGTAGCGTATCCCCAGAGTGATTTTCTAATTTTTAAATGAAGGAATTCCGTTGCTGCCTCGGCCATTCGGTCTGCAAGTGCTTTGACAAGAATTGCATGATAGTCATCATGCTTTTGTTCGAATTGTCTGACCAATTCGTCTGATCCAAACCCCGCACTTACCGCAAAGGCGCCAATAAAATCCTTATGCCCGCTGTCCTCCGGGGCAATAAAATCAGTCAGACATAAGTTTGGCTGACCCTCTGCTTTTTTAATTTGTTGCCTGAGATGATGAAGTATTGTTATCACATTACCTGTTGGATCTTTGACTAGAATGTCATCGCCGCTCGCGTTGGCATAAAATAAACCTGTCACAGCCCGAATGTCAAGAAGATTGTTGTTAATTATTTGCTCGAGCATCGCCTGTGCATCAGCGTACAGTTGGCTGGCTTCTTGCCCTACTATTTCATCAGTTAATATGCCAGGAAATTTTCCGGCAAGCTCCCAGGATTGAAAGAAAGGAGTCCAGTCAATAAATTTCCGCACCTCCTTGAGTTCAATTTGGTGTATTTCTATTCCCGTTTGCTTGGGGGCAATGGGAGTAAAATTCTCCCAATTGATTTTCATCTTGTTCTTTCTGGCGTCAATAAGCGATATCTTTTCTTTTTGACGCTGGCGCTGCATTCGCTGGATTCGAACTTTTTCATACTCCTCCTTGATTGAGTTAACATATGATGTCCTGTGTTGCACATCATCACTCAATAAACTGGACACTACGGCTACCGCACGTGATGCATCCGTAACATGAATGACTGGATAATCATATTCCGGCTCGATTTTCAACGAGGTATGAAGTTTGGATGTTGTCGCGCCACCGATCAGCAAGGGCAGTTTAAATTTCTTCTTACGCATCTCGGAAGCAACGTGTACCATCTCATCCAGCGAAGGGGTGATCAATCCACTGAGTCCAATAATATCCGCATCGATGGTCATGGCCGCTTCCAGAATTTTTTCGCAACTGACCATGACCCCAAGGTCATGAATTTCGTAATTATTACATGCGAGTACAACCCCGACGATATTTTTACCAATATCATGTACATCACCTTTCACTGTAGCCAACAACACTTTTCCTTTACTCCTTGAACTATTATTTTTCTCTAATTCCATAAAAGGCAGCAAATATGAAACCGCCTGCTTCATCACTCTGGCGCTTTTAACAACCTGCGGAAGAAACATTTTTCCGGATCCGAACAAGTCTCCTACCTCATTCATACCATCCATCAATGGTCCTTCAATTACCTTGATGGGAGATGTGGCTCGTAATCGGGCCTCTTCAGTGTCCTCCTGAATAAATTCATTAATGCCTTTGACGAGTGCATATTTCAATCTTTCTTCTATGGGCCGGGATCGCCATTCCTCAGCCGATTTTTCATTTGATTTGCCCTGACCTTTTATCTTTTCTGCGAAAATTGTCAAACGCTCCGTCGCATCCGTACGACGATTAAAAAGCACATCCTCAACAAGCTCTAGCAATTCCGGATTAATATCAGAGTATACATCAATCATTCCTGCATTCACAATACCCATATCCATTCCGGCCTGTATGGCGTGATACAAAAACGCAGAATGCATCGCCTGACGAACCACTTCATTTCCCCGAAATGAAAAAGAAAGGTTACTGACTCCTCCGCTGATCCTTGCTCCAGGGCAATACAATTTTATGTTTCTGCATGCTTCAATGAAGTTTACTGCATAGTCGTTATGTTCCTCTATTCCGGTTGCAACAGCAAAAATATTGGGATCAAAAATGATGTCGGTTGGATTAAATCCTACCTCTTCAGTCAAAATTTTGTATGCGCGCCTGCAGATCTCAGTCTTTCTTTCAATGGAATCGGCTTGTCCCTTTTCATCAAAAGCCATTACAACCGTGGCTGCTCCGTACTTTTTAATTTTATCGGCCTGATATTTAAATGTTTTCTCACCTTCCTTGAGTGAGATTGAATTGACAATGGACTTCCCCTGAAGACATTGAAGACCTGCTTCTATCACATCCCATTTGGATGAGTCTATCATGACGGGTATTCGGACGATCTCGGGTTCTGAGCAGATAAAATTCAAAAACGTACGCATCGCATGCACACCATCCAGTAATCCTTCATCCATGTTGACATCAATGATCTGAGCTCCTGCTTCGACCTGTTGACGTGCTACTTGAAGTGCCTCTTCGTATTGATTGTTTAATATTAGTTTTGCAAATGCCTTTGATCCGGTTACGTTAGTCCGTTCTCCGATATTTACAAAATTTAATTCAGGCCTGAAGATTAATGGCTCAAGTCCGGATAGACTCGTATAGGGTAATTTAACAGAAACATTTCTTGGAGGTATTCCTCGCACGGCTTCAGCCATCAGTCGGATATGTTCAGGTGTGGTTCCACAGCATCCTCCAATGATATTGACCAAACCTGTACTGGCAAATTCGACGATGTATTTCTTCATTTCTTCAGCGGTCTGATCATAGGCCCCCAGTTCATTTGGAAGTCCAGCATTCGGATATGCACTAACAGGACAAGAGGCAATCTGACTTAGTGCAGAAAGATGCGGAAGCATTTCTTTTGCACCAAGCGCACAATTAAGACCAATAGAAAACAATTCTACATGCGATACAGAAATATAAAATGCCTCAACCGTTTGTCCACTTAATGTTCTACCGCTGGCATCTGTAATTGTCCCTGAGACCATCACTGGAAGTTTGCACTTACGTTCATCAAACAATTCCTGTATAGCAAAAAGAGCTGCCTTGGCATTTAAAGTATCAAAAATGGTCTCTATGAGAAGAATATCCACTCCACCATCAATAAGCCCTCTGGCTTGTTCGTAATAAGCTTCCTTGAGCTGGTTAAAATCAACCGCCCTGAATTCTGGTCTGTTCACATCAGGTGAAAGACTGGCAGTTCTATTGGTTGGCCCCATTGATCCAGCAACAAACCTTATTTGTGATGGATTTTCTCTTTGAAAATCATCCACCGCTTTGCGTGCTATCTTAGCTGAAGCAAGATTCATCTCATAAGCCCATTCCTCCATGCGATAATCGGTCTGAGAGATCCGGTTGGCTGAAAAAGTATTGGTCTCGATAATATCTGCGCCGGCTTCAAGATATTCGACGTGTATGTCTCTAATAACATCGGGCCTGGAAATACTGAGCAAGTCATAATTACCCTTCAGGTCTATGTCCCAGTCTTTCCATCGCTCACCACGATAATCTTCTTCCTGAAGTCTTCTACGCTGAATCAGTGTACCCATTGCGCCATCCAGAACGAGAATCCTTCGACTTACTATTTCGCGAAGTTGTTCAGTCTTACTCATAAGTTGCAAAATTATCATTGAATGATAAAAAACCTTTAATTATCCTGGGCATTAAGTATTTTTTTAATCTTTGTCTCGTCATGATTCAACTATTTGTAGCTACTTTTCTGGTCAGTCTACTGCATGCACTCATCCCGAGTCACTGGATTCCGCTATTATCCATTTCCAGAACATATAAATGGTCACGCCGTGAGACGCTGCGAATGAGTTTTTTTCTGAGCTGTGCTCATATTCTTAGTTCTCTTCTGATCGGCTTGATATTAGGGTTTCTGGGTTTGTCTATACAAGACCGGCTCGAAAACTCATTTCATAGTATCAGTTCAGGATTACTTGTCATCTTTGGTTTGTACTTCCTCTACAGGCACCACACGCATCATCATTTTCATGTGGATGATGAATTGCTTGAACCTCCAGTACGAAAAAGACAACTTTTCCTGTCACTGATGATGTTTATGATTTTATCTCCTTGTATGGAGATCACAGGATTCTTTTTTAAAAGTGCCGCATTCGGAACATGGGCGTTATTGGGTACTGGTGCAATTTATACCGTCACTTCTATGGTCTCCATGATTGCCTGGGTTTATTTTTTGTATTATGGTTTTCATAAAATTAACGCACATCAGTGGGAACATCGTTCAGGTATTCTTACCGGAATAACAATCATTTTGACAGGTATTTTAAGTTTCTTTATTAACTAATTATTTTAAGCATAATGCGAAAGGAAAAGGTAATAATTATTGGTGCCGGAATAGTTGGTCTGGCGACAGCCTACCAGATCCTTAGGAAGCACCCAGGTATAGACCTTACCATACTTGAAAAAGAATCCACTATCTGTCAACATCAGTCCGGACATAATTCAGGCGTTATTCATTCCGGTATTTATTACAAACCGGGAGGTCTCAGAGCAACTAACTGCATCAGGGGTTATAAAATGCTGATTGATTTCTGCAACGAAAATGGAATACAATACGATATCTGTGGAAAAATTATCGTCGCCACGCGTAAACAACAATTAGCAGCATTACACAATGTTTATGAGCGTGGATTGGCCAATGGCTTGCAAAATCTAAAGATGCTTCAGCCGGAAGAAATGAAGGAGATTGAACCACATGTAGCTGGCATCAAAGGGATCTATGTGCCGCAGACCGGAATTTGTGACTACAGAATTATCTCAGCCAAATACTTGGAACACATTTACACACTGGGTGGGGAATTACAGACAAATCAAAAGGTCCAGGATATCAAAGTGACATCATCAGGGGTTGACATTATTACCGACAGGCAAACCCTTAGCTCTTCTTATCTGATCAATTGTGCTGGGTTATTTAGTGACAAGCTGGCCAGAATGACCAATAAAAAACTGGGATTGCAGATCCTACCGTTTCGAGGCGAATATTACAAAATTCGTGAGGAAAGAAAGTACCTGGTTAAAAACCTAATTTATCCTGCTCCGGATCCTGATTTTCCATGGCTTGGTGTGCATTTTACCCGAATGATTGATGGTGGACTTGAAGCAGGTCCGAATGCTGTTCTCGCTTTTCGACGGGAAGGTTACAAAAAACTCGATATCAATATTTCTGAACTGTGGGAAACACTTCGATTTCCGGGATTTCATAAAATGGCTTCTCGTTTTTGGCGACAGGGACTGGAGGAGTACCGAAGAAGTTTTTCGAAGAAATTATTTACCCGCTCCTTGCAGGCGTTGGTCCCGGAAATTAGAGAAGAAGATCTGGTGACGGGTGGGGCCGGTGTCAGGGCACTGGCATGTAGCGAAGACGGAAGTCTCATTGATGATTTTGTCATGTTGGATAACGAAAGAATTATGAATGTCTGCAATGCCCCTTCACCGGCGGCAACTTCTTCATTGTCGATAGGCCTGAAAATTTCCGAATGGCTGGACCCAAAACTGTGATTCTAATTCACATTTCATGAGCAATATCAGCTGTCCTAGTATAAGCCTATTTTAATCAGAATAACACGCCAGGTATATGGATCTTTAGCATTGCATGATATTGTATTTCTGGCACCTACAACAGATATATAGTTTTCCGGGATTATCATTATTTAAAATTGAAGACCTTAATGGATCGACTATCTCAATTTACCTCGTTGCATTAACAATTAAATCACTCAAAGCATGTTGATGGTCTTGATTCAATAATGAACACACCTGAATAGATTAATAAAGAATTTGCTTCACTGGATCATTGAGTCTAAAACCGAGGCAAGTCTGGCTGTCAGATTCCTACGGCTATATTGATCTATTTCGTTCTTGTTGGGGCTAAATTGTCCGGATGCTCCAGTCATTGCAATGACGCGGCGGAGTGCACTCGCAATCTCCTCTTTACTATTGTAGTCCGCATTAACACCACAGCCTGTCTGCTTGAGAATTTCTTCAATATCTGAGCCCCTTGGACTTATACTGATAATTGGTATTTGAAATGATAGATATTCAAATAATTTTCCAGTCAAGACACCGGGCTGGTCTTTGGCTCCTATCAACAACAATATGTCTGATGATCGGATTTTGCGCAAGTATTCATCATGAGGAAGTGCTTCGCATACGATGAGATGGTGTTCAAGTCCCGCGTCCCTGATACTGTCATACACTGCAGGGTCAATTGCTCCGGTAAATTGTATTCGTAAGTGTTTACCTTCTTTAACTCCAGCGTTGCACAATTCCCCGATTACCTGCCAAAGCAGTTCAGGATTACGGTCATTGCTTAATGTTCCCCCGTAACCAATCACAAGGTCATGACGGGCACTGACGAGATCATGATTCGATGATTCATCAAATCCATTAGTAATTACTTCAACATTTTTTGATGACAACGCAGCAAAATCCCTTGAACAACCCTGACTGACGGTAACAATCCGATCGGCTGCAGCAAGGCACTTATTTTCAAGTTGTTCATTCTTTCTTTTAGCCCATCCAGTCATTTTTAACTTATCCCAAAAGAAAATTTTCGTCCATGGATCTCGATAGTCGGATAACCAGGGAATTCCTGTGAGCTTCTTTAGATGATATCCGATGAGTTGCACTGAATGTGGTGGACTGGAGGTCATAATAACATCAATGTGATGTTCTTCCGTATATTGCTTTAAGAACTTTACGGAAGGTTGAATCCAGAACATCCTTGCGTCAGGAATAAAGAAATTTCCCCTGACGAAAGTGGATAATTTATGCAACCAAGGTCTGCCTGTTTTCTCAACCATGATATTAGGCTTGAGCTTGACTGTCTTGTCAAGTCCCATCAGCTTTTTATAAATTGAAAAAGGCTCCCAGGCTTCTTTTTTTATTACCTCGACTCCGTCAGGTATTTGTTTCTCCAGCGAATTGTCAAGGTAAGGGAATTCTCCATTTTCAACCGTATATACTATTGGCTCCCATCCAAACTCTCGCAGGTACTTGACAAAATAAAGACAACGCTGTACGCCCGGACCTCCACTCGGCGGCCAGTAATAAGTAATGATTAGGACAGTTTTTTTTGAAGATGTTTTCATCATTTTTTCCTGATAAACCGCATGGCGAGAAATGGGGAGAAATTACGGTGAAGCGAAGGACACAACCGGATTAATTTGTTCAAGAATCGTGCTGCCATTCTTGCTCCGAGAGACAGGTAGTATTCATTATAAAATCCGGGAATGCTCTCCGTCTTGAAGTGGTGTCGGGCCGCTGCTTCAGCATACATTTCAAAAGGTACAAGTCTCTCAACCCACGTCCCAGAATATGGCTCCATTGTATTACTTAGCTCTTCCTGAAGAGGAGGAACAATTCCTGTCTTTAAATAAAGATCCACTGCCTCGATAATTCTCTTTTCCTCCAAACCTCTGGTATTGGTGACAAGCTGGCTGATGAAGGGTTCAACAATTTGAGGAGCATGCTCGAGAATAATTTTTTTACGCACGTTTCGGCCTGAAAGCGAAGCATCCAGGCCACCTTTCATCATATCAGTATGAACTCCTTGATGCTCATAAAATGAATGGATCTTCTTATGCTGCCAGTGTACCGCGGGGTTATGTATGTTGGCAGAAGTTGTAATCACCATGACCAGGGATTCTCCGGGAAGTGCGCGCAAGAAGCTAAAAAAAATATCCAGATCGTTGACATGCTCAATAACATTCCGGGAGGCAAGTCCATCGACTACCAGATTTCGATTCACACAATACTCTTTCAAATCATTGATATCTCCTCTTACATAATGTTGAAAACCCAGGCCAAGATTTTCACTTAAAATACGGCAGTCGTGGATCATGTCATCACTAATATCGTGACAGATGATATTTCCAATTCCGCATTGCCTTGCCAGCAATCCCCAGAATCCAATTCCTGCGCCGTGATCAATCAGACATAACTCTGAAGGATCGCGGCCATTCACCTTCTCTAAAATCCGAAACAGTATCTGTACGTTGGACTGGTTGTTAAACTTGATTTTACCAAGATTAAACCGGTAGTAACTCAGACCGTTTTCTGTAAGACCAATTGAATCTGCTTTGAGTTCGCGCAATTTTTGCTCAAGAATCACAGCCTGCGCTTCAATAAATGTCAGTGTCATCCGCGATTCATTGATTGTTGGTATAGAACTTCAAATTTCCTTGCAAATAACTCCAGCGTAACGATCTTCCACAATTCATGCACCGCAAATTGATTTTTTTCAAAAGCACGGATTAGCGCGCTGTAATCCCACCAACTTCTGCTTTTTACACTCTCAGAGTTAAGCAGATCTCTGATTTCGTTTCTTAGAATTCCTCCGGTCCACTGATCCGTTGGTGTTCCGAATCCTTTTTTATCGCGCCTCGACAATATTTTAGCAGGCACAAGGTTGCGAAGAGCTCTTCTTAATATAACCTTGGTAAGCCCGTCGCTTATTTTATCACCGTCGGGAAGACTATACATGAATTCGACAAGACGATGATCAAGAAATGGCACCCTGCTTTCAATTGAACAGGACATGCTGTTACGGTCCTCCCAGTGAAGCAGATGCGGTAGCATGGTTGTATTCAGTGTATTATACATTGCATTCTTAAGCGAAGATTCGAATTGTTCGTTCAATCTGATTCCTTTTATTGATTGTCCAAATCCGCGGTACAACGCAGGTGTGCTGTATTTCTTATTTTCCAATGACAACATTCCTTGCTGACCTTTGAACAAACTATAAACAGCTCCCGCTATTGTCTTGGCGGCAAATCCAGCAGATTCGTGCTTGGCCCATGAACCTATATGACGCATCGCAGCAGTCAAATGCCCATGTCGAAGTTCATCACTTAGCAAATACTTAAAATAATACGGGTATCCTCCGAGAATTTCATCGCCTCCCTGTCCATTTAACAATACGATGATGCCTGATTTTCGCACGTTCTTGTAATTAAGGAAGGCACTATATGGGCTCGCCCCTGTCGTGGGACCGTCCTGTTGAAAGGACCATTCGCTTACTGCGTCTAAATTGACCTGTTGATCCTGAGTGTAATAAACTGGATCAAATTGACCAGTATCCAGAACTGCCTGAATAAATTCTCTCTCATCGTACTTTTTATCCTGATCATAATACACAGAAAAAGTCCTGACCTGTTCTTGAAGAAACCGTTTGGCCATCATCGCAATACTGGATGAATCCAGCCCTCCGCTCAAAGCAATACCAACCGGGACATCGGAACGCAGACGCAGTTGAACCGCATTGCCAAAAAGTTCAAAGAATCGCTCATCCTTCTCTGCATCAGTCATGCTGTAGACTGAATTTGCATGATTAATATGATAATATCGCTTAAGGACGAACTGTTGAGGATTAAGGGTAAAATAATGTCCTGCCGGAATCTGTTTTATTCCGTCGATAAAAGTGTTTTCGCTGTAATGAAGTTGATTGTATAACAGAAAATTGCCTATGGCCTCTTCATCAAACTTCAATGACACCAGGCCACTGTCAATGATCTGCTTCTCCTCTGATGCCCACAAAAACACTTTCTTGTCATGATAATAACACAAGGGCTTGACACCAAAGCGATCCCTCGCCCCGAATATCTTTTTCTCAATTCCGTCATAAATTACAAAAGCAAACATTCCGATAAACCGGTCTAAGCATTTTTCACCCCACTGGATGTATGCCTTCAGCAAGACTTCAGCATCCCCCTGACTGTAAAAAGAATGTCCCAGGACCTTAAGTTCTTCACGTATTTCAATGTAATTGTAAATCTCACCGTTAAATGTCATCCAGTATTTTCCAGAATCATCACAAAGCGGTTGATGACCCGTCGGACTGAGATCAACAATCGCAAGTCGCCGGAAGGACATACCCAAATCAAAATTATGATTGGTAACTTGTCCGATGTCGGCTATCTGCTCCCTGAGTGCCGGATGGCTATCAGGCCCACTCAGTGCTTGCGAAGGCCTCCCTGCCGTACTAAGCAATACATATCCTTCGTCATCCGGTCCGCGATGCCTTACACGATCTGTCATCCTTCGAAGTGCTTCTACAGAGACCGGCGATGCGTGATACTGAAAAATTCCTGCAATTCCGCACATTGCTGCAAAATTAATCCGTATTTACATGCCGCTGCATGAAATATCAGCCTTAAAGTCAATGATCGGAATGTATTATTTTAGTCCAGTCTTTAACGACCGAGATAAGTCACAATTATAAGAATGTGTCCCAAGGTGAAAAGTTAAAACTAATTTCCTCAGAAATTTGCAGGGTGTTTTCCGGGAATTCTGTCAGGATCAATAACAAAAATGCTTGGAAGAATTATAATGTATCGTCAATACTGGCAAAAAAGCCAATTGCAGTTTCATAACCTGGTTCCTTGATGCAATCATCGCAACTTTTTTAGATTACTTTCTAACAGTAACGGCATACAATATTTTATTTTTAAGCAAAGTATAGAAACTGTTAACCTCAGGCGAAATCTTTAATAGGATGATCGGCGGGACACAAATGATGGTCCACACCAGTGACTTAAAAATGATCTGCGATAGCGCGGTGAAATAACGGTGATGAACAAGATCAACGCGGACATAAGTCAGAAAAATCCAGGCTAGAACAAAACAAGTCATCATCAATGCAATCGCTTTGGGGGTTTGGCTTGTAAAAGGCTGAATTCCGAGTTTGTGATAGATATACCAGTAACGACTTGCGTTAAATAAAATAAGTGATACAAGTCCTGTGATCGCAACACCTGCTACCCCGTATGCCCGGATGAAATACAGGTTGAGTAAAATCTTTAACAAAGAAACAATGACGATCGAATAAAAATTAAACATATAATGCCTTGACAGCACGATGATCTCCGCATTACATCCTGTTATCATGTCAAGCAGTCGCCCGACCCCTAGAAAAAGTATAACGTACAGTGCTTCACTATACATACTTTGCTTGGTTGTTAGCCCTGCCATCTCGGGATAAATTAAAAGGAGTAATCCAAAAATAAATGCACCGATAATGAAATTATTTAGCGAGGTCTGCCGGTAATGACGCAACACTTCACCCCACTGCTTATGCCGGATGGCCGATGATACCAATGGAATTACGACCGTAATAATGGCCGTGAATGGGACAGACATGATACTGATGAGATAATAACCAATGCTGAAAGAAGCAACTTCGGCCTGCCCGCGAAGCCATCCTAACATAATAGTATCAATGTAACTAATTACCGCCGTAAATGAGCTGCCTAGGATTGCAACACCACCAAACTTAATGATCGAACGGATCATTCGTTTTGTGATCTTGCTAATCTTTCCGGTATATTTTAACTCACCTAGGTACCAGATATAAATCCATATTGACAAGGCGGTAATGGTTGTCAGTGAACAAAACCAGAAAAAATACGCTTCAAAGTCGATTAGCCTCGCAGCATAAAGTACGATTAATATCGTATTACCAACCTTTGGAATAAATTCGTTGATGGCTTTAGGAAAAACTGTCTTTAACTGTACAACACAAAAGTTGGTACCAACAGCTGACACCAGGGTGAAAAAAGTCAGATAAAAAACAAGTGGCAAATATTTCTCGAGTTCAGGACTGTTTTTAAAATAACTTCCGAACAACTGCTCGCTGAAAAGAAATCCTACCAAACAAAATATAAAAAATCCAAGCAAAGGAATCACACTTACCAAAGTCAGGAAATCCCGGGCCCGATGGCTTTTGTAAAATGGAAAAAATCGATACATAATCGAGCTGCTTCCAAGCTCAGCGATCTGAGCGAAAAAAACTGCCATCGCCAGTATTGAACGAGTCATCCCGATCTGCACCTCCGAAAAGTAGGATGGCATCAGAATGAGCAGATTGATGTATCCAATAAACATGGATAAATACACAAACAGAGAATTGTAAAAACCCTGTTTTCTTACGACGCCCATGCCCTGATTAAAGCGTACGTAAAAATATTGGAAAACTTTTTCTTTACTTCTTTTTCCACTGCATCCAAAGACTTAACCCTAGAAAAGCAAACATTAAAATTGAACTGATAGCAGAGATCATCTCTCCTGTGAAATAGGAGGATGGGTGAAATGTCAGTACGATATCATGTTTGCCAGCAGGTACCCGAATTCCCCTCAGCACGTAATTTACCCTAAATAAATCCGCAGGTTTGCCATCGATGCTTGCAGTCCAGCCCAGATCGGGGCCATACCAAATCTCAGACAATACTGCGATCTGATCACTGTTTGCATCAGTCTTGTATTTCAATTCATTCGGGCTGTAGGATTCCAGACCGATCAGTCCTTCACCGTCTCCAGCCACTCCTGCCTTATCCTTCCATTCATTGTGTATGATCGCCATATGCTTGAGGTCTGCTTTTTTCAGTGATTCGATTTCTTCATCGGGTGTACTAACCCACTGAATATTGTTGACAAACCAAGCCGGTCCATTGGCGGCATAATTTACCAGCGCCACTTCTTTGCCGTGTTCACCTAAAATGAAATACTTCGTGTTCAACATATTCATCACCTGAAGTGAAGACATGGATTGTATAAAATTACTGTCTGCGGGGTTTCCTGAAAAGTTCTGCAGAATCTGACCTAGTTTAGCATGCTCTGCATCAAGACAATGCTCAATAAGATCCTGATAACGTCTAAGTTTGGCCGGATGATAACCTCCTATCGTATGATGGTAATAAGAGGTTGGAATCGAACTATTATAAGTATCAATGGTCGCATCAAAAACTCTAAAACCCGGGGTCTTATCCTGAAGGATCTGATCATCCACCTTTCTGGTTTGGAAAATACTGTTACTGGCATTATCACTCATAAAATCCTTGTGCGAAATATACCTGCTGTTAATGGAAAAAACATCAAACAGCATCAATACGCCAAATCCACCCAGAAATACATAGGGCTTGAGCTTACCCTGATTGGCAAAATAAATAAGCAAGGCACCTGCCGCAAGAATTAATAAGCTGCGAAGTGAATCGCCTGTCATCATCGCCTCCCTGAGATTTACCATAATTTTGGCTTCCTCCCCGCTAGCCCCTTTACTCATATCAAAAAATCCAGGCCCCACGATCCAGAAAAAAATGCAAATCAAACCAAGCACACCACCTGATATTAAAAGTGAACGCTTGACTGCTTCCTGACTGAATTCATTTTTAATCAATTTTCCAAGAACAAAAAATCCAAAAATTCCAAGGTATAAAGCCACAATGGTTAGAATAGAACTGGGTGCTCTGAACTTGTTCAAAAAAGGCAGATAGTTGAATAATATCTCATTGAGCATTTCAAAATGTCTGCCCATCGACATCAAGCTTAATAACGTAATACTGACAACGAACCACCATCGCATTTTGCCTTCAACCAGCTGAATACCCATGAGGAATAACAACACCAGAAGAATTCCCATGTAAAAAGGTCCTCCGGTGAAAGGAAGTTCACCCCAATATCCTGGCACAACGGTGTTGCTGTTGACCGGTATTCTGGCTTTTTGCAAAGCAGATTTAATGTTGGAGTTGCTCATCGCTTTCTCTCCGCTTCCTCCACCAGCTACTCCAGGTATGATGGTTGCCACGAGATCAAGTACCCCATTGCTCCAACGCATAGCATAATCCCATTCAAGCCCTGATTTGCTGGTATTGTCACCAGTTGTGGTTGAAGTGGATAATACAGAACCACCGCGCATCGTCTGCTTCACGTATTCTCGCGTGGTGAGAATTGTTGTTGCAGAACACATAAAACCTAAAATAGCAACTATTCCCAACAAAGCAGTATTGATGGCAAAACCCGGCAATTCTGATTTCTTAAAAGCTTCAACCAGCGCGATGATAAAAAGCGGCACAATGCCAAGCAACAGGTAGTAACTCATCTGTACGTGATTGTTAACGATCTGCATGCCAAAGCCAAAGGCAAAAAGACCTAATCCAGCCCACCGGTTTTTGAAATAATTTACCCATATTCCGGCTATAGTGCATGTTGCAAAACTGATCACTGCAAGCTTGGTAAGATGCCCTGCTTCCAATAGCAAAATATTTCCGGTGCTGAAAGCCATAGCTACCGCTGCAAGGGCAGATACATAGGTCCCCAGACCCAACACAATTAAGCCGATATACAGAAATAACATCATGGCAAAAAATGTATTGATGGGTGGCTTTGACATCAGCAACGGCAATTGTTGCAGATACTTGATGAAATTATTTTTAGACTCCATGCTTGTTTGATAAAGAGGCATACCACCAAACATATTGTCACTCCACAAGGCAACGTCCTTGTGACTCTTGTTGTATTCGATGCTCTCATGGGCCATCGCCTGCCAGGATTTAAAATCGGATTGCTGAAGCACTTTTCCTTTCAGCGCCGGGAGAAAAAACAGGGTTGCAATAATGTAAAACAAGGCCACAATAATCAGATGCGGTACCAGGTTTTTCATATTAAAATTATTCATATATATATCTTATTAATATGTAAAGCAAAGGTAAAAAATTTATCTATGGGAAGGTCAAATCCCCGGACTTATCCTCCGGAACAGACTACATCAGGCAAAAGCTTCATTCATAACGCAGCCAATGAAGTTATGGCTTAATGTTCTAAAAATTGGTAAGAGCCCCACATTGGATTCCCTTTCTTTTAATTGGCCTGATGTGGCGAATAAATGTTTATTCTGAAGGTTTTGATTAATGCATAAACATTATTTATAATACTTAATATTCTGAATATATGTAACTTAATTGAATATTTGCGGATCGCCAACCCTTTGTTTATCTTTGGTGAACATATCTTAGATTTATATGCCTGTACAATCCGGAGCCTACCAGGCCACGCACAAAATTCGCATCCTAACCGCTGCTTCACTTTTTGATGGACATGACGCTGCAATCAATATCATGCGCAGAATACTACAATCCAGTGGTGCCGAAATCATCCATCTTGGCCATAACCGCTCGGCGCTGGAGATTGTTGAAGCAGCAATTCAGGAGGATGTTCAGGGGATCGCAATTACCTCATACCAGGGTGGACACAATGAATTTTTTAAATATATCTACGACCTGCTAAAAGAAAGAAATTGTAGTCACATAAGAATCTTTGGGGGTGGCGGAGGAACAATTCTTCCTTCGGAGATTGCAGATTTGCACAACTACGGAATCGCGCGAATCTATAGTCCGGATGACGGCCGGAAGATGGGCTTGCAGGGTATGATCAACGACGTGCTCATGCAATGTGATTTTCAGACCGGAAGTTCTCTCAACGGGGAAGTCCGATCACTCGCACGTCAGGATTTTCGCGCTGTAGCGCGTCTGATCTCTGCCGTAGAAAATTTTCCAGACAAGAGTGACGAGATACTCAGCAGTATTCCTGCTCCAGATCCACAAAAGCTTCCTGCACCGGTGCTGGGAATAACGGGGACCGGCGGTGCAGGCAAATCAAGTCTGGTAGACGAGTTGATCAGGAGATTTATCCTGGATTTTAACGATAAAAAAATTGCAGTACTCTCCGTGGATCCCAGCAAGCGTAAGACGGGTGGCGCTTTGCTTGGCGACCGAATTCGAATGAATGCAATTCACCCGGAGTTTCATCACGGCCGCGTATTTATGCGTTCGATGGCCACCAGACAGAGTAACCTGGCCTTGTCTCCCCATATTAAAAATGCCATTGAGATCCTTCGCAAAGCTTCCTTTGATCTAATTATCCTGGAGACATCGGGGATCGGTCAGAGCGATACAGAAATAGTTGATTTCAGCGATGTATCCCTCTACGTCATGACCCCTGAATACGGCGCTGCAACCCAGCTTGAAAAAATCGACATGCTGGATTTTGCAGATATTATTTCGATCAACAAATTTGACAAACGGGGTGCTGCAGATGCCTTGAGGGATGTCAGGAAGCAAGTACAGCGCAATAAGCAACTTTGGGATAAATCACCCGATGAAATGCAGGTTTATGGTACCATTGCTTCGCAATTCAATGATCCGGGTACGAATTTGCTTTACAAAAAATTAATGCAGTTGATCTGCGACAGGACTGGAAGGAATTTCAATTCAACCATCGATTTGCCACTTGGTGATTCAGAGAAAATATTCATCATTCCGCCGGGCAGAACAAGGTACCTGAGCGAAATCGCAGACAATAACCGCCATTATGATGAAATGATTGCTCAGCAGTCAGCGTATGCAGCAGACTGGCAAACACTTCACCAGGCGATACAAATAATTGGCGACCAGGAAATACGGAACAAGATGCAGGTCCAATTAGAGGATGTGCTGCAGCGTTTGGACGGTCATACCAAGTACCTGATAGAACACTGGGAAGAAAAGAAAAAAAAGTACCGGGCAGACGAATTCATTTACCAGGTAAGAGGCAAAGAAATTCGTGTTCCAACTTTTACTGAATCTCTTTCGCATATCAGAATACCAAGAGTAGTGCTGCCACAATACAAAAGTTGGTCTGACATCGTACGGTGGAATGGTCAAGAAAATGTACCGGGTGAATTTCCATACACAGCCGGTGTATTCCCATTCAAACGTAAAGAAGAAGATCCGACAAGGATGTTTGCAGGTGAAGGAGGACCGGAACGCACCAATCGTCGGTTTCATTACGTAAGCATCGATATGCCTGCGAATCGACTAAGTACAGCTTTTGATTCAGTCACACTCTATGGTGAAGATCCTGATTTCCGCCCGGATATTTATGGCAAGGTCGGTAATAGTGGCGTGAGCATCTGTAGCCTTGACGATGCAAAAAAATTATACAGCGGTTTTGATCTTTGTGATCCCCGTACCTCAGTGAGCATGACCATCAACGGTCCTGCTGCAACGATCTGCGCCTTCTTTATGAATGTCGCCATTGACCAGCAGTGTGAGTTCTATATCCGCGAGCACAATCTCGAACACCTGGTCGAAGAAACGCTTCGTAAAAAATATGATGCTCACCATATCCCAAGACCATCCTACAAAGGTGAATTGCCACCGGGCAATAATGGTTTGGGATTACTGTTGCTGGGATGTACGGGTGATGAAGTACTCGACCCTCAGGCCTACGCTGCAATGAAAGCCAAAGCATTGTCAGCAGTTCGAGGCACCGTTCAGGCTGATATTCTCAAAGAGGATCAGGCACAGAATACATGTATCTTTTCGACAGAGTTTTCACTCAAACTCATGGGTGACGTTCAGGAGTATTTTATCAGACACAAGGTCCGTAATTTCTATTCAGTATCCATAAGCGGATATCATATTGCGGAGGCAGGCGCCAATCCAATATCACAACTGGCTTTTACGCTAAGTAACGGATTCACCTTTGTAGAATATTATCTTTCCCGTGGACTGAAAGTAGATGATTTTGCACCGAATTTGTCATTTTTCTTTTCGAATGGAATTGACCCGGAATATGCGGTCATCGGAAGGGTGGCGCGCAGGATTTGGGCTAAAGCGATGAAGTATAAATACAAGGCCAACGAAAGAAGCCAGATGCTCAAATATCACATTCAGACTTCAGGTCGTTCATTGCATGCACAGGAAATTTCCTTCAATGACATCCGTACCACACTGCAGGCGCTTTATGCAATTTATGACAACTGCAATTCGCTTCACACCAACGCCTATGATGAAGCAATCACCACGCCGACAGAAGAGTCTGTTCGAAGGGCTATGGCTATTCAGCTCATCATTAATAATGAATTGGGTTTGGCCAAAAACGAAAATCCGATTCAGGGTTCGTTTGTTATTGAAGAACTCACCGATTTGGTTGAAGAGGCCGTGCTCCGCGAATTCGACAATATATCAGAACGGGGAGGCGTGCTGGGCGCGATGGAGACCATGTACCAGCGTAGTAAAATACAGGAGGAGAGTTTGTATTATGAAACGCTTAAACACAACGGTGAATACCCGATCATCGGAGTGAATACATTTCTTTCCAAGGATGGTTCGCCTACAGTATTACCACGCGAAGTAATCAGAGCGACAGATGATGAAAAGAAGGACCAGATCAACTCACTTCAGGACCTCAAAAAATCAAACGATTCTTCTTCCAGACAAACATTGATGAACCTTCAAAAAGCAGCGATCACCAATCATAATATTTTCAATGAGCTCATGGAAGCAGTCAAGTCCTGCTCGTTGGGTCAGATCACCAATGCCCTCTACGCGGTTGGAGGAAAGTATCGTCGTAATATGTAATTTGATTCGTAACATTGAACTGGAAACACTTCTGGAATCAACGGGCCAGGCTGGATAATCCGCTAAGCCAGGTGGCAAGAATACGCCATGGCCATGTCATGGATGAGCAAATCATGGAAAGAATAGCGGACCGGATAAAGATTCAACTTAGCCTTACACCGCTGGATGATGTCCTGGATGTGTGTTGTGGCAATGGATATTTATCGAGATTGCTGACACGTTACACCAAAAGTGTAACAGGCGTTGACGTGGCCGAGGATCAGATCAATCGGGCCAGACGATTTTCAGAAAACAGCAAACTGATTTTTTATACCGCTGATGCTGCTTCATTTAATCTGGAAAGGAAATTTGATAAAATTCTGCTATACTTTTCTTTCCAGTATTTTGATTCATATCAGACCGGAAAAGATGTCATCACAAATCTGATCAGACATCTGAAGCCAGGCGGAGTCATCCTGTTGGGTGATATTCCGGATCAGGAAAAGATCCATCTTTATTACACTACGCCCTGGCTTCGTCTTAAAAACAAAATCAAAACTGCATTTGGAAAATCAGACATGGGCAAATTCTGGAACCGGAGTGAACTTGATCAAATCTGCCATTCATTAAATGTCAGTGGACGCTATATGACCCAGGAAGACTGGCAACCTTATACGGATTATAGGTTTGATTATCTTATTGTTTTACAAAACGAAAATTGAACCTCATTTGATTTTTTGTAACAAACATTTCGTAATTAATCAAGCGTCTTAGATTTTCGAAATAAAACTTAACTTTCAAATTGAAGGAATCAAATGTATTGCTGTGATCCTAAAATTAATTCTCAGTCTAAGTTTTCAATGCATTTGGTTCATTCAAAGCTCCGTTCCAGAATTTCCTTTATTTGAAGATCATGCACTTTTTTATAGCCAACAGCGGTCGCCGCACTGGCAGGCCGGCTGATGATCTCGATTTTTGAATCTGGCCAGTTTGACTTTACAAATGAAGCGGCGCCCATATTCGCCGGCTCTTCCTGTACCCACCGGATATGCTGAGGTCTAATGCTGCGAATAAGCGTCTGAATCTGGTCTGTTGGGAACGGATAAAGTTGTTCGATACGGATAATGGTTGTGTACTGATCATTTCGTTCACTTCTGCTGCTGACGAGATCATAATAGACTTGTCCGCTACAAAATATTAGTGTTTTGCAATCGCCCAATGAAGAGTCAATAATCAGCTCCCGAAAACCGCTATCTCCCGTAAATTCCTCTTCCGGCGATAGACAGGCAGGATGTCTGAGCAGTGATTTGGGAGACATGACGATCAGTGGCTTGCGATATGCAGCTTTTACCTGCCTCCTTAGGAGGTGAAAAAAATTGGAAGGAGTCGTCACATTGGCGACAATGATATTCTTTTCGGCAGTGGCCTGTAGGAATCGTTCAAGTCTGGCGGAAGAATGTTCAGGTCCTTGTCCGTCGTAACCATGCGGCAGCAACATCACCAGATTACTCATGCGGTTCCATTTGACTTCAGCCGTAGCAATAAACTGATCCACGATCACTTGCGCTCCATTGGCAAAGTCACCAAACTGTGCTTCCCAAATTACCAACTGATGTGGTGACGCGAGAGAATATCCATATTCAAATCCAAGTACGGCAAATTCAGATAAAAGTGAGTTGTAAATAAAAAATTTGCCCTGGTCGTCTGCAAGTTGTGACAGACGGTTGTATTCGGTATTATTAATTTCGTCATACAAGACAGCATGACGGTGGCTGAAAGTGCCGCGCTTGACGTCCTGCCCGCTCATGCGCACATTCATGCCGTCCATCAAAATACTGCCATAGGCAAGCAATTCTGCCAAAGCCCAGTCCAGCTGATTTTCTGCCAATAATTTCTGGGAAGCTTTCAGCAATCTTCCAACCTTGGGCAACACATTGAAGCCTTCGGGAATACTGAGCAGACGGTCTAAAATTATCTGCATTCGAGCCTTGTCTATTGATGTCTTGGACTGTGATACAGGATCTTCCTGCGCTTGCTTTTTTAGTTCCTTCCAGGCGAGCTCTGGTTCCTGATAAAGGTATGGCAGTGGGTTTTGCTTTACCATGTCCAGGCGCTCCTGCAATTCATTCCAGAAGGCCGTTTCCATATCTGTGGCAAGTTTCTTTTCAATTTCCCCTCGCTGCTGTAGACTCTGGATATAGAGATCGCGTACATTGGGATGGTTTGCTATGGAATTGTATAATTTTGGCTGGGTAAATTTTGGATCATCCCCTTCGTTATGCCCATGACGACGATAACACACCATGTCAATAAATACATCACTATTGAATTCCTGACGGTATTGTACCGCAAGCTTTGTGACGAAGACAACTGCCTCCGGATCATCACCATTGACATGAAATACCGGAGCTTGTACCAGACTGGCTACGCTGGTTGAATAGGTTGAGGACCTTGCATCTTCAAAATCAGTTGTAAATCCAATCTGATTATTGATGACGAAATGAATCGTTCCTCCCGTATAATACCCATTCAGTTGCGACATCTGTAAAGTCTCATAGACTACACCCTGACCGGCTATTGCCGCATCTCCATGAATCAGCACCGGGAGAATTTTATCGTAATCTGATTGATAAATCAGATCAGCCTTTGCCCTGGAAAGCCCTTCAACCACTGGATCCACGGCTTCCAAATGAGAAGGATTCGGTGCCAGTCTCAGAAAGACGCGTCGGCCTTCCTGAATTTCAATCATTGAACTGAACCCTAGGTGGTATTTGACATCACCTGAACCAAAACTCAGGTCCGGCACTGCCGTACCTTCAAATTCACTAAAGATCTGTTCATAAGTCTTGCCCATGATGTTAGCCAATACATTCAACCTTCCACGATGCGCCATTCCAATGACCAGTTCTTCGACACCGAGTAGCCCCCCAGTTCTGATCATCGTATCCAGGGCCGCTATAGTACTTTCCCCACCCTCCAGTGAGAATCGCTTTTGACCAACATACTTGGTATGCAGAAACTTCTCAAATATGACCGATCCGTTTAGTTTTTCAAGAATTCGCTGTTTCTCCTCGAGTTGCAGCCCATAATGGGGACTTATGGCTTCAATTTCAATTTTTTGCTGTAACCAATCCCGACGTCTCAAATCTTCGATATGGGCATATTCAAATCCAATTTTGTCACAATAAATTGACCGAAGTCTGGACTCCAGTTCCTGAAGCGTGGGTTTGACCAATCCATCAAGAGGACTTATCCCGAGTTTACGGTGCCGGTCGATCTCCTGAAAACCATGATCTACAATGGCTAATCTGGCCTTACGGTCTTTTCTGGCTCTGATAGGATTAGTGGTTGCTTCAAGATGTCCGCGACTTCTGTAGGAATGAACCAGCTCCATCGCAAAGCGATCGGCTTTCGAAAAATCATGATTGCTGATTTGACTGTTAGAAGGCGCTGATTGCAAGAGGCCCAGCTCAAACCCTTGAAAAAACTGTCTCCATTCCGCATGAACAGACTGGGGATCTGACTTATAATTCAAATACAACGCTTCAATATAGGAAGGATGCGCATTGATCAGGAAAGTCATGTTTTTCATAACGACGAAGTAGAATAATTCAACGGGCATTAGGTCGGTATGTTCAATTCTGATACCTTCTTTGTCAATTAGACAAAATTTAACCAATTGTCCAGAGGCGAGGGTATTTTTTATTTCTACATTTGTCTGCAAGAAATCTGGATCCCTATTGAGAAAGTACCTCTCTTACTGGAGACTTATTGCCTGGCTTTTCATGCTGGGTGTGTATGGCGTCTTGTCGGGGGGGGCCGGCATACAACCTAAGTCGCCGGAACAAAGCCAACCGGCTACCAGGATTGATTCAACCATTGACACCTGCAATCCTTATAATTTCCACCTTTATATTGTTCTTCGCAAAAAGCATTACCATGCCTTGCTAACTGTCAAAGACACTACAGACCGTATTCTGCTTACACGCAATTTTGACAGCCTGAGAATTGGTAGAAACTTCTTTAATATACCGATTAAGAAAAAACTTCCTCCGGTTGTATATTGGGAACTTAAAGCGGGCGATCTGAATAAAAAAGGCCGCATGGCTATACACTAATATTAGATCAATTGAGTAGAGATTAATATTTCTTTTTTTGATGTGAATTTTAATTTAATTTCCAATCTTTTTGGCGCCTCATAGCCACATCAGGGTCGGGTTAACTTATAGCAATAAGAATTCAATTGCCACGCATGGAGAATTTCTTACACTATTTTTTACTGTGTTAAAATATTTGGAGTTATGTATAGAGCCTTATAATATTTCATGTCAATTCATTTTATCCTAAAATAAAAAAACCGGGCCACATGACCCGGTTTTATATTATTCTGGAAATAATAGGATTACCACCATCTCCTGATGTTGATTTCGCGAACAGATCCATCCGGCAATGTTACCGTTGCGGCATTATTACAGGCGCCATCACCGTAATTGAGGGTAACCTGTTTGGAGTTGATACTCATTGTCAGCATTCCCTTAACGATCCATGGACAATCTGCTTTGTAGATCAATGGATCCGTAATTTGTACTGTAAAGTTCTCTCCTTTACGGTTAAATCCTGTTGCACTGCCTTCAAGACGATATACATTGTCCAAAAGGATTAATGGTGTTGATACACCCTCTGTTTGTGTAATCGTCTGCAAGGCATTCCAACCAATCGTTTTTCCGGAAGGGAAAGTGAGCACGCGATTTGACACAACTCTTTCAAAAAATGGTTGGTTCAGACTATTGAGACCCTTGTTGGTCAGTACAACCAACCCTTCGACTTTAACATCATCGATGTAGAAATTCTCATGACTTACTGTTCTTACCGATTGAACATTGGATAGAGGTGCTGTCAACGAAACAATCAGCTTGCCTTTACGTACATGCCCGTATGGACCGCTTACGCCCGTCGGACCATAATCAATCGTCAGCGTATTTGGAAATGTCCCCTTGGGTGCAGACCAGGTTCTGGTTGGATATCCCCTCGTACTGAGTTCCTGGAGCCCCGCTGCGATCTGATCGTCAATTTCACTCTCATTGGATTGAAGCAAATCATTCTGCGTGCCCATTTCTTGAGAAAGGTCAATAAAATCATTCTGTAAGATAGAGTCTTTATGACAGGAAGTAATACCTGTCATTAAGGAAAAAATTCCGATGGCTAATATCAAAATATGTTTCATATCTGTAATTTTAATTGCGAACATTTCTTTGACATTTAGAATACGCTTAAGTTTAATTCTTCCATAAATTATGTAATTTCTTAAAAGCTTGTTCAAAAACTGCCACACAACGAAAACAACCTCCTGATTGACAAGATAACAAAATCAGTATAATATTCTTTATTGTTAAATTTTTAACAAATTATAGTAGGATTATCTAAAGTGAAAATAGCATTTGCTTTTATAAATCATAAAAAATTAGTCTGTAATAATATCTTTATCTTGCTCTGGAATTTCATATATTGCGATAAAATAAAGTCCAAAAATTAGAGACTTATGAAGACGATTTTCAATCAAGCAGCCAGCATATTGCTAATAACTTTTTTAAATGGCATATCTATGGTTGCCCAGAGCCCTGAACTTAAACCAAAATATGTTCAAAGCAATATCGATGACTTTTTCATTGTACCAGGCCCTCAGTTAATGCTAAAAACACTCACGTTCGAATTTAAGCCAGTCCAGGCCGACTTAAAATATGAACCTAAATTAATCATTCCACCCAGCCCGAATCGATCCGAGATCGAAGAATCATACATTGATTCAATAAAGCAACTGAAAGATGCTTTAAAAAATAACCATTCTCGTTTTACGAAAAATGCTGAAGAAACAACATTGGGTCCTAACTTAATAAAAGTTGGTAATTCATTTTATGCCGATATTGACGGATCATGTCCCAATGACAATACAATTGCAATTTCTAAGGCAGGTAAAATAATCAGTATGATGAATCAATATGTAGGTATTTATACTACGAATGGTAAAATAATCAACATATATGATTTGGAAAGTTTTTTTGGAAATTATATGAACAGTGGACCTTGTGATCCAAAAGTAGAATACGACCCTGTTGCTGACAGATTCTTTATGTTTCTTCAGGATTGCAACGAAAATCCTGAAAACATAGCCTTTGGATTTTCCAAAACAAATGATCCAAATGGATCCTGGTGGATTTACGTTTTTGATTCTGATGCCTTGCAGGATGGCTCATGGTCTGATTACCCCAAAGTGGCGATTAATTCGGATGAAATATTTATAACAACCAACTTATATGGAAGGAATGGCGGATCCTATAAACAATCAATATTATACCAACTGAACAAACAGGATGGGTATAGTGGAAAAAGCCTTCATTATAAGATCTGGACTGGATTCCAGTCAGGAACAATACTTCCAATCAGGTCTGGCGACAACGGGCAGTATGGACCAGGCATTTATTGTATTCAGACCAATGCTGGTGGTAGTTCTTCATTTAATTATTATGATATTACCGGCTCACTAAGTGATCCCAATAGCAAACTTTTATATAAGAAAATAACAACCACAGCATATGAACCATCTGGCAATGCTTATCAAAAGAGTACAAGTGTCAGACTTGATATTGGCGACTGCAGATGTATGGATGGTTATTATCAAAATGGCCTAATTCATTTTGTTTTCGCCGCAGATGACGAAGGTTATAGTGGAATCAGGTACCATAGACTCGATCCGGTAAAGCTTGATGGAAGCAAGTTTGAAATTTTTTCTTCTTCTGATGAAAA
Source organism: Saprospiraceae bacterium (assembly GCA_019694255.1). GTDB lineage: Bacteria > Bacteroidota > Bacteroidia > Chitinophagales > Saprospiraceae > Vicinibacter. Next base: position 37,228 of record JAIBCI010000024.1, read on the forward strand.
AGACTATGCATACCCATCCATTTCACCTTTTAATATTAACAGCGCGGACAATTCCAGTGTAATCCATTTTGCAGCTTCAGGAGAAAATTTCTATCCAGAAATGAGAGCCAAGCTTTATCATTCTGATTTTTCATCTGATCCTTCTATCCAAATCAAGCAAGGCCCGGGACCTCAAACAAGTTGCTATAATTCATCCAAAGGTTATGCCCGCTGGGGTGACTACAGCGGCGCTGCACGAATGTACAATTCTACAGTACCTACATGTTGGGTCGCGGGAAGTGTGGGAAATGATATTAATGGTAGATGGTGGACATATATTGCAGAACTTATTTCGACCCCAAACGCTGTACTGAATTTGTCAAAGGACAACAGTACTGAAATTTACCCTAATCCGTTAAATGATCGTATGACATTCGAAATACAGTCCAGTGACAGGATGGTATGTTACTTTAATATTTTAACAAGCGATGGCAAAAAAGTCTCCGAACTGTTTTACGGAAGTCTGCATCCGGGAATAAATAACTTTTCATTTTCAACTTCATACTTACAACCAGGTCAATATTTCCTTCAGGTTGTAAATAACAATCAACAAATAATAAAGAATGAAAAATTTATTGTTGCTAAGTAACTGTATATTAGTTCTGTGTTGCTCACATCAGAATCACACCATTATTTCAAGCCCGCCGCATGAAGTGAATATACAGGACTCAGTGATCAGCAAAACAAAACCTGTTAAGACTGCAACACCTTCGCCTAACGAGGAATACCAACAGGGAAAAATCGATTCATTGAAAAAAAATAAAGTTAAGCCAAAACGAACTACTAAAAAAAATGACTAAACAGATTTATTCTTATTTACATATAGATTGAAGTCATTTCTTTGCAAATATTGAATTTTAGTACAGGCTATCTCCATCTACCTTTGAATATTCAGAGGGGTTCTTGAAATTATTATCACCATATGGGCTAAAGTGTGAATTTAATTTTCAATAACTCTAAAGATCTTTCTTGAAAAAATTACGTGATGACTTTCTGATCTCTCCTGTTTATTTCACAATTTTAGCAAGTATTTCATAGAAAATATGATGCTATTGTTATCACATTTACTTCGAAATAAACTAAATTCAAAAAATAAATAAGCTAATTATACAGGAGTGCAATGAGAATATCAAATAAATTCTCCCAACAGGTTTACACACCTAAGTAGAAGCGGAGAGTCAGGGATTCGAACCCTGGATACCCTTTTGGGGTATACACACTTTCCAGGCGTGCTCCTTCGACCACTCGGACAACTCTCCTCTTATTCGGGTTGCAAATGTAAAACCTTTTCAGCGAATCACCTACTTCAGATAGTCTGTACTTTAGCATTGGGGTAGTATATTTTCCTGGCATTCTCAGTCGTGACGCGGGCTACTTTTTCTATGCTGAAGGAAAGTACTTCAGCAAGCCGTTCTCCAATCACTGGAATATAGGAAGATTCGTTACGCCGGCCCCTGTGCGGTACCGGACTCAGATAAGGGGCATCCGTTTCAAGAACGATCCAAGAAGCGCCCAAATTCTCAACGATTGCTGGCAACTCACTTTTCTTATAGGTCAGGACACCTCCAATTCCAAGATACATACCCATGTCTGCTACTCTTTGAGCCTGCTCCCTACTGCCACTAAAACAGTGAAAAACGCCCTTAATTCTCCCGCCAAACGCTTCAACTATTTGAAGGCTTTCTTCCGTGGCCTCCCTGCTGTGAATGCTCACCGGCAAATCCAGCGCTATTGACCAGCTAAGTTGTGTTCTGAAAGCATCTTCTTGATATCGCTGTGTGCTTTTGTCCCAATATAGGTCAAGACCTATTTCCCCTATTCCATAGTAAGTATCTTTATGGAGGATTTTTTCGATACGATCCAATAGATCAACATAATTACTGTCAATGGAGCAGGGATGAATTCCCATCATCATGTCAACCTGATCAGCATAATTCAATTTTAATTGATGCATGGCATCAATAGAAGTCAGATCAATATTAGGCAATAGAATTTTTGCTACCCCTGAATCCAGACACCGTTGCATAGTTTCCTTTCTGTCTGTATCAAAATCTGGCAAGTAAATATGACTATGTGTATCGATCCAATTCATGGCAAGTTCTTAAATGTGTCCCAAATATTTCTGCAGAATCAAAACAGCGCTGACGCGATCAATTCTTGCTTTGTCTTTGCGTTTTTCTTTTCCAATTCCTGAATTAAAAATGATCCTGCGCGCTTCTGCTGATGTTCCGGACTCGTCCTGAAACGCGGTAAGTATTTCTGGAATTTTCTTTTTAAGTTCAAGCTCGGTCTGAAGAATATATGGCATAAGGTATGTCTCCTGTCCGTCTCTGTGAACAGGCTTTCCAAAGACTATCTTCTCAACGTTTTCACGTTGACAATAATTAGTGATGTAGGCGATAAGCTGACTAGTGTCTACGGTATCAAGTGCTGTTACAATAATCTGCAATGGATCTGTAACGGCTAGTCCGCTTCGCTGAAGGCCAAAATCAACGGCAAGAATTCTTGACATAGGCAGAATAAAATCAATTCGTAGTGCAAAGTTAACATAAAAAAAAAGACCCCCTTAGGTCTTTACCTAAGAGGGGTCCCATCCCAAAAACAGTAAACTCTTTAGAACAAAACGAATTTAGCCTACTTTATAACAACCATTCTTCTGGTCTGAGAGTATCCTACGGCGTCAAGCTGATAATACAGCACACCGGTTACACCCAGTTGAGAATGATTTATTTCTACACTGTTGTATCCTTTAACAGCGTTGAGTACCACACGGAACACTAACTTGCTGTTCAGATCGTACACTGACAATGTAGCATTGGAAGCACGTGGCATATCAAAACCGATTCTCGTCTGTTCTGAGAATGGATTCGGCTGATTTTGGTACAGAACAAAACTGCTGTTGGCAGTACCGTTGCTTGTACGGAATCCAAGTCCTATTTCCATTTCATTCAGCTGAGCATCATATGCCTCTGCTTTAGTAATATTAGAGTTAATCTGTAGTGTGTTTGAAAGAGTACCAGTCGAAAGAGCCTTAAATTTGAGAGTAAAGAGTACCTGATTAGCACGAACAGCTGAATTGTCATTTTCTCCAAATGAACCATAGTTCCAGCTGAAGGTAACCAATCCTTCTTCAGCTCTTTGCCATCCGGTATTATCCTTGTTGATGTTACAGATACCGCCTGCGATATCTGTTAATTGTAGTTTCCTTTCATCGAATTGTAGTGTAAACTGGAATCCTGCAAGTTTCTGATCTTGTGCGATCATAACCGGAACAGTTATTTCCTCATTTACAGAGAAGTTTGCCTCTTCAGTGACAAGGTTCATAGATTCTCTATTCCTTGTACTGGCAGTATTCAAGCCGTTGTAACTTTCGTTGATGTCGCCGAGCTTGATTGCCTGAAGATTGCCGATATAAGATTGATTAAACTTGTTGATGGATACTGATGTCGGATAGTTTTCATTCAGCAATTGATCATCCGTGTCAATAAACTTGTATGCTTTATCAACAAATATCCAGTTTCTGTTTTCCGGTAATGTGGATACAGTTCCGAGGATCAGCTTGCGAAGTACTGCGATATCAGCAGAGGTAATCGTCTTGGAATTGTTGACATCCATTGCGATTATCTTGTATGGATCTGTTACAGATTCCTTACCCAGAATATGTTTCTGAATTTTAACAATATCTGCAGTTGTAACGCCTTCCAGAGGATCTGAAGTCCGGTTTGCCTTTACAGTATACTGGTTTCCGTTCAACGGCATATCTATGAATGCATAAGAACCGTTGGCCTTTGATATCTGAGTCAGCATTGGATTAGAACCCTCCAAAGACACTTCCGTATTACTTAATGGAAGATTGCTGTTGATAGAAATCAGACCGGATACTGTTCCGTTCTTCAGGTTGCCTTTGTTGCAAGCGTGGTTATTATCTTGAATTTCTACAAAAGTGTTACAGGAAGACTGCAGACCTGTGATTGCATCTGTAACCCACAGGGTAACATTCTGCTGACCGAGATCACTACATCCAAAGCAACGGCTTTTAACTGTAGTATCTTGTGAAAAACTCAACACGACTCTATTGCCACATGGATGGTAACTTCCTTTGTCAACATCGCTGGCCCAAACGCATATCATTGCAGTATCTACCTTGCCGTCTCCATTGCTGTCCATTGGCATTAGATCAATGGCTACGCCAACCAGACAGTAAGGAGTTGGGGCTTTGCAGTTAACGATGGTGAAATCACGCTCACGTGCAATTTTATTTCCGCATTTGTCTTCTATTGTATACTTTACTCTGTGCTTACCCAGTTTATAACGGCCGGAAGCATTGATTGTACCACCCACACCTTTGGATGTATACTCGTATCTTCCGTCTCTGTTAAGATCTATGAAGTACTCCCATACAAGCTCATTGGCAGGTGTGCAATCGTCGGTAGCATCAACAATTAAGGTAGCGATTCCGCTGGTGCAGCTGTCAAGAGTACAGAAAGTTGTATCGGCAAATGAACCATGGAAAGTTGGATCTACCGAATTGTGCACCTTAATAATTTGTTGGTGAACAGCTGTATAATATTCATATCTGCGTGTTGCTGTATTGTATTTGAATTGACACCAGTCAATGGCCTTCCAGGTTCTGATAAGCTTATAACAAGCATCCGAACCGTTGACAAAATGGAATACTTGATCCTCGCTGCTGAAACCAAGCAAATCACATTTATCTTCATTAATTGCTCTTGGTCTTCCCATTTTCTCAACAGTGAGTGTATTGGGATCAAGACATCCTGTCAGTATAGTGTCAAGAGGCCAGATGATATCTTCAAAATCAAAAGGGTGATAGTTTTCAATCGTGATAATTTGCTTACAGGTATCTACACCATTGTTATCTTTCACTTCCCAGTATCTGATGATCTCACCAACATTACACTGTGTGCGGTTATCGACATACCAGCTTGATGTCTTGAGGCTGCAATTGTCATAAGCATATCCATTGTGAATCGTAAGATGCACTGAATCATGGTTAGGTCCCCAGAAAGTGATCGTGTTGTAACCCGTTGGTTGTGTTGTATTCTCTATGACCTTACCGAATACATTCAGATTGTTTAAGTCAACATGTACATCACAGCCGATCGTAATATTATCCGGTGCCTTGCAGATAGGCTTGATCTTGTCCTGAACTTCAACTTCAACCATACAGTCATTGTAATTGCCGTGCTTATCTTTTGCGCGGAATACAACCATTATTTTCTTGCCAACATCTTCACAACAGAATTCAACATATGGGAGGAATGGGTCAAGAACATTATCTCTGTCACACGGGCCATCCACCATTCTTCTGACAAGGAATGAATCGATATGGCAATCATCGTAACTGCCGTCATCAAATGTCTTTGCATATACATGAGCGCGTCCGTCAAGACTGATGGCAACTACCGTTTCACGGTCGCAGACAACAACAGGAGCGGTCTTGTCAACTACTTCTACATTGATTGTACAGCTGCTGGAGTTATAGCAGTCATCGTATGCAATGTAAGTCACGGCATTGCTACCGGCAGGAAGAACTACTCTTCCGCCATTTGAATTCTTTAGAAATCCACCTGGATATTCGATATCTACCCTGGATACTTTTCCGCAACTGTCAAAAACAACTGCAGGAGGAAGTGTTACAGTTCCTTCACATCTGTAATTTCCGTCAGTAGTTACTTCAAAGCTGTAAGGACAATGCAAATATGGTGCCTCGTTATCTATAATTTCGAGGATCTGAATACAGGTCCTGACTCTTTCTGTGCTACACCACCATTCACGGATGGTCCACATCCGCATGATCTTATGTACACAATTGATCGTACCAAGATCAATATCTTCATAAGTCGTCGCAACATTACAATAGATATCAATGATTGGCCACAATTTGATGGTGTCAACATCAACCGGAGATTTGGATACCGTATCGCAATACAACGGAACGCCGGTAACATCCGGATGAGGATGTCCTTTGGAATCCAGTTTGATCCTGCCATAGACAATATCCTTGCAGTTGATTGCACTGTAATTTAATAATGTGCGATCATATGGACATTTAACTTTTGAAGTATCAAATCTCTTCAACAGGATTGTATCCTTGCATGGAGCTGATTTATTACCGTAGTAATCAATTGCCATCCAAGTGCGAATAACCTGTTTGATATAAAATAAATTGCAGGTCAGTGGTGTGATCTGCTCATCCAATAATACGAGTGAGTCATTTCTACCAGCAATTAATGTACAATTGTCCACGACTGTTGGTTTCCTTACCGCAGCAAAGAAACATGGCACTGTATCATTATGGCAGGTAATAACCGGAGCCAGCTTGTCTTCTACAACAAGGTCTCCCCAGCACTTATTTCCTGAAATGACTTCAGTAATTTCAACCTGAAGCGCTTTGCCAATTTCATTTTCTGTTACCATTGGAGATGTCGGAATTGCCTTTTTGTAACTCAACACCCTGACGACATACTGCCCCCCCGGGCATGCGTTGAGTGTGTCATTAATCACCATAGCTGCTGTAACTATGGCTTGACAATTCTGGTCCAATGAAATTTGTACCTTTCCATTACAGGCCAATGAACATTGAGCCTTGATTAGGTTGCCTTGTGTAAGGAAAGAAAGCAAGGCAATAGCCAATGTCAGACTGTTCCTGGCGAACCAGTTTAAATTTTTACCTGACAATCGGAGCGAAGTAAAACCCGTTTTCTCCATGAGATCTATTTGTTTAATTGATTAAAAAATACAAGCCTGTTCCAGTCAGGGTTACACCATGACATGGTTAGAGAAGGTCATGAACAGGAGCAAACGGAGATTATTCGTGAAATAAAAATCTCAGTTTAAAACCCGACATGGGTCTAGAATCATTCAGTTGGAAAAATCAAGCTAAATAGCGCTTGCTACAGAGAGGTACTGTTATTATTCTTCGAGTTGTGAAAGGCCTTGGGAAGACCAGTTTTGTATTTAATTTATTTTATATCTGTTTGCTTTTTTAATTCAGCTATTTACAGATATAATATTAACTAATACAAGGCAAATGTATACATATTAAACTTTTCCAAATATATACTACAAGTGGGTATATTTTATATTAATGTATTTTAATATATATAATTGCTTATTTTATAGCTTGTTGCTAACCAGGTTCGCTATTATTTTTCTTGAAAAGCTTTACACATGGCCTTTACCTGGTCTTGCGAATCCCCTTAAATGCAGCATCCCTGACCGGAATAGACCTGCCAGGGATGCCATTTTTATGGTTGTATTATTTATTATCTTGATAAGATAATCTTGCCTTTTTTAAGGTAGTCGCCAACCACGAATTTATAGTGGTAAATTCCTGCACCGCTAAGTTGTTCAGCCTGAATTTGAATCCTGTTGATACCTTGATGGGCAGGGGACCATCGTGAAATGATAACCTTACCATCACTGCCAATAACCTCTAAATAGGTATCAACCTCACTGTTAGACTGAAACTGAAATACACAACTTTCACTAAATGGATTGGGCGCTTGTCTGAAATCATCAATCTCCGGAATTTCGTTACGGCCCTGAACAGGCTGCATATGAACAACCAAAGGATAAGCTGAATAACCAGAAGTGTAAATTTCATTTCCATCGAATGCTGTCTCGGTAATTAACTCTGAAAACAGACTCTTGTTAACGTCCTTCCAAATGATTGCCATAACCTTGTCACCAGACTGAATACGTTGAGGGTAATCAACTTGATAGGAGATGAATAGCTCATTATCTTTTACGGAAAACTGATCTTCCCCGAGCGCTTCACCTTCTTGATTACGATTGAAGACGATAATCCTGTCCGGAACAGCGATTTCCGGATTAAAATGAATTTTAAGCTGCAGGCCTTCGAATGTCAACTCCTGTTCCGCAACAAATGAACTGATATGCCGGTATCCTTCAAACAACTGAGCATCTTGCGTTCTCAGGCTATAGTATCGTACACGGGAGTTGAGCTGACTTGACTGTATTCCTTTTATCCCGCTGACATCACCCACTTTCACGCCGGTGAAATCAACCGTGAGATCGCTTGTTACAGGACCTTTACTTACATTTTCAGGTAATGATTCATGCAATGGATACTCAAGATCGGAAAAAGCATATCCTGCAGGTATGAAACGCCATGACGTGTTACCAGGGATTTCTGAAATTTTGCCTAACATCAATTTGCGAAGCAACGTAATGTCTAGGGTACTGATATATCCATCCCGGTTAACATCAGCAGCAATCCACTCCAGCGGATCAGTAAAAAGGTCTACTCCCAGGATATGTTTTTGAATACGTATGATGTCCTGGGTACTGATATTCTCCAACCAGTCTGAACTTCCGCTTGGCTGAAGTATAACTTTGTCTCCGGTAGTTATGCCACGGATTTCAAATTTTCCTTCTGAATTACTCATGCTATAAGCGTGACTCATCATATCATTCACAATTACATTGTTCAGCATACGCTTGCCGGGAGCTGAGATTAATCCGGATACACTGACCTTATCACCTGTAAGATTATTACAGAATCCGTTAGGATCATCCACATCCAGCCTTGCCATACACTGTGCAAGGTTACCGGACTTATCTTTTACAAACACATTAAACGGCCAAAGTGAATCAGGAAACTTTTTATGCTGGGAACAAGGCAAATACCGGCATGTATCATTCGGATCATTAACGCTGAATGAAATCGTTAGCATATTGCCGGGTGTGCAGTTATCATGGTAACTTGGCAACAGTAAATCTCTCGCAGTAACTTTTGCACTGTCATTGATCTGTATATCCCTTTTTACAGTTCGGCATCCTATGACCGGGGCGATCTTATCGACGACTTCAACAATTACAGTATCTTTTGCAACATGGTTACAACCATCAGTCACGGTAAAAATCACCTCATAACGACCTAATGGATAAATACCTGAAGCATTGGCGCCACCATTATTATAACTGTTAATAACTGACTTAATCACATTACATCCCGTAATCTGAAGTGGCTCTAAAACAATGAATGGATTACAAATTGTATCATCTACACAATGGAAAGTATCTTTTGGTCCCTTTAGCTTTGGTGCATTAAAGTCCTTCAGTGTAAGCATTTGAGTATTTGAGAAACTCGCATAGCCACATGTAGCAACACTTTTCCATTGACGGAATATTTTCATACATGAATCCGGAGGTGCTACAGGCATACTATCCTTATAAGTAAATTTAATTACATTGCATGAATCATTAAAAACAAATGGCTTACTTTTAATTGAATCAGGATGATTATTTACACAGGCTGGCAGTATCGTATCCTTTGGCCATGAAATAATGGGAGTTACCATTGGATTGCGAACAGTTATGTATTGTGTACAAGTACTATCAACACCACCATTACTAAGGTAAATGATAAATTTACGCTTGATCACACCTGTTTTGCAAGAATCCAATACATTCGAATCCCTGTAAGTAATATTTGTGCCAAGACTTGAACAGATATTGTTGATAATAGGCTCACCCGTATTTTTAAGATTATAAATGTCCTTGGTGCAATTGACGGTTATGTTAGAAGGGCAGTTTATAAGTGACAGATTTTTATTCTGGATTATTACCTGAATCATACAAATATTAGCATTGCCGTATGTATCAACAACTTTAAGAACAATCATTTCTGTTCTACCAAGATCATTGCAACAAAACTGAATCTCATCTCTGAATGTCGTATCCATGGGTCTGCCGCATTGATTTGTCATTCTTCTGATCAGTACTGTATCTATGCCGCAATTGTCACTGTAGTATACAAACTTTGACAAATAGGCAAGATTGAGATTGACAATACCATTGGCACCCAATGAGAGTACAAGAGCAGGGGGGCAGACAATATTGGGTGCTGATCTGTCTTCTACAACAACATGACTAACACAGGTATCAGCGTTTCCACAAGGATCTATTGCAATATATTGCATCAGATGGTTCCCGGGAACTAATGATATTACTTTACCCGGCGTTGAAAGATAGGCGTTGTCAACCCGTACATAATAGACCAGCTGATCTGAAGGGCTGCAGTCATCACTGGCCAACACCCTTGGGATCGCGTAGTTTACAGCGCATGATGATCCTGAAGTTATCAACGTTACATCAGCCGGACAATTTATATGTGGTCTCGTAGTATCCGCTACCAGAATTTCCTGACGATACATCCGGTTGGACCGAAGGCACCAATCCATGACAACCCAAAGCCTGACAATTTTATACATGCCACCACATACAATTATAGTGTCATCTTTATGAGAAGTAACCATGTCACACATAGGCGTTACAGGCTGACCATGAAAATTGGGTTCACCGCTATCTTGTAGTCCTAGTTGACAATATATTGTATCATCTGCAGGAAATACAATGCTGTCCAATGGAATTTTTTTGAAGTAGACATCCTTGCTACAAAGTGAAGAATTCATATAATCATCAATCACCGTATAATCAACATGCATTACACCTGAAAACAATGGGTCACAACTTTTTTTCTGATATGCTAAATCATATCTTATGGTCAGATTGATATCGCAATTATCAGTCGCACTAACTAGCTTTTCATAATTAACCGAAAACGGGTCAATAGAACATAGGAAAGTATCGTTGGCACATTGCACATTTGGCTTCAATTTGTCTTCGACTTTCAGAATAGCCCAGCAGGAATTACCGGTTGTGGTATCTGTAACTTTAACACTTCTTGATAGACCAATATCACTACAGTCTGCATAATTTTTGCCAGTCTCCAGAATGACAGCTTTGAACTTTGCGTACGAAGGTAATTTATCACTGATTATCATTGCAGGGGTTATCATAGCCTTTCCCGCCTGATCTAAAGACAATTGAACCGAACCGTAACAGGGCAGTCCTCCGCTGACAGATCCGATTCGAATGTCATCCAACGGCCATGGTCCGGATACAGGCCAGTCATCTGGTCCGGCCTGTATCGTGAAGCTCATGGATGCAATCCAGCACATCATTACTACAGAAATAAATGATTTTCTTCTGTAATAAATCCATTTTGGGATGGGACTTATTTGAATAGATGGATATTTCATTACTAGATTCTTTATGTTCTTATTCAATAACAATTTTATCTGACCATGTACCCTGACTTGATATAATCCTCAGTATATACATCCCTGCGGGACCAAATTCATTTTTATTAATTACTATCTCGCAGAATTCAGATTTAGGTTGCTTGCAGGAATATGATTTGATTTTCCCCTCTTGGTTGATCAGCTCATAATAGATATCGGATTCACTGCCGTTTCTCATTATCACATGGTAACTATCCTGAACCGGATTTGGTCCCCAGTGAATCACCTCAAATCGGTTTGAAGCCTCAGAAGGGCGAACAATCAAATGGCGACTAGACATTTCCTGATCTACCATTTCACACTCACCTGTTGTTTCAACAATCAGTGATCCAAGTTTGTCAGCTTCAGAGGTCTTGATAGGAATACTTAGAATAATATCATTCTCATTATAGTGAATGGTATGAGCACGATGGGCTATAATTTGAAATACGCCATTTTTATTAATTACAATTTCATGATCATATCCTTCCTCAATAAACAACGAGGTGATGGATGGATCAAATAATCCAGACACATTGGAAGTTAAATTTAACTGAAAACCCAGAACATCGATATCATTCTTTGTTCTGAATACAAGACTGTTTTGTTCAATTCGGTAATATATTACGAAAGTTGTTTGCAGTCTCTGGGCAATAGATGAATTGACATCGCCAAGTTTAATACCCGTAAAGTCCATCACAGAACCGTTTTCTCTTATAATGCCTCCCGGAACACTGCTCCTGTAATAATCAGGCCAAGGATTATTAGGTTGAGTAAATACGATGTTCTTATCCATAAAAAGGTAAGACTTTTTTACCGGGAGCTCTGTGGTGATTCCAAGAATAAGTCTTCTGAGCCAGGTGATATCATTGATATTAATCTTTTCATTCATGTCAACATCAGCAGATAATATCTCGTAAGGATTTTCTAAAATTGATTTTCCTAAGATATGCTGCTGAATTTTTACAATATCTGCAGTTGACACTCCACGAACGGGCTCATCATTACAACTTGCCTCAAGTATAAACCGCGTTCCTACGTTCATTCCATTAAAAGTATATCCTCCAAGTGAATTGGTATTTTGCCTGTCAAAGTGTACTGAATCCTTCATGATTACTTCAACATTTTCGAGTGGTTTGCCTGTTGAAGTACTGATGATTCCAGTAATATTCGATGTTTTAATATTTCCTGGACATACCCCGTTCAGATCATATACGGTAATAAATGTTCTCGCACTGGAATAATTACCGCATTCATCCCACACAAATATTTCAAGTTCCTGAACGCCAATCTCGTCACATCCAAATATGCGGATACTGTCAGCAGGGTCCTTTGAAAAAGAGAAGTGCAATTGATAAGAAGGAGTACAATTATCTTCGCTTTTATTATTAAAACGGCTTGCATTTACAATGGCCATCACACGATCAGCCATCAACTGTAAGTTAGTGCTTAGGCCATAATGAACTGTAATTGCAGGAGCTTTGCCATCTTTGACGGTAACAAACTGAACCGACTGACTCATATTATGACATGAATCCTCTGCAGTATAAATAACCTTGTGTTTTCCCATTGGAAAAATGCCGCCAGCATTACCTCCATTACCCGAACGATCTGTAAGTCCATCCGAGTAATAATCTACTGAATAACTAATACGGATATTGCTGGTCTGTCCACAATCACTAGCAGTAACATCACTGAGTTTAAAATTGGCTGCCCCGCAATTTGGAGAAAGGCTATAAAGAAGCGTATCTTTTATTCCTAACAGTACAGGTGGAATCGTATCCATTATCTTTATTTCCTGATCAAATTTGTAGTATCCATTTTCGGGAACTCGTGGATCAGGCGAAAAAGAAGGGTTATATATGCACCAGTTTACGACTATCCAGTGTCGGAGGATTTTTGCACATACGCCACCTCGGTTAAACGAATATTTATCATCCTTACTGGAAACCGTAACATTATCACATTCATATTCAACGATGATCGGTTTGCCGGCATCAATCGTATCTGTATTTACACGGCAGGCAAAGATTGTCTTATGTTCAGGCCAACGAAGTTGATTCGGATCTAAACCATTGAATGTACTTTTTGGAGTTATTGTTATCTTTTGAGTTTTACTTACAAATACGCCGCTGCTGTCGTATACGGTAAAAATTCTTTCAATGGTGCCATAACCACATGCATTTATTTTTCGAATAATTCTCTCTTCAAGAACCGGACTATAACAATTATCCCTGTAATCTGCTTTCATCGCAGAATAAAGACTGTCCAGATCTGTACCGCAGTTTATTGTAATGTCTGGTGGTACATTCAGAATCGGATCAATCTTATCCTTTACTGTGATCATTACCATGCACTCCACATAATGATTTAAGTAAAAGCTATCATCCACTATTCCCGAACCCGGATAAATATCATACGCTCTTAAAATGATTGGAATGGGTGAATTACTGATGTCACGGCAACAGAAATGAACTTCATCATCGAACTTATTGAATGGATTCTGTGCGGGTTGGCAAGAATAACCGATGGGTAAGTTCATCCGCTTAGCCTTAAAAAAAACGTGTCCGCATTCATCATACGATCCTCCATCGAGGTGCGATGCAGGGACAAAACCCACCCCATCTGAATTGAGATTAACTACTGCCTCTGGCATACAAGCCATGTTGGGGGCCTGGCTATCTAATACGACCAGCACCATTGTATCACAAAATGTTGAACTACAATTATCGACCGCACAATACACGATTCGATAAATACCAGTACCAAAATTGACAGTGCCACCATTTGTTGACAGCGTTGTTTTAACAGCATTGACAGTAACTGATCTTAGCGTACATCCTGGCATGAGATTAATGGTAGCAGGAGGCAAAACAACGTCCGTGTCACAGCGCCCAGGCGTGCTAATTACAATAACCCTGTCTGATGGTGCTATGATGGTGGAAGACAATGGATTAAATACAGTCTTATGTGCGTCGAAGCGGAGAAACCTTTCTGAACTCACCTTTTCTGCGAGACAGAATTGAATACTTAGCAGGGTCAGGGATAAAATGATCCTTACAGAAGAGACTAAAGAGTTTAATACGCACATAAGTACTGTTTTGCCAAATCCAAATCAGCCAATCAATACGATTGACCTTACCGCTGCATTTTATACAGTCGGATATTTCATTACTTATGTTTTTAGGAAGGGACTTGACAATAAGTCGAGCTTAACGCTGACTGTCAATCATATTGCAAATTTATATAATATATAATTAATTCAACAAGCGTTATTTAATATATTTTTTCTATTTATAATAAAATATTATATATGATAATATCCAGCGAGTCCAATTGTCATCTTAAGATAAGGTTATTGCAAAAAAAAAGCCCCCCTTCAATTACTTGAAGAGAGGCCATCCCAAAAACCGATTTATTTTTATCCGAAATGCTTACTGCAAAACGTTTCCGTTTTGCAGTAAAGCTTTCGAATTTAATCTCAGTATTTCAGATTACTCAACGATAACCATACGCTTGGTAGCAGTATTGTTTGCAGCGTCAAGTTGGTAGTAAAGAACGCCGTTTGCGTTGTTCAGTTCTGACTTGTTAACAGTATAAGAATTGAAGCCTTTCTGGCCATTCAATGAATATACTCTAACAACCTTTCCTGTAACATCGTAAATGGTCAGTTTTACTGCACTTGCTTCAGGCAATCTGTAGCTAATGACAGTCTGCTTAGCAAATGGGTTAGGTTCATTTTGGTACAGTTCGAATACTTCACCAGCTACTACACCGCGATCAGTACGAACACCCAATTTAACACCTTCAACATCTGATTGTACGTTATAAGCCTCAGCCGTAGTCACATCACTGTTGATTGTGAACATCTGGCTAACCTTAACACTCTTATTCACTTTGAAAATCAGGCTGAACAGAACATCATTCTTACCGAAGCTTGCACCATCTCTGGCATCCCAGCTTGTAGTAATAACACCCTGATTCAGTCTGTTAAGACCAAAGTTGGATTCATTTGTATTCAATACACCTGCTTCAATTCCTTCAAAACTTAATGCAGAAGCATCAAATTTCAATGTGAACTGGTAACCAGTGATGTTATTGAAGTCGCTTGATTTGAAATCTACTTTGTAAGTGTCACCTGCATTCAGGCTCTTCTCATCGATTTCAAAGCTCAGGGTACCATTGGTTCTGGTCTTACCTGCATTCAGGTTACTTGCTCTTGCATCCTGCGTTACGTCACCCATTTTAACTGCAACGAACGGAACGTCCTTAGTTTCCTTAGTAGCTCCGAAGTTTACATTCTGCTCTCTTGGAGCGTCAAATGGATTCGTAGGATCAACAAATGTGTAAGCAGATGGAACAAATGTCCAAGACTTAACCTTGCTGAATTCAGATATTGTACCGAGGATCAGCTTTCTGATCTCTGCGATATCAGCAGAAGAGATAGATTTACTATTGTTAACGTCAGCAGCAATCAACGTGTAAGCGTCAGTAATAGCACTCTTACCGAGGATGTGTTTCTGAATTTTAACGATATCCGCAGTAGTTACACCATTCAGAGGCTCGTCATTTCTGAGAGGCTTAACAGTGTAGCTCTGTGAAAGCTTCAGATCAAGGAAGCTATAAGGTCCACCTACAACTTCTTTCATCATTGAACCATTGTTGTACAATTGTACTTCTACAGGATTTGTCAGGTCACCTTTGCTGGTCTTCAGCTCACCAGTGATCTTACCAAATGATCCGGTATTTGGACAGATATCGAGGTTGTCTTGTACAATGACTACAGTCTTACAGTAGTCTTTGTTGCCTTCCTCATCTTCTACCCACATTTCAACATCAACTCTCAGTTCATCATTGGCTTGTTTGTCAATGAAGTCCTGGCAGCAGATACGGATGCTTGGTTTGTTAGGATCGCCATCGAAGTAGAACTTCAGGTTCTCCTTGGCAGTACAGTTGTCATATGAACCATGATCCAGATCCTTAGCCCAGATGTCAATACATCCGGTTGCAGGCATTGGAACAGTGA